>CATJIO010000082.1 GCA_949740725.1 uncultured Lachnospiraceae bacterium | reverse complement strand
GGATGTAGGCCCTGTCTTTTAGGGCCTTACGCACCGCTGCGCTTTCGGCGGAGCGAGAGCGGGGTGACGCCTTGATCCTGCCTGCCATGGGCGTTACCCTCTGCCGATTTGCGCCTGCACCTTAAGTCAGCCTGCGATTCTCTAGGCCTTCACGACAAACAAAAGACTCAGCTAAATAACAATTTCAACATGTATGCTCATGCTTTTCACTTTTGCAGGGCTACTTTTTACACGACTCTGGCACTGGGCTTATGTACACTGCCGGCAGGCGTGCGATTTTGGAAACATGATCTGGGGAAAATTTTAGAAAAATGTAAAATTGGGAAAATCATCACTTGGCAAATCTGGTATTTCTGTTATACACTATTGAGTATAACGAAATGAAGGAGGACAGTGCCAATGACTCTTGAGGTCTTGCGACAACGCCATCCCGATGAAAACAGCCGGGCGTATTCCTACTGGGCTTTGCGGAGGAATATTATGATCCTGCGCTTGGAACCAGGAGCGATTTTAAATGAGGCGGAGCTGGGGGAGCAGCTGGGTATGAGCCGCACGCCAATCCGTGAGGCTCTGATTTTGCTGGGGAATGAGGGGCTTGTGGATATCCTTCCCCAACGGGGAAGCAAGGTGAGTCGAATTAGCTTAAGTCATGTAAAAGAAGGATATTTTATGCGGAGAGTCCTGGAGGAAGCCATCATTAAGGAGCTGGCAGGGACTCTTTCGCCAGAGCAGATGGAAAAGATTAAGGAGAATATCGATCGGCAGGAGGAGGCGCTTTCTGGATCGCCAGGGAAGATCAATGATATGTTCTTTGAACTGGACGATGAGATGCACCGTCTGCTCTATGAATTTAGCCATAGAGCACGGATATGGGACAGTGTGCACGGGCTGTGTTCCCACTATGACCGGATACGATATCTGGATACCCGGATCAATGCGGAAAAGCAAATGATGATTCTGGAGCAGCATCGTGTTCTCTACTATTATCTGATGATGGGAATTCCGGGAAATGTAGATTTGGAGTTGTTTTATACGGATCATCTCGGACGCTGGCTGGATGATTTTCGGAATACCTATACCGCATTTCCGGAGTGCTTTTGTGATTAGAAGCGTTTATGATCATGAAATTATGATATATCAGTTGCATTTTTTTGGCCTTTCCATGGGATAAATTCAGGGCATATTAGAAAGATATAAAAAATGCCCTGGATTTTTTGCTTTGATTTTGAAAATTATAAAAACTATATTGAGAAAACTTGACAAAATAATGCATAGCCACTACAATATAAGTATCCAATATGTGCAAAATATGCATAGGATCATTGCTGGGAAGGGATAATTATCAATAATCAACAAATAAATCAAAGTAATACAGACAGTTTATAGGGAAAACAACATTTGTCGGTGAAAGATATATTACAGAAGTCGTATTCGAGTCTGCTACAGAATATAGACAGGTAGCATACGTCTGTGGCATCGGATGGACAAGGTTATCCGATCAATATTGGTCATACAGGTCTTAAGGGCACAGTGCAATGCCGGCTTGGTATGCACTGTGCCTTTTAGCCTTTGGTATCACAAATTTCGTGCCAGGCTCAGTATTGCAGCATAATCTCTGAATTGTTATAAAGCATAAGTCAGACATCACAGGGAGATCGGGAAATTATTCGGCAATAAGGAGCGGTGAGCCTTCCAATTTATTTATGGAATTGAAATATTATCCAGGAGTTGGGAAAATGATAATGGTAAGTATAGTAAAGGAGGAGAAGGAGAAATGAAAGCAGTAAAATTGGAGGAGCCAAGAGTTGTTGGGGTAGTGGAGCTGGAGAAGCCAGTGCCGAAGCCGGGAGAGGCGCTGATCCGGATTAAGACAGCCGGCATCTGTGGAAGCGATATTGGCGCATTTCGTGGGACAAATAAGCTGGTATCCTACCCCAGAGTGATTGGCCACGAGCTAGCAGGTATCATAGAGGAGATTCCTGCAGATAATCCTAAGGGACTGAAGGTGGGAGATCAGGTGATTGTTGATCCTTATCTCTACTGCGGCTCCTGCTATCCATGCAGTATTGGCCGTACCAACTGCTGCACCAGTTTAAAGGTATTAGGGGTGCATGTGGACGGCGGTATGGCAGAGTATTTTTGCCACCCGGCGGATATGCTGGTGAAAAAGCCGGTGGACATGGACTGGGTTGACGCTGCCATGGCGGAGCCTCTTACCATTTCCCTCCATGGCATACACAGAGGCGGATTAAAGGCCGGGGAATACTGCGCGATTATCGGGGCAGGTCCCATCGGACTGCTGGCTGGCATGATTGCCCAGGCTTATGGGGCTCACGCAATTCTTCTGGATTTGGTTCAGGAGCGATTGGATTTCGCCAAGGAGTTGGGGATCGAATATGTTATTAATTCTGGTAAGGAGGATCCGGTGGAGGCGGTGAGCAAGATTACCGGTGGAGAGATGGCACAGCAGGTAATGGAATGTAGCGGCGCCAATGCGGCGGTGCGTTCTTCTCTGGATTTAGTCAGCAACGCAGGGCGTATTACCCTCACCGGCTGGCCGCCAAAGGAGACCTCTATTCCTACAGACATGATCACCCGTAAGGAGATCGATATCCGTGGAGCCAGAACTAGCGCCAAAGAATTTGAGGAGGCTATTGAACTGATCTACACAAAGCGTGTAGATGTAAGAAGGATTTTAACCAAGACGATCGGACTGGAGGAAGCTCCGGAGGCTATCCGTGATATTGAGAAGAACCCGGGGAATTCCATGAAGATTGTTGTGAAAATGGATTAAGGGTATATAAATGTTAAAACAAGCCGCCGCTGTTCGGTTAAGGATGGCGGCGGCTGTCCTATCTGGTATATCAGTAGTGTTATCCTTCCAGTTCATCGAAGGTAAGGGCGATTTTCCGGATGGACGGATCATGACTGTCAACGAAATCAAAGGCTTCCTGAGCTTTTAATAGGGGGAAGGTATGAGAAACCGTTCCATTTAAGTCCAGTTTTCCTTCCTCGATCAGCTTGATCGCTTCCCCGAACTTTTTATTTTGCAGTCTGGATCCGCGGACATCCAGCTCCTTGGAGGTGATCAGGAACTGATTGACCTCGGTGGGCGCTACAGAAAATCCCATGGTCATCACCCGGCCAGCGTTGCCGGTAGCCTTTAACAGCTGGATCAGAGAGTCTTTGGTGCAGGCGGCGTCGATGGAAACAGTGGAGCCGTGGCCTTCCGTATATTCCTTAACCTTTTCGACTAAATCTTCCTTCAGCACATTGATGGTATATTTGGCGCCGTTTTCCTTTGCCGCTTCCAGTTTATCATCCATAATATCGGCTACAATAATGTGGCTGCAAATTAACCGCGCAATCTTTAGGATAGAGCTGCCCAGGGCGCCGGACCCAAAGATCAGAAGCATGTCATCCTTTGTCAACTCTGCACGGTTGCAGGACTGGATGGCGATGGTGGTGGGCTCAATCATGATGGCGTCTGTATCGGAAAGGAAATCTGGGAGCAGATAGCAGTCAGATTCAGGAACTGCCATGTATTCCCGATATCCGCCGTCAATGTGCACTCCGCGCACGGCCAGGCTGTCACATACATTGCTACGGCCGATTTTGCAGGGATAGCAGTGTCCACAGCTGGTTACCTGGTTAATGATTACCCGGTCGCCTACTTTTAATCCGGAAACATTCTCTCCCACCTGCGCCACCCGGCCAACCATTTCGTGACCGATAATCCGGGGATAGGTGGCGGCGGCATTAGTTCCGTGGTAAATCCCCACATCGGAGCCGCAGATCCCGGCTGCAGTCATCTGGATCAGCACATTGTTCTTCTCATCGATTACAGGCTTTTCCACATCGATGATTTTCAGTTCATTTGGCTTAACGATTTGCACTGCTTTCATAGTAGTATATCACTCCTTTATTAATATTTGTGTAACTATTATATGAATATCATAGAATCTCTTTGAAAAAAAGTCAATATCTAAACGCAATAAGAATAGAAATATACAGAATCAACAAAAATATATTGAAAAAAATTTAATAATTAGGTATTGAATATAATCAAGAAATATATTACTATATAACTAAAGGAATGATTTGGCCAGTTTTGTGAAATCATTTAATAAAAATATATTTATGGAGGTATGATAGTATGGATATGACGTTACGTTGGTATGGACCAGGGTATGACAGTGTATCGCTGAAGCAGATCCGCCAGATCCCCGGAGTGAAAGGCGTGGTTACCACCCTTATGGGAAAGATGCCAGGCGAGGTTTGGACTGAAGATGAGATCGCGGCCTTAAAGAAAGAAGTGGAGGATGCGGGGCTTTCCATTATGGGAATTGAGTCGGTGAATATCTCTGATGACATCAAGATCGGTACAGATAAGCGAGATGAGCACATCGCAAATTATATCACCACTCTGGAGAACCTGGGCAAGGCAGACATCCACATGGTTTGTTATAACTTTATGCCAGTATTTGACTGGACACGCTCAGATTTGGCTAGGATGCGTCCGGACGGCTCCACCGTACTTGCCTACAATCAGGATGTGATCGATGAGATCGATCCGGAGCATATGAGAGAGTCTGTGGAAAAGATGTCCAATGGCTTCGTGATGCCTGGCTGGGAGCCGGAGCGGCTTGAGAAATTAAAAGCTCTCTTTGAGGCCTATAAGGATGTGGACGCTGAAAAGCTGTTTAATAATCTGGTATATTTCCTGAAAGCTATCGGCGAGGTGTGCGAAAAGTACGATATCCGCATGGGAATCCATCCGGATGATCCGGCATGGCCGATCTTTGGGCTTCCCAGAATTATTCGGAATAAGGAGACCATCGAGCGTCTGTTAAAGGCAGTGGATAAGCCGTATAATGGAATTTCCCTCTGTACTGGTTCCTTAGGCTCTAATCAGAAGAATGATATCTGCGAGATTATCCGCGCAGCGAAGGGCAGGATTCCTTTTGCCCATGTAAGGAACTTAAAGTATAACAGCGACAGGGACTTTGAAGAAGCGGCGCATCTGTCTTCCGACGGCTCTATGGATATGTATGCGATCATGAAGACGTTGTATGATACCGGATTCGATGGGATTATCCGTCCAGATCACGGAAGAATGATCTGGGATGAGGTTGCTATGCCGGGTTATGGCCTGTATGACCGTGCTCTGGGGGCGATTTATTTGGAAGGACTCTGGGAAGCCATTGACAAGAATGCAAAAAATGCGTAGTGGAAACAGATGCATGAAAATGTAAGCACAAAGAGGATATATTGATGATGAAATTAACAATTCAGGGTTTAAAAGACAAGAGCGCTTGGGAAGCAGCCGGGATAAGCCTTCCCTCATATGATGTCGAAGCCGTAGTAAAAAAGACCAAGGAGGCGCCAGTATGGGTGCATTTTGGTGCGGGGAATATTTTCCGTATTTTTATCGGAGGCCTGGCGGATACATTGATCGCTGAGGGCGAGTCGGATAAGGGAATCACCTGTGTGGAAACCTTTGATTTCGATGTTATTGATAAGATTTATCACCCGTATGACAATCTGGTTCTGGCAGTTACCTTAAAGGCAGATGGTTCTACGGATAAGCAGGTAATTGGATCTTTGACTGAAGCGATCAAGGCCCAGTCCGGTGATGCTGCTCAGTGGAGCCGCCTGAAAGGGATCTTTACCAACCCCGGCCTACAGATGATTTCCTTTACCATCACGGAAAAGGGATATGCGTTAAAGGGAGCGGATGGAAGCTTTTTCCCCTTTATTCAGACAGATATTGATAACGGGCCGGAGAAACCGGTTTCTGCAATGGCGGTGGTGTGCGCCCTGTTAAATGAGCGTTATAAAGCCTGTAAGGCTCCTTTGGCAGTGGTTTCCATGGATAACTGCTCGCATAATGGCGAGAAGTTGCAGAGTTCCATCATTACCATGGCAAAGGAGTGGAATAAAAAGGGCTTTGTGGAGGATGGCTTCGTGGCCTATCTCTCTGATGAGAGCCAGGTATCTTTCCCCTGGTCCATGATTGACAAAATCACGCCCCGTCCTGCGGATTCTGTATGCGCAGAGCTGGAGAAGGCCGGAGTAGAGGACATGGCCCCAGTGATTACGTCCAAGAAGACCTTTATCGCGCCCTTTGTGAATGCAGAAGGGCCCCAGTATCTGGTGATTGAGGACAAGTTCCCCAACGGAAGACCTGCACTGGAGAAAGCCGGCGTTTATCTGACGGATCGGGATACGGTGAACAAGGTGGAGAGGATGAAGGTAACTACCTGCTTAAATCCGCTGCATACCGCATTGGCTGTATATGGTTGTGTACTGGGCTATACCCTGATTGCGGACGAGATGAAGGACGAGCAGTTAAATAAGCTGGTGCACCAGATTGGCCCGGTAGAAGGTATGCCGGTGGTGACGGATCCTGGGATTCTCTCCCCCAAGGATTTTGTGGATGAAGTAATCAATGTGCGGATTCCCAACCCATTTATGCCGGATACTCCCCAGAGAATTGCTACGGATACCTCCCAGAAGGTCGGAATTCGTTATGGAGAGACCATTAAGTCCTATGTGGAGAAGTACGGTGATGCCAAGAAGCTGACCGCTATTCCTTTGGCTATCGCAGGTTGGTGCCGCTATCTCCTGGCTGTGGATGATAAAGGCAATTCCTTTGAGCTATCTGCAGATCCTATGGTGCCTGAGCTGACAAAGCAGCTGGAAGGTATCCAGGTAGGAAAGCCAGATACTTATAAAGGACAGTTAAAACCCATTCTTTCCAATAAGAACATTTTTGGAATCGACTTATATCAGGCAGGAATCGGCGATATTATCGAGGGAATGTTTATAGAGGAAATCGCAGGACCTGGAGCGGTGAGAGACGTGCTGAAGAAGTATATAGGGTAAGGTGAACCCTTGAGAAAAGAAAAAGCCCCTGGGCAGCTGCAGTTGGCGGCAGGCCCGGGGCTTTTTACGCGTTTTGGAGCCGCGTCGTCTATGCTAGGCTGTCCGCGATTTCCTCGATCAGCTTTCTGGAAGCCTCCCATCCCAAGCAGGGATCGGTAATGGACTTTCCATAGCAGCCCTCGCCGATTTTCTGTGCTCCTGGCTCAATATAGCTTTCGATCATTAAGCCCTTGACGAAATTCCGGATCTCCGGGGCATGTCTGCGGCTGTGGAGGACTTCCTTGGCAATGCGGATCTGTTCCATGTATTTTTTATTAGAATTGGAATGGTTTGTGTCTACGATACAGGCAGGAAACTGTAAATTATCCCGCTGCTTATAGAGCTGCAGCAAAAGCTCCAGGTCTTCAAAATGATAATTAGGGAGACACTGTCCGTGCTTATTTACTGTGCCGCGGAGGATGGTATGGGTGAGGGGATTACCCTTTGTTCGTACCTCCCAGCCGCGGAAGATGAATTCGTGGCCATGCTGGGCGGCATAAACGGAATTCAGCATTACAGACAAATCGCCGCTGGTAGGATTTTTCATGCCTACAGGGACATCACAGCCGCTGGATACCAGACGGTGGTACTGATTTTCCACAGAGCGGGCTCCCACCGCTACATAAGACATCATATCAGATAAATAGTTCAGATTTTCCGGGTACAGCATTTCATCAGCGGTGGAGAGACCACTTTCTCGCAGAACCCGCATGTGCATATGACGGATAGCAAGAATACCTTCCAGCATATTCGGCTTTTTCTCCGGATCCGGCTGATGAAGCATGCCTTTATATCCTTCTCCGGTGGTGCGGGGTTTATTCGTATAGACTCTTGGGATAATAATAAGCTTGCTTTTAACTTGTTCCTGAACTTTCGCCAGACGATTCACATAGTCACAGACGGAGTCCTCATTATCAGCAGAGCAGGGGCCGATGATCAGGATAAACTTATCGCTTTCCCCGGTAAAAACCTGTGCAATCTGGGCGTCACGCTCCCGTTTGAGTTGGGCCAGGTTGGCAGGAAGAGGATACTGTTCGCGGATCTCTGCCGGAGTAGGCAATTTATTAATAAATTCGAATCCCATTTTAAAAACCTCCATTATGTAATTTGGCATTTGCGTCGATGTAATAAACGTTGTAAATAAATTCATGTTTTTATTTGACCCAAAGCCATTGCACCATTATAATATAGGAACGACGAGAAATCAATAGAAAGACAGCGGAAAAGGGGTCAAGCGCCATTTTAAAAGAAAGGGTAATTTATGATGAAAAGAAAATGGATAGCCGCGGTAGGTTTGATTTTTGTACTGGTAATTGGAGGAGCCATCGGCGCGATGGCCGGGGCCACACAGATTATTCGCATGGATGATACAGAGAAGGAATTTGCCCAGATGGGAAGCGGTGGATTGACGAAGGCTTCCTGGGAGGAGGAAGCACCTCAGACAATTAAGATGTGGGGACCGGTGCTGGAACTTAGCGAGGACAGTTTTTCCTTTACGCGTCAGTTTCCGGATCAGGAGGGATATACAGAAGAGGTAATTGTCCATATTGACCCGGAGAATACCTTGATACTTGATGGTGAGTATGGATTACCAGTAGGGATGGATCAGCTGAAAAAAGGAGAAACGGTATATATATACGCAGGCCCTGCGATGACGTTAAGCCTGCCTCCACAGGTGACGGCGCAGATAATCTTTGTAGGGATGCCCCAAAGCGGAATCATGCCAGATTACGTAACGGCAGAGGAACCTTTGACTGAGGATGGACAGGGAGGATTTCTGTTAAAGGCGGTGGGAGGAATAGAATTTAACGTTCCACCAGACTGCCCCATCACACCTTATCTCACCAGACAAATGGTCACATTGTCGGACATTTCTCAGGGGAGACGCATGCTGATATGGAACCAGGCTGACGGGAAAGTAGAAAAGATTGTGCTGTTTAACCAATAGCTTGTGTGGTAAGCCCTTGACAAATTCAAGGTTCTTTTATATAATGTAGACTAATTTCATAGCAAGCGATGATAAGAAGAAGTAATGTCAGGCAAAAGCACACAGAAAGCAGCCGGATGATGAGAGGCGCGTGGAAAGCCGGATATGAATACATCTTTGAGCTTCACACCGAAATTTGTTTCCAGATCAGCAGACGAGGAATCGTTTTGCGGGACAGCATGAGCGCGGTAGACAAATAGTAGGCTGTGACGGAGCACCCTGCACCCGTTATCGTGCTAGAGTATGAAGAGCTGTGGCAGCGTACTCAATGAGGTAGGCAATGCGAGTTGCTTATAAATGCAAGGTGGTAACACGGGCAAATATCCCGTCCTTCGAAGATTCGAAGGACGGGTTTTCTTTTCGTTTATTGCACAATTTAACGGCATTGCATAAGGCTGCGATGAAAGTTCAGCGCAACGAGCGCGCATCAGGGGGGGCACTTTTGGAATATTAAGGAGGAAAACAGATGAAGGTTTACGAAGAATTGGTAGCCAGAGGGCTGATTGCCCAGGTTACAAATGAGGAAGAGATCAAAAAAATGGTAAATGAAGGAAAGGCCGTATTTTATATCGGTTTTGACCCCACGGCAGACAGCCTTCATGTGGGACATTTTATGGCACTGTGTTTGATGAAACGGCTTCAGATGGCTGGAAATAAGCCGATTGCCCTGTTAGGGGGAGGCACAGCCATGATCGGAGATCCTTCTGGCCGTTCGGATATGCGGCAAATGATGACGCCAGAGACCATACAGCACAATGTGGATTGCTTTAAAAAACAGATGAGCCGCTTTATCGATTTTTCAGAAGATCGTGCGTTACTGGTGAATAATGGGGACTGGCTAATGGATTTGAACTATGTGCAGGTGCTTCGAGATATCGGGCCGCATTTTTCCGTGAATCGTATGCTGACTGCAGAGTGTTATAAGCAGCGCATGGAAAAGGGATTAAGCTTTTTAGAATTTAATTACATGATTATGCAGAGCTACGATTTCTATGAGCTGTTCCAGCGCTATGGTTGTAATATGCAGTTTGGTGGAGACGATCAGTGGAGCAATATGCTGGGCGGCACAGAATTGATCCGGCGAAAGCTGGGTAAGGATGCCCATGCTATGACCATCACACTTCTCCTGAATTCTGAGGGAAAGAAAATGGGCAAAACCCAGTCCGGCGCTGTATGGCTGGATCCGAATAAAACCTCGCCCTTTGAGTTTTACCAGTACTGGAGGAATGTGGCGGATGCGGATGTTTTGAAATGTTTGCGGATGCTTACCTTTTTGCCAATAGAACAGATTGATGAAATGGATCGGTGGGAAGGAAATCAGCTAAATCAGGCAAAGGAGATTCTGGCCTACGAATTAACAAATTTGGTGCATGGGGAAGAGGAGGCGGTAAAGGCAAGAGACGCCTCCAAGGCACTGTTTGCCGGAGGTGGAGACGCTACCCACATGCCTAGCTATGAATTAAAGGAAGAGGATTTCCGGGATGGCGCCATTGATATTTTGGGGATCCTGACTGCGTCAGGTCTGGCCGGAAGCCGTTCTGAGGCGAGAAGAAATGTAGAGCAAGGCGGAGTGTCAGTAGATGGAGTTCAGGAAAAGGATGTAAAGGCCGTCTATAGGATGGCCGACTTTGCCGGAAAGGGAAAAGTGATTAAGCGGGGAAAGAAAAACTTCATGCGGGTATACAGCCGATAATTTTTTCTTGTTTTTTCCTGGAAGGAAGGGTATGATAGGTTTATAAGATAATGAAGGGGGGATTTTCATGAAACGAAACAGGATGAAAAGATTCATTACCCTGCTGCTGACTGCAGCGCTGGCATTCAGCAGCAGTATTTCTTCCCTTGCTGCCGGGTGGCGGCAGGATGGAATCGGCTGGTGGTATGAGCAAGAGGACGGTTCCTATCCAGTCAATACCTGGTATGAGGACAAAGATGGATCTTGGTATTTCTTTAATGAAGCTGGCTATATGATCCATAATTGTTACCGTTATGTGGATGAAAATGTCTACGCCTTTGGGTCAGACGGAAGGTGGACTGGAGCCATGTTCCCCAACATCATTCCAGGCGTGTGGATTGGAAACCAGTATGTGAATGAGTGGTCCGGCTTTCACATCAATGTCCCAGCGGGGTATGAGATCATCCCACCTGCTTTACTGGAGTTGGAAGGCTCTTCATCCTTGCAAGAATTCCACATCCGAATTCCAGATGGAACTGGCTCCCAAATCAGTCTGGAATACGAGAATGCTTATGATTTTTCTGACGGTGGGGCAGCCACTCCGGAATACGTAGTGTCCCTTTACAGTATCGCCCTGGCTCTGTATGGTTTTACAATCGAGGATGTGAGCAGCGTGGTTATGGGCGGAAAGAATTATGTCAAGTTGTCCGCCGATGGAGTCGGAATCATGAAATGTGACTTTTATTGCCGGAGGGCAGGAGGACACTATCTGGAATGTCTGACTGCAATTTACTGGAAAGCCAGCCAGCCGGCAGTGGATGGACTGCTTGCCAATGTGTATTAGAATGGCGGGCAGCTGTTAAGGAGGAGACTTATCTGCAGAAAGCCTGCAGGTAAGTCTTTTCTGACTCGTTCAATGAAAAGCAAAATTAAGGAGGACCCCCTTCATGACATTACCAGAACTTTTTATTATTGCCGTCGGCCTGTCTATGGATGCCTTCGCCGTCTCGATCTGTAAAGGCTTAGCCCTTCCCAAATTGAAGTGGAAGCACGTTTTTCTGGCTGGATGTTATTTCGGCGGTTTCCAGGCTGCCATGCCCCTTGTAGGCTATCTCCTGGGCGTTCAGTTTCAAGATGCAATCACAGCTATTGACCATTGGGTTGCCTTTATCCTGCTTTCCATCATCGGCGCCAATATGATAAAAGAAGCATTGAGCAAAGAAGAGGAGGAAGGCGACCCTTCTTTTGCGGTGAAGACTATGCTGTTGCTGGCTGTGGCGACCAGCATTGACGCCCTGGCTATAGGCGTAACCTTTGCATTTTTGAAAGTGCAAATTCTTTTGGCTGTGGTTCTAATCGGCGCGACTACCTTTGTGCTGTCGGCGGCCGGGGTAGCAGTGGGAAATGTGTTTGGCAGCCGCTATAAAGCGAAGGCGGAGCTGGCGGGCGGTGTGATTTTGATTGTAATGGGGGTAAAGATTTTGCTGGAGCACACCATTTTGTCTTAATGAGGGCAATTTGTGCATTTTTTGACTTGCAAAGGATTTATGAGTGTGCTATTATATTTGCAATTCAAAACCTTTGGTTTTGGCCCATCAGGGAATAAGGATATTCCAGGATGGGTTTTTGTCATTCAAGGCCTATGGGGGGATGATGGGAACTGCGCAGAGGAAGGAGAACTGCCATGGCAAATGTGATTGATGATGCTGCTATAGAATATTTGGGAGTTTTAGCGAAGCTTGCGCTGTCTCAGGAGGAGAAGGAGGCGGCTAAGGCGGATATGGGGCGGATGCTAGACTATATTGATAAACTGAATGAACTGGATACCAGCGGTGTTCAGCCCATGTCCCATGTATTTCCAGTGAAGAATGTATTCCGGGAGGATGTGGTGGAGAATGGGGATGGGCGTGAAGCGCTTCTGGCAAATGGTCCGGAGTGCACCGGGGAGGCCTTTGTCGTTCCGAAGACCATCGGGTAAGGTGGGAGGAAGATTATGAGTATACTGGAATTAACAGCGGTTGAGTTAGGGAAACGGATCAAGACAGGTCAAGTGACCGTGGAGGAGGCAGTACAGGCGTCCCTGGATCAGATAAAAAAAGCAGAGCAGAAGGTGAACGCTTTTGTGACTGTAGATGAGGAGGGAGCCCTCCGGCGGGCAGAGGAAGTTCAGAAGAAAATTAATCGGGGAGAGCTGAGAGGCCCCCTGGCTGGCGTGCCGGCGGCGCTTAAGGATAATCTGTGTACTAAAGGATTGCTGACCACCTGCTGTTCGAAGATTTTGTACAATTTTGTTCCTTCTTATACGGCGGAGGCTGTTTTGCATCTGGAGCGGGCTGGAGCGGTGATTCTGGGGAAGACCAATATGGATGAATTTGCCATGGGAAGCACAACAGAGACCTCAGCCTACGGGGAGACTAGGAATCCCTGGAATCTTGACCATGTTCCAGGGGGCTCTTCCGGTGGCTCCTGTGCTGCTGTGGCAGTGAATGAGTGCTTTTATGCCCTGGGCTCGGATACTGGCGGCTCCATACGGCAGCCCAGCTCCTTTTGTGGAGTAACTGGCTTTAAGCCTACTTATGGAACAGTTTCCCGATATGGGCTGATTGCTTATGGATCCTCACTGGATCAGATTGGCCCGGTGGCAAAGGATGTTACCGATTGTGCTGCAATATTGGAGGCCATCGCTTCTTACGATCCGAAAGATTCCACCTCGATTCGGCGAGAGGACAATAGATTTACGGAGGCGCTGGTGGATGAGGTAAGGGGGCTTCGCATCGGGATTCCTAGAGACTATTTTGGAGAGGGATTGAACCCTCAGGTTCGAGACACTATCTTAGGGGCAGCGGATGTGCTGCGGCAAAAGGGAGCGATAGTGGAGGAGTTTGACTTAAGCCTGGTGGAATATGGGGTTCCGGCCTATTATGTGATCGCGTCAGCGGAGGCTAGCTCGAATTTATCTCGTTTTGACGGGGTAAAATATGGATACCGTTCCCCCTCCTATAAGGACCTATACAGTATGTATAAGAAAAGCCGGTCAGAGGGCTTTGGGCCGGAGGTAAAGCGCCGGATAATGTTAGGCGCCTTTGTGCTGAGCTCTGGGTATTATGACGCATATTACGTAAAGGCGCAGAAGACAAAGGCATTGATTAAGAGGGCTTTTGATCAGGCATTCCAGTCATTTGACGTGATTTTGGCTCCAGCGTCGCCAGACACTGCGCCCAGACTGGGCCAGTCCCTAAGGGATCCAATTCAGATGTACTTGGGAGATATTTATACGATTTCGGCAAATCTGGTGGGACTCCCAGGACTTACGGTTCCCTGCGGAACGGATTCTTCCGGACTTCCCATCGGGATGCAGCTGATCGGAGACTGCTTCCAGGAAAAGAAGTTGATACGAGCCGGGTTTGCCTTTGAGCGAAGCCGCTGCTACCAGGGGCCGGCCATGGCCAAGGAGCTGGAGCAAAGCACGCCTAATCCATACGTTGGGGAAGCTTCCTCAGCCCAAGGCAGTATATGGGAGAAGGGAGGCAAGTGATGAGAAAAGAGTATGAGACGGTTATCGGTCTGGAGGTGCATGTGGAGCTGGCCACTAAGACAAAGATTTTCTGTGCCTGTCCGACGAAATTTGGAGGAGCTCCTAATGCCCACACCTGCCCAGTGTGCACCGGAATGCCGGGCGCGCTTCCAGTATTGAACAAGCAGGTAGTGGAATATGCCTTGGCGGTAGGTCTGGCAGTCAACTGTCAGGTTAATCAGTGTTGTAAGTTTGACCGGAAGAATTATTTTTATCCGGATAATCCTCAGAATTATCAGATATCTCAGCTATATCTTCCCATTTGTTATGACGGGTTTGTAGAGATTAATACTGAGGGAGGCTCGAAGAAGATTGGCATCCACGAGGTTCATATGGAGGAGGATGCAGGAAAGCTGATACATGATGAACAGGGAGAGCGTTCACTGGTGGATTTTAACCGGAGCGGCGTTCCCCTGATTGAGATCGTATCGGAGCCTGATATGCGCAGCGCCCAGGAGGTGATCGCTTATCTGGAAAAGCTTCGGATGACCATCCAGTATTTGGGCGCCTCCGATTGCAGGCTTCAGGAGGGATCTATGCGGGCAGACATAAATCTGTCTGTGCGGGAGGCTGGGGCAAAGGAGATGGGCACTAGGACAGAGATGAAGAATTTGAATTCCTTCAAGGCTATTGGCCGGGCGATTGAGGGAGAGCGGCAGAGGCAGATAGATATTTTGGAGTCTGGCGGGAAAGTGGTACAGGAGACCCGGCGGTGGGATGATCATCAAGGAATATCTATAGCCATGCGCTCTAAGGAGGATGCCCACGACTACCGGTATTTCCCGGATCCCGATCTGCCCCCGGTGGAAATCAGGGACGACTGGCTGGAGCGTATCCGCCAGGCCAGGCCGGAGATGAGGGAGGAGAAGAGGAGACGCTATCAAGAGGAATTCGGGCTGCCTCAGTACGATGCAGAGATCCTTACCAGCTGGAAGAAGATAGCGGACGTGTTTGAGGAGACCACGGCTATTTGCGGGCGCCCCAAAGAGGTATCTAACTGGCTAATGGTAGAGGGTATGCGCCTCCTCAAGGAAAAGGACATGGATGTGGAGGGGTTAGACTTTTCCCCAGAAAATTTGGCTGCGCTTATCCGTCTGGTGGAGAAAAATGTGATTAACCGGACTGTGGCGAAAGCTGTCTTTGAGGAGATTTTTTGGTCTGATGTCAATCCAGAGACCTATGTAGAGGAGCATGGGCTGAAGGTGGTCAATGACATAGATGCCCTTGCCAGAGTCATCGAGAAAATTATTGCGGAGAATCCCCAGTCTGTCCGGGATTTTAAGAAAGGAAAAAAGAAGGCGGCCGGATTTCTTGTGGGGCAGACCATGCGTGCGATGGAGGGAAAGGCTGAGCCGGGCCTGGTGAATCAGCTAGTGAAAGAGCAGCTGTCACTACTTTAAATTTTGGAAGGAGAAATAACCATGACGAAGCCATATGCAGAGATGACAAAAGAGGAACTAAAATCGCTGAAAGCCCAGCTGAAGCAGAGATATAAGGAATACCAGGGAAAGGGATTAAGCCTTAATATGGCCAGGGGCAAGCCTTGCACGGAACAGCTAGATCTTTCCATGGGTATGATGGATGTGCTTGGCAGCGGCGATGATTTAACCTGCGAGGATGGCACAGACTGCCGGAATTACGGCGTGCTGGACGGCATCAAGGAGGCCAAGGAGCTAATCGGGGATATGATGGAAAATCCCATTGACAGCATTATCATTTATGGGAATTCCAGTCTAAATGTGATGTATGATACCATTTCCCGCTCTATGACCCATGGTGTGATGGGAAATACTCCCTGGTGCAAGCTGGACAAGGTAAAATTTTTGTGCCCGGTGCCGGGATATGATCGCCATTTTGCTATCACCGAGTACTTTGGAATCAAGATGATCAATGTGCCTATGACGCCCACGGGACCGGACATGGATATGGTGGAGGAGTTGGTGGTTTCGGACGAGGCCATTAAGGGTATCTGGTGTGTTCCCAAATATTCCAATCCTCAGGGGATTTCCTACTCTGATGATACAGTACGCCGGTTTGCCCGGTTAAAGCCAGCGGCAAAAGATTTTCGTATTTATTGGGATAACGCTTATGGAGTGCATCACCTGTATGACAGAGATCAGGATCATTTGATTGAGATTCTGGCAGAATGTAAGCGGGCGGGGAATCCGGATTTGGTTTACAAGTTTGCCTCTACCTCAAAGATCAGCTTCCCTGGATCTGGTATTGCGGCGATTGCAACTTCGCCTAATAATATGGAAGATATTAAGAACCAGCTTATGATCCAGACCATCGGCCATGATAAAGTAAACCAGCTTCGCCATGTGCGGTTTTTCGGAAATATTCACGGAATGATCGAACATATGCGGCTTCACGCAGACATTTTGCGCCCGAAGTTTGAGATGGTGGTGGATACATTGGAAAATGAGTTGGGGGGCCTGGGTGTCGGAGAGTGGACCAAGCCTAAGGGAGGCTATTTTGTGTCTTTTGATTCCTTGGATGGCTGCGCTAAGGCGATTGTGGCCAAGGCGAAAAAGGCTGGCGTGGTGATGACCGGGGCTGGGGCTACCTATCCTTATGGAAAAGATCCCCATGACAGCAATATCCGAATTGCTCCCACCTACCCGTCATTGGAGGACTTAAAGACCGCGATGGAGATCTTTACGCTCTGTGTCAAGCTGGTATCCATCGATAAGATGCTGGGAGAGCTGTAGGCAGAGGCAGCAGGGGAAGTGACAAGGAAAGAATCGGATAAGACCGCTCTGCGTCAGGCGCCAGAGCGGTTTTTGGCCTTGTAATTTCACCGGGAAATGCTATAATGAGCGTCAGGGAAATAAATTGTGCTGGAAATGAAAGGATAAATCATGTGGGAAAAACAGAAGAAATGCAGGCTATACTTGCTATGTGCGCTTATCATTGTATTCACAGGCGGCTGCAAGGCCCGGCATGTTACCAAAGAACCGATTACGAAATCCGATTTTCTGTTGAATACCTTTGTGACGATTACCATATATGACAGCCAGGAAATGGAGCTATTGGAGGAAAGCCTGGCGTTGTGCCAGGAATACGAGAATAAGCTTAGCCGTACTATTGCATCCAGTGAGATCTCCGCAATAAATCACCGAGAGCCGGATGCGGGTGTGGTGATGGTATCGAACGATACAGCGGAACTGATTCAAAAGGGGCTGGAGTATTCTAAGCTATCTAAGGGAGCCTTTGACATTACCATTGAACCGATCAGTTCTTTGTGGGATTTTTCCGGAGGAAAGGATATGGTGCCAGAGGGAGAGGCGCTCAGGGAAGCAGTCAGCCAGGTAGATTACCATAAGATATTGGTAGAGGGCAATCAGGTGCTCCTTGGTTCACCAGGGACCCGGGTGGAATTGGGGGCGATTGCCAAAGGCTATATCGCGGATCAGATTAAAGCTTACCTGCAGGGGCAAGGGGTGGAGAGTGCAGTAATTAATCTGGGAGGAAATGTACTGTGCATTGGAGAAAAGCCAGATGGCTCTGCCTTTAAAATTGGGCTGCAAAAGCCTTTTCGGGATCGGAATGAGACGATTGCGGTTTTAATGATCCGGGATCAGTCGGTGGTAACATCGGGAATCTATGAACGGTGCTTTGAAAAAGATGGAGAGTTTTATCACCATATTTTGAATCCAAAGGATGGACAGCCCTATGATAACGGCCTGATCAGCGTTACCATTGTCTCACCAAAATCTGTGGATGGGGACGGCTTAAGCACAGCCTGCTTTTCCATGGGTTTGGAGGAGGGGATGGCTCTTCTGGATACCATGCCGGATACGTACGGCTATTTTATTACGGAAGATTATCAGGTTCACTATTCTCAGGGAGCAAAGGAACTGCTTCAGTGAACGGCAGGTTTTGATTTCTATTATTTACTTTTTGAGGATCCTATAATACAATAGAAAAAGTTCGACTTAAGGAAAACCTCAGAAAATCCGGCTCTGGAATCTGCAAATGGAGGAAATCATGCTTCAAAAGGTTTGGAAAAAATGTGTGAATTATGAGACCATCAGTTACTTGATCTGCGGAATTCTCACCACGTTAGTAGATTGGGTAAGCTTTTGGATGATGAATGAGCGGGGACAGATAGATTACCGGATATCCACAGCTCTGTCTTGGATGGCAGCGGTTATCTTCGCCTATGTGGTAAATAAGCTTATCGTTTTCCGAAATTTTCGGTTCCGGCCCTCCTATTTATGGAAGGAATGGTGGATCTTTTTTGCCGCTAGGGCTTTTTCCGGAGTTCTGGTGATGATTTTAATGATCCTTATGGTAGATGTGTTCCATTGGGGAGAGTTCCGAATCGGCGATGTTCAGGTGGGACTTTACCTGGCGAAAGGCGTAGTTTCTGGGGTAAACCTGGTGGTAAACTATGTATTTAGCAAGCTGTGGATATTTAAAAAGAAGAAAGAAGTATAAGGAGAACAGTGTGGAAGAACCGGATGTAAAAAGGACTTTTCAGGAAATAAATGATGAGGAGAGGCAGACTGAGCATAAAACAGAAGAAGAGAGCGATACTTCTTCACCGCCTGGATACCCACCTGTTTCCAGAAGGATCCGAGGAAGAAGGGAATCAAGACGGGCATTGGAACCTCAGATAAAGGCAAGGTTAGCAAGAAAGTTGGGAGAGCCTTTTACACTGCTTCGCCCAGTGGACGGATGTATTGCCGCCTTTCTTGTCCCAGTACTGGTGATGATTATCATTTTTATCCAGAGAGGAATTTTCCCTTTTGGGGAGGAAAGCTTTTTGCGGACAGATATGTATCATCAGTACGCACCCTTCTTTTCGGAATTTCAGCATAAGCTGAGGGAGGGAGGGAGCCTTCTTTACAGTTGGGACGTGGGGATGGGAGTGAATTTTGTGGCTCTCTATGCCTATTATCTGGCCAGTCCCTTTAACTGGCTGCTGATCTTGTGCCCTAAAAAGTTGATTATTGAGTTCATGACCTACATGATCGTGGTGAAGACGGGCCTGTGTGGTCTGACCATGAATTATTATTTGCGGAAGCATTACCGAACCCAGAATTTCGGGACGGCATTTTTCGGGATCATGTATGGGCTTTCCGGATATATGGCCGCCTATAGCTGGAATATTATGTGGCTGGATTGTATCCTTTTGTTTCCGATTATTATGCTGGGGCAGGAGCGCTTGGTCCATCAGGGGAGATGGGGGTTATATTGTGTTAGCCTGGGGCTGTCTATTCTGTCCAACTACTATATCTCTATTATGATCTGCATCTTTATGGTGATTTATTTTGGAGCCTTGCTGATTCTGGAGGGAAGGCGTCCTTGGAAGGATATCCTGGCAAATATAGGACAGTTTTCCATTTCCTCCCTGCTGGCAGGAGGATTGGCTGGCCTGGTGCTGATCCCAGAGATTCTGGCGCTTCAGACAACCGCCTCAGGAAGCTCCACCTTTCCAAAGTCATTCAGCTCGTATTTTTCCATATTCGATATGATCGCTAGACATATTGGCAACGTGGAGGTGGAGATTGGTCTGGATCACTGGCCGAATGTGTACTGTGGCGTGGCGGTGCTTATGTTCTTCCTCCTGTATTTAGCTTGCAGGAACATTCCGGTGAAGGAAAAGGTGGTTTTCTGTAGCCTTCTGCTGTTTTTTTACTTAAGCTTTTCCGTTAATGTACTGAATTTCCTGTGGCATGGATTCCATTATCCCAATAGCCTTCCCTGCAGACAGTCTTTTATCTACATTTTGCTGATGCTAAGCCTGTGCTGCCATGGGTATTTGAATCTGCCACAGATTCCCTGGAAGCACATCGTGATGGCCTTTTGGGCCTCTTGCTGCTTTGTGATTCTGGCAGAAAAACTGGTAACAGAGGATGACTTCCACTTTATTGTGTTTTACGTGGCCATTTTATTTTTGACCCTATATCTGGGTCTGCTCTACCTGTATAAGAAGAAGGTGAACCAGAATGTGCTGGTCCTCTTAGCCCTGGGGTTGGTTTCCCTGGAGGCGGCGATTAATACTACGGTCACCAGTGTGACCATCACCAGCCGTACCAGTTATGTGAGGGATAATGAGGAAGTGGAGCTTCTCAAGGATTTTATCCCAAAGGATACCTTTTACCGGGTGGAGAAGATGACCAGGAAAACAAAAAACGATGGTGCCTGGATGAATTTCCCTTCGGTTTCCCTGTTTTCTTCGGTTGCCAGCGCGGATATGTCAAAGATATTTAAGGCGCTGGGCTGTGAGAGCTCGACCAATGCCTACAGCATTACCGGGAGCACGCCGTTAGTCAATTCCCTTTTCTCTGTTCGATATGGTCTGTATACCGGCTATGGAGATGAATTTCCACTTCTTCGTTACATGGGAGAGTCGGGAGGGACGGTCCTTTACGAGAATGCCTATACACTGCCTCTGGGCTTTATGGTGCCTTTGACGCTGGAGACGGATCTGCAGTCAGAAAGCGGTATGCCGGCAGAAGTTCAAAACCGGCTGGCTGGCATCCTGGGAGGAGCTCCGGTATTAAAAGATGCTTGGGGAGAGATAAATGGACAGAACTTCCGCTTCACCCCGGAGCGGGATGGGGACTATTATGTCTATGTGATTAACAAAAATATCGAAGAGGTGACGGTTAACCTGCCAGAGGAGAGCAAAAAATTCGACCACGTAAACCGCGGATTTTTCCTGGAGCTGGGTTGGTGCCTGGCCGGGCAGGAGATAACCGTGACCTGCACAGGAAATGAGATCATGGATGCCAGGGCTTACCGATTTGAGGAGAATGCCCTGGAGGAGATCTATCATCAGCTGGAGCCGGGGGGAATGACGGTGACCACATGGGAGGATACTGCTCTGGAGGGCGTGGTCTATGCAAAGGAACCAGGGCTGCTCTTTACCAGTATTCCTTACGATAAAGGTTGGACAATCCTGGTAGATGGACAGGAGATCAAGGGAAGGAAAGTAATGGAGGCATTTCTAGGCGTGGATCTTCCCCAGGGCCAGCATCAGATTTCCTTGAAGTATCAACCGCCAGGCTTAAAGGCCGGGATTCTGATCAGCGCGGCGAGCTTGCTTTTATTCGGTCTTGCAATGTGGCTGGGAAGAGAAAAGAAATGGGATTCGGATGAAACCTGGAATGGATCGGAAGAGACTCTGGAAGACTATGGGGATGCTCCTTATGGCGAAGACGGAGAGGAATCTACAGAAGTTGAGGGCCATAGCCAAGAAACAGAGGGGAAGAAGCAAAAGAAGCTTTTTTCGGGAATGAACTGGCTGGATGAGGATATGGAAGAGAATCCGGAATGGGAGGAATGGTTCCAGAAAAATACGGAAAGCCCAGATGGGCGGGAAGGAGAATAATTGTATGAAGCTTTGGGGCGGACGTTTTACGAAAGAAACGAATCAGTTGGTGCACAACTTTAATGAGTCTTTGTCCTTTGACCAGAAATTTTACCGTCAGGACATCCAGGGCAGCATTGCCCATGTCAAGATGCTGGCAAAGCAGGGGATTTTAAGCAGAGAGGATGAGGATGCCATTATTAACGGGCTATCCGGAATCCTGTCCGATATCCAGGAGGGAAAGCTTATCATCGGGGCGGGAGCCGAGGATATCCACTCCTTTGTGGAGGAAACCTTGACAGAGCGGATTGGGGAGGCGGGAAAGCGCCTTCACACAGGGAGAAGCCGTAATGATCAGGTAGCGCTGGATATGAAGTTGTACACCAGGGATCAGATCGTGGAGATGGATGGGCTGTTGTACCAGCTACTTCAGGAGCTTCTGGAGATTATGGAAGAAAATATTGATACCTTTATGCCAGGCTTTACCCATCTCCAGAAGGCTCAACCGATTACTCTGGCTCACCATGTGGGCGCGTACTTTGAAATGTTTTCCAGAGATAAGAGCCGGCTGCATGATATCTACGAGCGGATGAATTATTGTCCTCTAGGATCTGGCGCCCTGGCTGGAACAACGTATGCCCTGGATCGGGGTTACACGGCAGAGCTTTTAGGCTTTTACGGGCCGACCCTGAATTCTATGGACTCAGTGGCAGATCGGGACTACCTTCTGGAGCTCCTTAGCGCCATGTCCATCATTGCCATGCATTTGAGCCGGTTCTGTGAGGAGATTATTATCTGGAATACCAATGAATACCGGTTTGTGGAGATTGATGATTCTTATTCTACTGGCAGCAGTATCATGCCGCAGAAGAAAAACCCGGATATCGCAGAGTTGATTCGGGGAAAAACCGGACGGGTATATGGCGCGATGATTTCCCTGCTGACCACGATGAAGGGCCTTCCACTGGCATATAATAAGGACATGCAGGAGGATAAGGAGCTGACTTTTGACGCTATTGACACAGTAAAGGGCTGCATCCAACTGTTTACCGGAATGATTTCTACCATGAGCTTTCGCAAAGATGTGATGGAGAAGAGTGCCAAAAATGGATTTACCAATGCCACCGATGCAGCGGATTATCTGGTGAAGCATGGGGTACCCTTCCGGGATGCCCACGGTATCGTAGGACGTCTGGTTTTGTTCTGTCTGGATAAGGGGATCGCCCTAGATGATATGACACTGGAGGAATTCCAGGCCATCAGCCCAGCATTTCAGGAGGACGTCTATGAGGCCATCAGCATGAAAACCTGCGTGGAAAAACGGATGACCATTGGTGCGCCGGGGCAGGAAGCCATGAAGCAGGTAATTCAGAGATATAAAACAAAGCTGGAGGAGGAAAAGAGAAATGACAAGTAAACTGACAAGGCAGGAAGCACTGGAGCTGTTAAAAAAATATAACCAGGAGCCTTTCCACATCCTTCATGGATTGACAGTAGAAGGGGTGATGCGCTGGTACGCAAAGGATTTGGGCTATGGGGGGGAGGAAGAATATTGGGGGATCACCGGCCTTCTCCACGACATCGACTTTGAGCAGTGGCCTCAGGAGCATTGTAAGAAAGCGCCGGAGCTTCTGGCAGAAGCCGGAGTGGGCGAGGATATGATTCATTCCATCTGCAGTCATGGTTATGGGCTGTGCAGTGACGTGCGTCCGGAGCATGAAATGGAGAAGGTACTTTTTGCGGCAGATGAATTAACAGGCTTAATCGGCGCGGCTGCCAGAATGCGCCCTTCAAAGAGCGTAATGGACATGGAGGTTTCCAGCTTAAAGAAGAAATTTAAGGATAAACGATTTGCCGCTGGCTGTTCCAGGGATGTGATCCGGGAGGGCTGCGAGCAGTTGGGCTGGGATCTGGATACGCTATTTGCGAAAACTATTGAAGGTATGCGCGCTTGCGAGGCTTCGATCAATGAGGAAATAGCCGATTATTGCGAATGATAATCAGAAAACTAAAAAAACAGTTTTGTGATTTTGCCGCGTTACTTTTCCGGACAACCGGTATCATACAAAGTGCAGTAAAATATTATTGATTTTCATCTAAAATGTCTATAGAAATCTTGGCAGGACTGGTATATTATAGTGCCCGAGGGGAAATAATAATCAAAAAGCTCGTAAGGAGGTGTGAGGATATGAGAACTTATCCGGTAAATTTACGAAAGACAGAAGATGTGTTGAATTTTGTAAAGATTGTAAATACCTTTGATGGCGATGTTGACTTGCGGAGCGGAAGCGTGATTATTGATGCGAAGTCCCTGATGGGAGCGATTTGCATGACGGGGAAGAAGACGCTTGAGATGGTTGTACACTCCAGTGACTGTGATAACCTGGTTCATCAATTAGCGGAATATCTCTGCGCATAGATGATAGAAGATAAGATAAAACAGCGGCAGCCATTCCCCTCCCCCACATGAGCTGCCGCTGTTTTTCTGTTGTTATTCTTGCTGCCTGACTACATTTATGGATCAGCCTTTTCTTAACTGATTATTCGGAACGTTTTGCTTCCGCCAGCTTCATTGCCCGAACCTTTAAGGGCAGTCCGAACAGGGTGATAAATCCACTAGCATCATGATGATCATAGAGCTCTCCAGTGGTAAAGGAAGCCAGGGACTCACTGTACAGAGAATAGGGTGAGGTGGTTCCGGCCTTAATGATATTGCCTTTATATAGCTTAAACTTCACCTCGCCGGTCACATACTCCTGAGTGGATTCCACGAAGGCTTGCACAGCCTCCCGGAGAGGGGTAAACCATTTGCCCTCATATACGATCTGGGCCATTTTATTGCTCATATCCTTCTTCACATCCATGGTAGCCCGGTCTAATACCAATTCCTCTAACTGCTGGTGAGCCTCCATTAGGATAGTTCCCCCAGGAGTTTCATAGACGCCCCGGGACTTCATGCCTACCACCCGGTTTTCCACAATATCTACAATGCCAATGCCGTGCTTACCGCCCAGCTCATTTAGCCGGCGGATAATATCAGAGACTTTCATTGATTCGCCATTTACACTGGTAGGAACTCCCTTTTCAAATGTCATGGTAACGTATTCGCCCTCATCAGGAGCATCCTCCGGTGTTACGCCCAATACCAGCATGTGCTTAAAATTTGGCTCGCTGGCCGGATCTTCCAGCTCCAGCCCTTCATGGCTGATATGCCATAAATTCCGATCACGGCTGTAGCTGCTGTCTGCAGAGAAGGGAAGATCAATGCCTTTTTCCTTGCAGTATGCCATCTCATCCTCGCGTGACTGGAAAGTCCAGATATCGGTCATGCGCCAGGGGGCAATGATCTTAAGATCCGGCGCCAGGGCCTTGATCCCCAGCTCAAAGCGGATCTGGTCATTTCCCTTGCCTGTAGCCCCATGACAGATGGCGGAAGCTCCTTCCTTCCTGGCAATCTCTACCAACCTCTTGGCAATGGCCGGGCGTGCCATAGATGTTCCCAATAAATATTTATTCTCATAAACGGCATTCGCTTTCACACAGGGCATGATATAATTATCACAGAAATCATCGGTCAGATCTTCGATATATAATTTTGAAGCGCCGGATAATTTCGCTCGTTCCTCCAAACCATCCAGCTCATTTCCCTGTCCGCAGTCAATACAGCAGCAGATCACCTCATAATCAAAATGCTCCTTTAACCAAGGAATAATTGCGGTGGTATCTAAACCGCCAGAATATGCTAAAATCACTTTCTCCTTCATTCTGATTTCCTCCTGAAAATACTTCTGTTTCGCGTTTGTTTCAATGGACTTCATAAATATACAACAGAATATGAAAAAATGCAAGAGGTAATGGAATCTTAATTGTTTTTTGGTTATAATTATACAAAAAGTAAAAAAATATCAAGGAATATTGCATATTATTCGTTTTAAGTGTATAATTATGAAAAACTGGAGTGTTGAGGGAAAAATGTGCTTTTCATTTTAGAAAAAGAGATTATAATAGGAATAGCAAATAAATAATCCCGATAAAAGAACGGAGGAAACTATGATTAAAGCAGGAATCATCGGAGCAACCGGTTATGCTGGAGGCGAATTAGCCCGGCTGCTGCTCCAGAGAGAGGATATAGAAATCACCTGGTTTGCATCGAAAAGCTATGTGGGCCAGGATTACACGTCCATTTACCAGAATATGTACCAGCTGATCGATGCCCAGTGTAAAGCAGATGATATGAATCAGATGGCGGAGGAAGTGGATGTGATTTTTACGGCTACTCCCCAGGGGTTGTGCGCCTCTTTGATCAGCGAGGAAATTTTATCTAAGACAAAGGTGATTGATTTAAGCGCGGACTTCCGAATTAAGGATGTGACTGTTTACGAGAAGTGGTATAAGCTTAAGCATGCGGCCCCTCAGTTTATCCAGGAGGCAGTTTATGGACTGCCGGAGATTAACCGGAACAAGATTAAGGAAGCCAGATTGATTGCTAATCCGGGATGTTATCCTACCTGTACCTTTTTATCGATCTATCCGTTGGCAAAGGAGGGGCTGATCGATTTGTCTACGCTGATAGTTGATGCCAAGTCCGGAACTTCAGGGGCAGGAAGAGGGGCCAAGGTGAATAATCTGTACTGCGAGGTTAATGAGAGTATCAAAGCATACGGTGTGGCAGGCCATCGCCACACGCCGGAGATAGAGGAGCAGCTGTCCTACGCGGCGGGAAAGCCGGTTACGATTAATTTTACTCCCCATCTGGTTCCCATGGATCGGGGGATCTTGGTGACGGCCTATGCTTCCCTGGCCAGGGATGTGTCCGATGAAGAGGTGAAGGCAGTATATGATCGGTATTATAAGAATGAGCGCTTTGTCCGGGTGCTTGGGAAGGATGTATATCCGGAAACCCGCTGGGTAAAGGGAAGCAATTTTGTGGACGTTAATTTTAAGCTCGATCCCAGGACGAAGCGTATCATCATCATGGGGGCTATGGACAATATGATAAAGGGAGCGGCAGGACAGGCAATTCAGAATATGAATTTGATGTTTGGCCTTCCAGAGGAGAAAGGTCTTCGGCTGGTTCCCTTGTTCCCGTAAAGAATACTTTCAGCATCATAAGGAGCGGTTATGGCAGGGACATTTGATATTATTATTCGAGAGATGGCGCCGGAGGACTATGACGGGGTCTATACACTCTGGATGAGCATCAAGGGATTTGGAATCCGTTCCATTGACGATTCCAGGGAAGGGGTGGAACGGTTTTTAAAGAGAAATCCTACTACCAGTATGGTAGCTGTACAGAATGGCCGGATCATCGGAGACATTCTGTGTGGCCATGACGGGAGAACCGGATATTTTTATCATGTGTGTGTGGCCAAGGAGTACCGGAAGCATGGGGTGGGATATCAGATGGCTAATTCCTGCATGGCAGCGTTAAAACGGGAGGGGATCAATAAGGTGAGCCTTATCGCCTTTAAATCCAATACAGTGGGCAACGCTTTCTGGAAGAATCTGGGCTGGACCAGCCGTGATGATGTGAATTATTATGATATTGTGTTGAATGAGGAAAATATTACGAATTTTATCCAATAAAAATTTTATTTAGCAACCGGATGAACAGCCATTTAGCCTGACGGAAGGGTTGTGGAAAAGAAGGAGGAGACAAAAGGATGAGACAGATAGAAGGCGGAGTAACAGCGGCCAAAGGCTTTCAGGCGGCGTCCTGCGCAGCAGGAATTAAATACCAGGACCGGCCGGACATGGCATTGATATACAGCGGGACACCATGCCGCTCAGCGGGGACCTTTACCACGAATCTGGTAAAGGCTGCTCCGGTGAAGTGGGATCAGAAGCAGGTGTCCAGCGGGGAGGCTGCTCACGCGGTGGTGGTAAATGCAGGGATTGCCAATGCCTGCACTGGGGCTCAGGGAATGGAGTACTGCCGTCAAACTGCGGAGGCTGCGGCAAAGGCGCTGGGGATCCAGGCTGAGTCAGTGCTGGTGGCATCTACTGGGGTGATCGGGATGCAGCTGCCTATGGATCGGATTATCGCCGGGGTGGAGCGGATGGCAGATGGCTTGGGCTCTTCTCTGGATCATGGAGGGGCAGCCTCCAGGGCGATTATGACCACAGATACAAGGAATAAGCAGATAGCTGTGGAATTTGAGGTAGGAGGCAAGACCGTGACCATAGGCGGCATGTGCAAAGGCTCCGGCATGATCCACCCCAATATGTGCACTATGCTGAGCTTTCTCACCACCGATGCCGCTATCAGTAAGGAGCTTTTGGTGGAAGCGCTGCGGGCGGATATCCAGGATACTTACAATATGATCTCTGTGGATGGGGATACCTCTACCAATGATACGGTTCTTCTCTTGGCAAACGGTATGGCGGGAAATCCGGAGATCACCCAGAAGGGGGAGGATTACAACCGGTTTTGCAAGGCGCTCAATCTGGTGAATGAGACTCTGGCAAAGAAGATGGCCGGGGATGGGGAGGGATGTACTGCCCTGTTTGAGGTAAAGATCTTGGGGGCAGAGTGTAAGGAGCAGGCGGTTACTTTGGCAAAGGCAGTGATTACCTCCAACTTGACAAAAGCGGCGATCTTCGGGCATGATGCCAACTGGGGAAGGATTCTCTGCGCTATGGGATATTCTGGCGCGCAGTTTGACCCGGAGAAGGTGGATTTATTCTTTGAAAGTGCTGCCGGCAGGCTGCAGATCATCCAGGACGGTGTGGCCGTGGACTATAGTGAGGAGGAAGCCACCAGGATTCTCTCCCAGCCGGAGGTGACCGCGGTGGCAGATATTAAGATGGGAGATGCCTCAGCTACAGCCTGGGGCTGTGATTTGACCTTTGACTATATATCCATTAATGCGGATTACCGGTCATAGACAATGTAGGACGCTTTTGGAAGCGTTCCATAATAAAGCGAGGGATAAGAGATGGAAATGGATCCGATTATTATGCAGAAGGCAGCCACGCTCATCGAGGCGTTGCCCTATATCCAGAGATTTAACCGTAAGATTATCGTAGTAAAGTACGGCGGGAGCGCCCTGGTGGATGAGAAGCTGAAGCGCCAGGTGATTCAGGATGTGGTACTGTTAAAGCTTACAGGTTTTAAGCCGATCATTGTTCATGGGGGAGGAAAGGAGATCAGCCGATGGGTAAATAAGGTGGGGATGGAGCCACACTTTGTAAATGGCCTCCGGGTGACCGACGAGCCGACCATGGAGATCGCGGAGATGGTGCTTAATAAGGTAAATAAAAGCTTAGTCCAGCTGGTGAATGAGCTGGGAATCAAGGCAGTGGGCATCAGTGGCAAGGATGGTATGCTGTTAAGATGTAGGAAGAAATATTCCGGTGGCGAGGACATCGGCTATGTAGGCGAGGTGGAGGAGGTAACGCCCAAAATTATTTATGATCTGTTGGAGAAGGACTTCCTTCCGATTGTCTGCCCCATTGGCTTTGACGAGACCTTTTCCTCCTACAATATCAATGCAGATGACGCAGCCTGCGCCATCGCCACGGCCATGAAGGCGGAGAAGCTGGCCTTTTTGACGGATGTGGAGGGGGTTTACCGGGATTTTGAGGATAAGGATTCCCTGATCTCAGCGATGACGGCAGAGGAGGCCCAGGCTTTTGTAGATGGGGGCGGCTTAGGAGGCGGGATGCTCCCTAAGATTCAAAATTGTATTGACGCGATCCACAGTGGCGTGTCCCGGGTACATATCCTGGACGGGCGGATTCCCCATTGTTTACTTCTGGAAATTTTTACAAATAAAGGAATTGGAACCGCGATTCTTGGTGGGGATGAGGAGCGCTGAGGTTGCATCACAGAGCGTGCCGCCTGCCTATATACCGACATAGGGACGAAGGAATAGGAAAGGGGAACCATCGGATGGTGCAGGAGTTGGTCTGACAGAATTGGAAGAAAGGGATAATAAAGGCGGGATTCAGATATGACAGAACAAAAAAAGACAAAGGAAAGCTGGATTGTGGAGGGCGAGGAGACATTTTATAAAACCTACAACCGGTTTCCTGTTGTATTCGAACGGGGACAGGGACTGTATCTTTACGATACGGAGGGAGAGGAATATTTAGACTTTTATGCAGGAATCGCCGTGAATGCCCTGGGCTATGGCGACCCAGAGTATACGGAGCATATCAGGGCTCAGGCGGAGAAGCTGCTGCATGTCTCCAATTATTTCTACAACACACCCTCCATTGAGGCAGGTAAGAAGCTGACCGCTGTGTCGGGGATGGATAAGGTGTTCTTCACCAACAGCGGTACGGAGGCAGTGGAGGGGGCGATCAAAATTGCCCGACGATATGCCTATAATAAGACAGGGAAACAGGATCATGAGATTATTGCGATGAAAAATTCCTTCCACGGGAGAAGCACCGGCGCGTTGGCTGTGACGGGAAATGACCATTATCAGGAGCCTTTTCAACCGTTGATGCCGGGCATCCGTTTTGCCCACTTCAATGATTTGGACAGTGTGAGGGATTTATTCTGCGAGAAGACCTGTGGGGTAATTTTGGAGACGATCCAGGGAGAAGGAGGCATCTATCCGGCGACCAGGGAGTTTCTGGAGGGTGTACGGGCGCTCTGTGATCAATACGATGCGCTGTTGATTTTTGACGAGATTCAGTGCGGAATGGGCCGGACTGGGGAGATGTTTGCTTGGCAGCATTATGGCATAAAGCCGGATGTGATGACTGTAGCAAAGGCCCTGGGGAATGGTGTGCCAGTAGGGGCATTTTTGGCTTGTGGCCCGGCGGCCTCGGCGATGGTTCCCGGAGATCATGGAACCACCTACGGGGGAAACCCTTTTGTCTGCGCGGCGGCCTCCAAGGTTTTGGACATCTTTCAATCCAGAAAGCTAACAGCCCATGTGAAGGAAGTGGGAGAATATCTCTGGGAACAGCTGGAGGAGATAGCGGGAAGTTATGGAGAGATTACTGGCCATCGGGGAATGGGGCTGATGCAGGGACTGGAATTTTCGGTTCCTGTGGGAAGGATTGTTTCCAATGCGCTTTTAGAACAAAAACTGGTATTGATTAGCGCTGGGACGGATATTATTCGCTTCGTGCCGCCTCTGGTGATTGAGAAAGAGGATGTGGACGAGATGGTAAAACGGCTGACTGCAGCGATAGTGTCAGGGCGCAGTTGGAATTAAAAACCTAAATATATTTCCCGGTTCTGATTGCCGAAAGGTGCTCTATAAGGTATAATAAAAGAAATGTACTTTGTACATTAGGCGTACGGCAGAAAAACCGTCGCGGCTCACCGCCGGACAGAGGGGTGAACCGCTTCGGAAATCAGGATTTGGGAGGTGCTGTTATGACAAAGATCATTACCATCAGCCGGGAGTTTGGAAGCGGAGGCCGCCAGATCGGCCATCAGCTGGCAGAACGTCTTGGAATTCCGTTTTATGATAAAGACTTGATTAAAATGGCAGCAGAGGATATTGAAATCGAGGAACATATCTTCCAGATGTATGATGATGCTTTTATGGAGAAGGAAGCGGTGGAATACACGCCTTTTTCCAACACCTACGAGGTTCCTGTGTCTGATCAAATTTTTGTGGCGCAATCCAGGGTGATTCACCGCCTTGCAGAGCACGGCCCCTGTGTGATCGTGGGCCGCTGTGCGGATATGGTGCTGAAGGATGAACAGTGTCTGAATTTATTCTTTTACGCCAACTTTAAGAAACGGGTGCAGCGCCTTCTGGAGTTAGAACAGCTTTCTCAGGATCATACAAAGGAAATGGAAAAGCGGGTCCGGGAGATTGATCGGAAGCGTAAGGATTATTATCAGTACTATACAGGGAATGAATGGGGGAAGCCTCAGAATTATCACCTTTGTCTGGACAGCCAGAAGGCTGGGATGGAGGCTTGTATAGATGCAGCTATCGCCTACATGGCTCACTTAAAATAGAACACTCCACCGTAACAGGAGGAAGGCCTGCCGAATCTCCGCAGTAGAATGGGGAATCGGCAGGTTTTGTCTGTTGAGGCAAGGGGACAGACGGCTTGCTAGGCATAGCCTAGCAGAAGCGCGAAGGAGGAATGCGGATGCGGATCAGAAAGGCAGTTATGAGTGATCTGTCGCAGATAATGGCATTGTACCAGGATGCACGGCAGTTCATGCGGGAGACGGGAAACCCGAATCAGTGGAAAGATACTTATCCTGAGGAATGGGTGGTGAAAAAGGGAATTCAGGAAGGAAAGGCCTATGTAGCTCTGGCGGAGGGCCCGGAGGATGTCAAGAGAGGGGAGGAGACAGCGCCTGGGGAAATGCTGGGAGCTTTTTACTTTGCCCAGGAGGAGGATCCAACATACGTCCGGATTTACAACGGGGAATGGCTGAATCCAGAACCTTATGGGGTAGTGCACCGATTGGCAGGAGCCCGCAAGGCCAGAGGATTTTCGGAAAGCTGTTTTACCTGGGTAGGCAGACAGTGCGGGAATTTAAAAATTGATACCCACCAAGAGAACCGGGTGATGCAGCATGTGCTGGAAAAGAATGGATTTGTTCAGTGTGGCACAATTTACCTGGAAAACGGGGAAGAGCGTCTAGCTTATCAGCGCTGGGAAGGCGGTCAGACCGGGAAAGAACAGGGTGAGAATAAGAGCGCCGAAACATAAAACGTCAAAATAAGAAAAGAGAGCCCATGAAGATCAAAAAGATCTCCATGGGTTCTCTTTCTTGTTTCATAGGAAAATGCGTCCGATAATGGATTCTTTTTACCCGCTACATGCCGGGGATGTAAACACCATTACCGTCAACATAATAGTTATCTGGGGTACGGGTATTGGTCAGCATGGCGCCGTTGGGACCAAGATAATACCATTTTCCGTCAGTGTGGTGAATCCAGTTATTGGCAACCATATAGCCGTTGGTATTAAAGTAGTACCAGTAACCATTAATCTGCTGCCAACAGGCCGCGGGCCAGGTACCGTCGTAATTCCGATACCAGTAGCCGGTGGTATTCTTTTGCCAGCCGGTGGAAGCGCCGCTAGGGCCGTTGCCGTTATTGGTATTCGATGTGGTGGTGCCACCATTGTAGAAGTTATTGCTAACCCCGTTATTATTGGTGCGGATATAATTTAGCGTGTCATTATCCACGCTCCAGCGCTCGGAGCTGGTCCACTTGCTTTTATTCGAAGGAACATAGCGGTTGACGGAACGCACCTGGAAGGAGTAGCTACCGGTCTGAGTGATCAGGTTGGTAAAATTCAGCTGGGTGTCATCTACCTTCATGATGTCACCGATGACCGTAGAACCTTTCTTTAAACGGACTTCGTAGTAGCCGGCATTGGGAACCTCACCCCATGTACCGCTCCCGTCATAATCCCACTCCACATCATCTACAGCATCAGCCTTGGCGCCACTGTATTTCTTTAATTGTGCAGTAAGAACTACAGTAGACTTATTATCCCGCAGGCTGGCGCTGCTATAGGTAGCGCCTTCGCCGCTTAAGGAGAATAAGCTTTTGTTGGCAGAGGCGAAATAGTAGTCATCGTCAGCGTTCAGGGTGACTCTTACTCTTGGATACTGGGAGGAGGCATTGGTGGATAAAAACTCCACATCCTCCAGGGAGTATGGTCCGGAATCAAGGGTGATATCCACCTCTCCGTATTCACCGTCCTCTCCGCTGTCATAGGCGGTAAAGGTAAGGGTTATCTTACTGATTTTCGTCCGCTCTTCTGCAGCCAGGGTGGGGAACGCCATGGCGCCGGCCAACAATGCGGACAATGCGATTGCGGCAAGTCGTTTTCCTATTTTCATTTAATCCATCCTTTCTGAAATGTCCGTCTGTCTAAAGACAGCGGTGCCATTGTCACTAAATGGTAACTCTCCAGGCAAGCTGAATTGTTACATAAAATGTTCTACTTATAGTTTACCGAAAAATTACAAAAATTGCTTGAATTATTTCCGTCTATTCTCCTACGATTTTATGACAATTTCTTTATGAAAATGTAATGTTTAGCAGGGGTGGCATCTATTTCAAAATCGTGCGATTTTTTCTGCTGTTTTTTAAGTAGGCGGGAATGGGCTTTATCTGGATAATAATATTTGCCAGTGGGGAAAAGACATTGATCTTTTCCGGGTTGGAGGATGTCAGCGTCTCGTGAATCTCCCGAAGAAAATCGGTGACACTGACACATTTGGGAAGCCCTAAAATATTTAAGCCTTCGGGCCCGAATTTTTCGAAGGTTTCCTCTACGGTAAGAACCTCAATAGATTTGATAGAGCCGTATAACACGATATTCGAATATTCTTCCAGGGCCACCTGTACCAATCGGCCAATCAGCTCCGTGTGGCGGGCCGGATCAGTGGAGGTTACTGTGGGGGAACACCAGTAGTCGATCTCCGTGAGATTTTCTTTTTCATAATTCTGGGCAGATTCCGCCCAGGCCTCATTCATGGTGGGAAGAGACAGTATGTTAGGTCTTGTAAGTGCCATATGGTTACCTCCTGGATGCATAATATATTGATGAAATTCGTTTTATTTCCCTATTTCTTCATTATATCACAGACAAGATTTCTTGTTAAGTGCATTTTCGGCATTGAAAATTTTGTAGGATTGTGCTACACTCCTCTAACGGCTATTTGTACAAAAAATACACATGGAAAAGAAAAGGAAAGGGTTGGGATAATGATGAAAAGGTCATACGAGATGGATATGTGCAATGGTCCGCTGCTGGGTAAGATTCTTATCTATGCGATACCTTTGATGCTGTCAGGGATTCTGCAGCTGCTGTTTAATGCTGCAGATGTGATCGTTGTGGGGCGATTTGCCGGCCATGAATCCCTGGCAGCAGTTGGTTCCACCTCAGCGTTGATTAATCTTCTGATTAACGTATTCATCGGGTTATCCGTAGGCGCAAATGTGCTGGTAGCTCAGTACTTTGGGGCAGGAAAGGACCGGGAGGTGAGTGATACGGTACATACGGCTGTGACGATCAGCTTGGTGTGTGGCCTGGCTCTGGTGGTTATCGGGACCTTTACTTCCAGGCCGCTGCTAGTGCTCATGGGAACGCCAGAAGATGTGCTGGATAAGGCTGCTTTGTATATGCGGATTTACTTTGGGGGGATGCCGGTGATCATGCTGTATAATTTCGGCGCGGCGATTTTGCGGGCCATTGGAGATACCAGGAGGCCTTTGTACTTTCTTATGGCTGCCGGAGTGGTGAATGTTGGACTCAACTTAGTATTTGTGATCTTATTCCACATGGGGGTGGCTGGTGTGGCGCTGGCTACAGTGCTATCCCAGTGTATTTCCGCGTTTTTGGTATGCCGATGCCTGATGCAAAGCACCAGTTCGTACCATCTGGAGCTGTCAAAGCTTGGGATCAAAAAGGAGATTTTGGGGCGGATTGCCAGGATCGGCCTGCCTGCTGGATTCCAGGGCGCAGTGTTTTCCATTTCCAATGTGCTGATTCAGTCTTCGTTAAATTCTTTTGGTTCTGTGGCTATGGCCGGGAGCACAGCGGCGGCAAATCTGGAGGGGTTCGTATATAATGCGATGAATGCGGTGTATCAAACCAATTTAAGCTTTACCAGCCAAAATATCGGCGGAGGGAAATTCAACCGGATTAACCGGATCTTGCTGCTTTGCTTGGGAGTAGTTACGGTAGTAGGGCTGGCTATGGGCGGGGGCTGTGTGCTTTTCGGGCCTCAGCTGCTGGGAATCTATTCCTCTGACCCAGAAGTAATTCAGTATGGGATGATGCGCCTTACCATAATCTGTGGGCCTTATTTTATCTGCGGCTGGATGGATGTGCTGGTAGGAAGCCTTCGGGGAATGGGATGCGCAGTTATCCCCATGCTGGTGTCGCTGGCAGGGGCATGCGGACTTCGAATCGTCTGGATTATGACCATATTCCAGTGGAATCGTTCCCTATCCACCTTATATATAGCTTATCCGGTGACATGGTTTGTAACCGGGATGGTTCATCTATTCTGCTTCCTGATGATTCGGAAGAGATTTCCGGCCAAAGCGTAAAGAAAACAGAGGAGCAAAAAGAGGATGCAGAGGAGGCAGTGCAGAACATGCACTGCCTCCTTTACATCCACCATGGGATACTATGATTATTTCGCTTTTACATTTTTTGTAATAATCACTTCGCTATCCAAGCCGCAGACCTTCTCCAGTACCACTGTTCCTTCACATACTGGCGCGGTGATGGTGAGTTTTTTGATCTCATCCATAACCGGAAAAATCATGTCCTTGGGGATGGGCTTGGTGAGCCGCACGCTGGCCAGAGGCAGCTCGCCACCGGTTACTAGGACAGAGGGGGCGATAGTTCTGGTGGGGGCGGTTAATTCCTGGTGAACATAGGCCTCGCCCTTCGGGCAGGTGTGGCCTGTGATGGAAAGGATCTCTCCATCTTTAATCTCTGCCTCGATATCACAGCCATTGGGACAGATAATGCAGGTATATGTTTTCTTTATCGTGCTCTCACTCATTCTACGGATACCTCCAATTCTCCATGCTTCTGGATTTTTTCTGATTTTACGGTGAATTGAATCATCTCCGCCGGGATCGCCTTTTTCATCTTTTTGACAGCGATCTCCTCACCATTTTGGCGAAGGACGATCCGACAGTCCCGGTAATGGCTACGCACCCGCAAGGAGAGCTTGAAGTCCATGTCGCCGCTAATTTTTTGAGGAATGGTATGCCCCACCCCATTCCCGGCCTTAATTGCCAGATTGCATGGGGGCAACATTCCGTCGTGGATATAGCTGGCGGCGCTGTGGGCCAGAGCTTCCGCTTCCAGGGAAACGAAGTCAACCAGGTCATGGACATGGAGCACATTGCCGGCAGCGAAGACTCCGGGGATATTGGTCTGGAAATGTTCGTCCACATAAGCACCCTTGGTGTGAGGATCCAGGGTGACGCCTGCATCGGTGGAGAGCAGATTGTCCGGAATCAGGCCGACAGAAAGGATCAAGGTGTCGCAGGTATACTCTTTCTCTGTTCCAGGGATGGGCGCCAGTTTCTCATCTACTTGGGAGATGGTTACCCCAGTGAGGCGGGATCCGCCATGGATATCGGTTACCGTATGATTTAAATACAGGGGAATATTGTAATCCTCCAGACACTGGATGATATTCCTGGGCAGTCCACTGGGGTGGGGCATGATCTCGAAAACTGCCTGTACGTGAGCGCCCTCTAGAGTAAGGCGGCGGGCCATGATCATGCCGATGTCTCCGGAGCCTAGGATCACCACTTCCTTTGCCGGCATTCGGTTGTACAGGTTCATATATGCCTGTGCTGTGCCGGCGGTAAAGACGCCAGAGGGGCGTTCGCCCGGTATTCCCAGGGCTCCACGGCTTCGTTCCCGACAACCCATGACAAGTACCACAGCCTTGGCCTGATACAACTTTAATCCTTCCCTGGTCATTGCATAGATCTGTTTGTCATTGGTTAGCTCCAGGACGGTGGCATTAGTCATATAGGGGATATGGCGCTTTTCGATTTCATTGATAAAAGCCTGGGCATATTCCGGGCCGGAAAGGCTTTTCCCAAAGCGGCTTAAGCCGAAACCGTCATGAATGCACTGGCGAAGGATTCCCCCCAAATGATTTTCCCGTTCTAAAATGATAATGTCATGTATTCCTTTGTTATATAGCTCCAGAGCGGCGGCAAGGCCGGCAGGGCCCCCTCCGATGATTACCACGTCTTTCTTTTCCATGTTATTCCTCCAAATTCGTTCAAGTGTACTGGTTTTCAATGCCATTGTGCTTCGGCGGACGTGAACAGTAACCTTTGATGAACATACGCTTACCTCACGTAGAGGGCTCCTCACGCAGTTTCCCTGACAGGAGCCAGGATCCTTTGCGGCTGTAGCAAATCTCGGTTTCGGATTTTCCCAGCTCTTGTTCCATCAGCTGCTCGATCTTCATCTGACAGAAGCCAGCCTGACATCCGCCCATCATTGCCCGTGTGCGGTACTTGATCCCGGTCATGGTGGATACGCCTAAAGGGTTATGGATCGCCGCCAAGATCTCGGCCCGGGTGATCTCCTCACACTGGCAGATGATATCACTATAATCTGGGTTCTCCGCGATCAGGCTGGCCTGCTGCTCTCTAGTGCAGGAGGCAAAGCGGGTGATCCCTTTCCGGATGGGGTTAAAGTCTAAATTTTCCTTTAATTCTTCACGTTCCTTGATCAGCGCTACCGCATACTGGGCGATGGGGACTGCTCCGGTCAATCCAGGGGACTCGATGCCCACCAGATTCACAGCGCGGGGAGCGATGTCATCCTTCACCTCGATCTTAAAATCCTGGATGACGCCATGTTCATCTACCCACTTGGGAAGGATACCAGAGAAATTACGGATCTGGTCTTCTTTATGGATATGAGGCCAGAGATTGGAGGCACTCTCGGCTAAGGCGTCCATATTCTCCTGGGGAACGCCGTAATAAGAGAAATTATCCACCAGGTCTGCATCCGGCCCTACGGTGACATTCCCGTCTACAGTTGGCGTTACGTGGATACCCATATAGGTATTGCTGGGAACCGGGTATACAGGCATTGGCAAGAGGGCGCCCAGCTGCTTCTTTAAAATAATATAATTGCCCTTGGAGCCGACAACCCGATAACCGGTGATTCCCAGCATATCCGAAATGACCTTACAGCCAAGGCCGGCCGCATTTACCACCCAGCGGGTTTTAAAATCTCCATGAGGTGTGTGAAGAATATAATGGAAATCAGAGGACTCTTCCCCGGCGGCTTCTCTGGAAATCCCAGTGACCTCATGGTCAAAGAAGAAGGAAACGCCATTGGCATGGGCATTTTCCGCCAGGCCTACGGTAAAGAGAAAAGGATCTAAGATTCCGCTGGTTTTGGACCACATGGCGAATTTCCCTACTACAGCAGGCACCAGTTGATGGAGCTTTTCCCCATCGATCAATTCCAGGCCGGTGGCGCCATTCTTCGCTCCCTGAGCCATGGTGCGTTCCAGCTGTTTCATATCTTCGTCAGTATTTCCGACCAATACTTTTCCACATCGGATAAATGGGAAATCAAGCTCTTTCGAGAGCTGCTCCATCATCTGATTCCCCGCAACACAAAACCGTGCTTTCAGCGTGCCCTCGTCATAGGCAAAGCCGCCGTGAACTACAGCGGAATTTCTCCCGCTGGTCTCATTACACACATCCAGATTCTTTTCCAGAACGGCAGTTTTCAGCTGATATCTGGAAAGCTCTCTGGCAATGGCGCTGCCCACCACACCTGCGCCGATTACAATTACATCGTATGCTTCCTTCATCCTCTTTCTTCCCTTCTTTGACATTTTCCGATCCTGGGAGGATGCTCCCGAAACCGGCAACCATAAGTTACTGATTAAATGAAATGATGTTAAGGTCAAAACATATGTTGACCCTTATAAAATGAAATATATTTCAATAAAATAAATATATATCAATATGGAGAAAATGTCAATTAAAAATTTAAGTGATTAGAAAGATTTGTGGAATTCACCTAGAATATCCCCTTGCCCACTTAGGCTAGAAAAACGAATTGACATATCCAAGGATCAGACCTATACTTGCTACCAATAAATGATATGTCAACATATCAATATGGAGATTGAATAAGATGACTAAGAAAGAAGGATCAATTATGACGCAGAAGCAAAAAGGAATAGTATATATGGTGCTGTCAGCGCTTTCCTTTGCAGCCATGCAGGTAGCTGTGCGCCTGAGCAGGGAGATTCCTACAATGGAACAGATATTCATGAGGAATTTATTTATCCTGATTGTAGCGTTTTTCATTATTCGCCGCAAGAAAGGTTCACTTTTCGGGAAGTGGAAATATCAGCCCTTTCTATTGGGGCGCTCGTTGTTCGGATTTTTAGGATTGATTACGCTATTCTATGCTTCCAGCCATGGGGCGCAGGGGGATGTTACTATATTAAATAAGTTATCGCCGGTTTTTGTGACCATATTTGCCGTTATTTTTATGAAGGAGAATATGTCGCCTATACAGATTCTGGCATTAGTGTTGTCTGTTTTGGGCGCGGCTATTGTATTCCGGCCAAGCTTTTCATCAGATCCATTGCCTCTGGTGATGGCGCTGCTATCTGCGGTTACTTCGGGAATTGCTTATACATTCCTTGGATATTTTAAGGAAAAGGTAGACGGGATGACCGTGATCATGCACTTTTCCACCTTCAGTGCAGTGTGTTCTCTGCCCTTTATGCTTAATGACTTTGTGATGCCGGATATGAGACAGATGGTGCTTTTAATTTTTATTGGTATCTTTGGCTCTCTGGGACAGGCCTTTATTACCTATGCGTATCGTTTCGCCCCTGCTTCGGAAATTAGCATTTATAATTATTCTGGCATTTTATTTAGCCTCCTTTTGGGATTTGTAATCCTGGGGGAAGCCTTAAAATTCACTTCAATTATCGGAGGCATATTGGTTGCCGCTGCGTCACTGCTGGTCTATGTTTACAACGGCAGAGGAGATAGAAAATGATAATTGTCCAAGGAAGACGGCCATGCTATAATGATCCATAGCATGGGAACAAGACTCTTTTTGAATGCTTGGCGGCGCATGGCTGATCAGAAGTATAATAGCCCGGAATTTATTGTGTATAGGATGGCAGACTGGCCGGGGCGTGAATTGCCTTTGGTCCAGGCTTGCGTTACTGAACGAATTGGGAAGGGGGGAGAAGCGATGATAACAGAAAGCCATAATTCATATATGCCAAAGTATGTCCAGATACAGAACTATGTTTTACAAAAGATCCAGGAAGGTGTATTTTCCGAGGGAGATAAGATCCCATCAGAAGCGGAATTGTCCAGGCAGTTTGCTGTCAGCAGGATAACGGTAAATACTGCCATCAAGGATCTGGCAAGTAGAGGCGTGGTAGAACGAATTCAGGGAAAAGGGACATTTATCTGCGCAGTAGCCCAAGATAGAAAACAGAAATCCATGGCTTTTGCCGGAGGCATAAAGCTCCCTTCTTATGAGATGTCAGTACAAAAGCCTCATAAGTTAGTTAAGCATGGTGTGATACAGGCAGGTCCCCTCCTGTGCAGGAAGCTGGGCCTGGAGGATCTGTTTATATGGGATACCTTTATCCATATGGGAGAACAGATCCTGGGTCTTACCACTACCATCTGTGTATCATAGAAAGATAAACTGTTTATTACCTTAGATTTATAGAGCCGGTAGCGCATAAGCACTTAAGCAGGAGTAGGATGGATCCTGCTTAAGTGCTTTATTTGGAAGTTGCATCCAATAAAGCAAAAATCCTCCAAGGAATGCGCAAGGGCGGCTCCCAAGGAAGCAAGGGCACTACGCGTTTGAGGAAATAGTTGCTCTCACAACCCGATCCGGCGCGAGTCCTGCCTATCGGATTCTTTTTTATTATTTTTCAGGCAATCAGATCATACTGGAACGGAAATATCCAGGAAATGCTTCCAGAATAGCATCGATATTTTCCATGTACCGTTCCATATGTCGCCGTGAAATCCGCTCCGCCAGCCGTTCATCCTTTTTTTCAATAGCATTGATTAGCTCCTCGTGATCCTGGAGAATATGGCCCATAGGCTTGCAGCGGAAGCTTAAGATTGTGGTGCGGTCAAAATGAGGAGCCACACTTTCCACCAGCTCATGCCAGTAGGTGCGCCCACACATATGGTAGAGCATACCGTGAAATTGCTTATCTAGCAGGAGAATTTTATCCTCCTGCTTCCGGCGGATATAAAGCTGCCATACAGCCAAATTTTCCCACAGCTGATCAATATTTTCCCTGGTTAATTGGCGGCATGCCATAATGGCAAGTTCTGCCTCCAATACACTCCGTAGATGACGAACCTCCTCCACCAGCTTAATATCAATGAAGGAAACATAGGTGCCAATTTTGGGCCGGATATCAATCAAGCGGCGCTGAGCTAACTCCAATTCCGCTTCCCGGAAAGGCGTCCGGCTCACCTGAAATTTTTCACATAGCTCCTGATCCAGCAACTTCTCGCCGGGGATCAGGCGGATATTAATAATATTGTCAATCAGGACCCGGACGACATAGTCCTTGGCAGATTCTCGTTCATTTCGCTGAGGTATGGAAATCATACTAGAGCCTCCTAAAAGTTTGATCAGGGATGTGAAAAACGGATTGGGTGAATATAGGGTTGTTTGGTTATTATAGAACACTTTTGGGAGGAGGGCAAGGGTAAAATGAATTTGCTTGAAGGAAGAGGTGCGGGCGCTGGTTTTTCGCGGGTGGGCTTGCGTTCGGATTTTATCGGTCACTGACTTGGTTTACCTACCCGTCCGCAGGAGCCCCCGGCAGGCCCCTAGCGGGGATCGTTTGCGCTTATCGTGGGGACGCAGCCTGCCATGGGCGCTACCCTCTGCCGATTTGCGCCTGCACCTTAAATCAACCAGCGACCCAATGAGAAAGCAATTTCACTCCCCGCCACAAAATACAATAATCCTTTCTGGCGTAGTCTGTGCTGGAATGCTTCTGGTGGTTGCGCTATAAATTACAAGCAATAGTTTTCCTGCTAAAGCCCCGCCAAATACCTGGCCATTCGGAAGAGTCAGAGGGATCCTTCTGGAGAGATTCAGCCGTAAGGTATCATCGGAATTAGTCAGCTGGCTGTTATAAGGAATCTGAGTAAATACATCTAAGGCGGCATACTGCCCAGATGGTGTGTGGACAGCGACTACAGCCCGATACTGGGGAGGATAGATTAAGGGAACTGGGGCAGATAAAGAGTAAAAGAAGGTAACCTGATCGCCAACCTTCAGCTGCCGGTTATCTACCACATAAGTAGAGCCATCCACAATCACATGGATATCCCCTTGATCCATACTTCGGAAAGAGATCATGAGGGAACAGCCTAGTTGATTGGGATCGATATTTTGCCAGTGAATTTGTGTGATGATTCCCGTTGTCGGGGTATATTGGGACATAAAAGACCTCTTGATTTTTCGCTGTTATTGGTAATGTATGGCAGAAGCCGGGGATGGTGCATGTCAATCAACGCATTTTGAATTGATAAAAAGTCAGTCTTATGGTATAACTGGCAGAGGATATGAGAAGAAAGACAAAAGAGGTATTGCAATGATTGGGTTAGGAACAATAATCAATGCAGGAGGAATCCTGGCAGGAGGAGCAGGAGGGCTGCTGTTTGGAAAGAGGATGAAGAAACGGTATCAGGATACCTTGACCAGCGGAGTGGGGATCAGCGTACTGTTTCTAGGAATCAGCGGTTGTATGGAGAAGATGCTGGTTTTGACAAAAGAAGGGCTGGCCAGCAGCGGGACGATGATGATGATTGGCAGCTTTTCCATCGGCGCGTTGGTGGGGGAGTGGCTGAATCTGGATTATCATTTGGAGCAGTTTGGCGAATGGTTGAAGAAAAGAACGAAAAGTGAAACCGATGCTGGATTTGTGGACGGATTTGTAACAGCATCTCTCACCGTCTGCATTGGCGCCATGGCGGTGGTGGGCGCGGTTCAGGACGGGCTAATGGGAAATTATTCTACCTTGGCGGCAAAGGCGGTCCTGGATTTTATTATTATTTTAATTATGACCGCATCCATGGGAAAAGGATGTATTTTTTCTGTGATTCCTGTTGTGATATTTCAGGGATCGATTACTCTGCTTTCCCGGCAGATCGAGCCGCTAATGACAGAGCAGGCGCTGACGAATTTATCATTAACTGGCTCTATGCTGATTTTCTGTGTAGGGCTGAACCTGATTTGGGGGAAAAAGGTAAAGGTGGCCAATCTCCTTCCAACGATTGTAATTGCGGCGGCTTGGTCATTTTTTCCTTAACGCTTTTGGAAAGTGAGGAAAAGGAAAGGATGAGATGATGAATAGATATCAAAATGTAATAACGTTTTTATGGTCATTCTTCCTGGTGCTCGGGGGAAATGGACTATACGCTCTGGCAGTAAAGCTTTTTCTGCTCCCTGCCGGGCTGGTAACCGGCGGAACTACGGGAATTGCTCTGGCAATTAATCATGGGACAGGATTTTCCATTTCGCTGTTTGTCCTTATCTTTAATGTGGCCATGCTGATTGCAGGCTTTTTGCTATTGGGCAAGAAGTTTGCAGTGACCACTGTTGTCAGTACTTTTTCTTATCCCCTTGCCCTCGGACTTCTTGATCAATGTTTAGGAGATTTGGTAATTACCCAGGATATTTTTTTGTGTACCGTGTTTTCCGGCTTAGGCATCGGGCTGGCTTTGGGAATTGTCATCCGGGCAGGGGCATCCACTGGAGGTATGGATATTCCTCCTCTGGTGCTGAACCAGTATTTCAAGATACCGGTTTCAGTGAGCTTATATGCATTTGATTTGATGATTCTCCTAGCTCAGGCATGTGTTAATCCGCCGGAAAAGACATTATATGGGATCCTTCTGGTGATGATTTATACTATGGTGCTGGATAAGCTGATGCTGGTGGGAACCACTAAGACAGAGGTAAAGATTATCAGCCGGCGTTCAACGCAGATTCAAGAAGCGATTCTCCATCAGATGGATCGGGGTGTCACGGTGTTAGAAGGGGAAACCGGCTATCTCCATCAGCAGACCCAGGTGGTGCTAAGTGTGATCTCCAACCGGGAGCTTCCCAGAGTGGAGAAGATCATACGAAGAATCGACCCGGAGTGTTTTATGGTGATTACCCGGGTCAGCCAGGTAAGAGGGCGGGGATTCTCCATGAACAAAGAGTACCGGTAAATGCAGCAGAAATCAGGCAGGCAGCAGAGCCTTCACATGGCGCTTAATGGCTTCAAAGCTTTCTGCGCTGATTACATGCTCAATGCGGCAGGCGTCGTGTACGGCCGTCTGCGGCTCCACTCCCAGGCGGATCAGCCATTGGGATAAAAACTTATGGCGCTCATACATGGTCTCGGCGATAGTCTGTCCGGCTGCGGTCAGGGTGATGTAGCCGTCTTTGTCCATCAGAATATAGCCGTTTTCCCGCAAGTTTTTCATGGCAATGCTGACGCTGGGCTTGGAAAAGTCTAATTCATTTGCAATATCAATGGAGCGTACAAGAGCTTTCTTTTCGTGGATCATTAATATCGTTTCCAGATAATTTTCAGCAGATTCTTGAATTTTCAAAATAATCCCCCTTAATACAAAAAATCAATAAGAGCAAGCCAACTTGCCCGCTGAGGGTAAGAATACCACAAAACAGGGCATAAGACAAATCATTTTTAGGAGAGTTTACCAAAGCAAGTTATGGCATCCACAATCTGCCTTGCCAGGTTTCCCGTTCTTTAAAACGCCGGGCCAGTGTATTTAATACCTGGCGCTTATTTTTACTCCATTCAGGGGCGATTAGCAGAGACTTTGGCCCATCCCCAGTGAGCCGGTGAATGACCATAGAAGGAGGGAGATATTCTAGGCAGGTAATGACGAAATCAATGTACTCTTCCATGGTAAATAGAGGAAATGGATGGACTTTATACCATTCTGCTAGATCTGTGCCATTTAGGATATGAAGAAGCTGGAGCTTGATCCCATCGATAGCAGGGGAGAAATGTCCCACATAATCCACTGACTGGAGCATGTCTCCTCGCCATTCTCCAGGAAGCCCCAAGATCAAATGGACGATGACCGTAAGGCCGGCAGCCTTCAATCTCAGGACAGCATTTTCAAAAACAGAAAGGGGATATCCACGGCGGATGAAATCAGCGGTTTTCGGGTGAATGGTCTGGAGCCCCAACTCCACCCACACTGGCTTTTGACGGTTTAGCCGGGCCAGAAGGTTTATTTTTTCTGGTTCTAGACAGTCCGGTCTGGTGGCGATAGACAGGATGGAGATCTCCGGATGGGCCATTGCCTGTGAGAACAGGGACTCTAGGCGGGATACAGGGGCGTAGGTATTCGTAAAGGATTGGAAGTAGGCAATATAAGGGCCGTTGGAGATTTTCCTTGCCACCAGCCCTTTTGCCACCTGGATCTGTCTGGCGATAGAGGAAGTATCCTGATATTTTACGGAAAACTCACCGGAACCGCCTGCGCTACAAAAGATGCAGCCTCGGTTACCCAGGGTGCCGTCTCGGTTGGGGCAGGTCATCTGGCCATCTAAAGACAGTTTATAGACCTTAGCGTGGTATTTTTTCTTTAGCCAGCTGTCCAGGGAGTGGTAAGGACGGCCGTCCCAGTTAAAGGGCGGATGAGAAATGGTTTGATTCATAGAGGGCTCCTTTGGCTTGATGAGTTCTATTATAGTAGAAAAATAGTAGAAAACCAACAAAAATAGCAAATAAATTTCGAAGAATATTCTATTGTTGCTTTCCGGAAAGTTTGCTATACTTACAAGGATCAATATTAAATTTTTAATCGTTCCTTAGACACAGAAAAGGAGAAAAGGCTATGAAGGTTCAGGAGACATTACAGCTGCTGGAAAGCAGTGAGAGCAGACAGCTTATGGCAAAGTTATATGGCGAGGGACAGGAGGCAGAAAATATCCTCCGGTATCAGAAGCTGGTAAAGAACTATGAAAGCATATTTGGAGATCAGGATATTGCCCTGTTCACTTCCCCGGGACGGACAGAGATCAGTGGAAACCATACGGATCACAATCACGGCAAAGTGCTTGCGGGGAGCATTAATCTGGACTGTGTGGGAGTAGCGGCAAAGAATGACAGCCGGAAGGTACGGATTATCAGCGAGACCTACAATCAGGACTTCACGATCGATTTGGATGATTTGACACCTGGATCAAAGATGGCAGGCACCATCGATCTGACGAAGGGCCTGCTAAAGGGATTTTTGGAAATGGGGTGTAAGATCGGAGGATTTAACGCCTGCATCACCAGCAATGTCATCAGCGCGGCAGGCGTCAGCTCATCTGCGTCTTATGAGATGCTTCTCTGCGCCATGGTGAATACCTTCTTTAACGAGGGAAAGGTGGACACGGTTACATACGCTCATATTGGGAAATACTCCGAGAACCAATTTTGGAATAAGGCTTCTGGCTTGCTGGATCAGATGGCCTGTGCAGTGGGCGGCCTGATTACGATTGATTTTCAGGATCCTGTAGCGCCGGTGGTGGAACAGATTGACTTTGATTTTGCCTCAGCCGGACATAGTCTGATCATTGTACAGACCGGAAAGGGACATGCGGATTTAAGCGCAGATTACTCTGCGGTTCCCATGGAGATGAAGAAGGTTGCAGAGTACTTTGGCCAGACAGTCTTGTCCCAGGTGGAAGAAAAGGATGTGATCAATAATCTTTCTGCGGTGCGCCAGTTCGCCGGTGACCGTTCTGTGATGCGGGCATTCCATTTCTTTGAGGAGAATAAGAAGGTGGAGCGTGAGGTAGCCGCCTTAAAGGAAGGCCGGTTTGATGATTTTTTGGAAAATATTACTGCCTCTGGCAATTCCTCCTGGAAGTATCTTCAGAATTGCTATACCAATTCCAATTACCAGGAGCAGGGGATTACCATAACGCTGGCCCTTACGGAAATGTTTATCCAGGAGAAAGGGCGAGGCGCCTGCAGAGTCCATGGAGGTGGATTTGCTGGAGTGATCATGGCTATGCTTCCCAATGATCTGGTGGAGGAATATACTGCTTATATTGAAAAGGCAGTGGGAGAGAATTGCGCCTATCAGATGAGCATTCGCCCGTATGGAGCCGTATGTTGGAACGAGCAGATCTAATAGGAGAGAGATTCCGTAAGGGTTTGGGAAAATTGACGGGAAACTGTTAGCTTTTCTTAATACATTCAGAGAAAACTTCTGGTATAATCAAGAAAACATCAAATTACCGTAAACATGAAAATGATTAAACCAGAAAGAAGTGATGACGATGATGAACCAGTTTAAGAAAAGCTGTTATGAAGTGATCTTGTCTGTAGGCGGCTACCGGCTTCAGGAGTGGACGTTAAGGAATCAATTAAAAAAAGAGGTTCGCTGTCTGCTTCGGGAAGAACGGAAAGCGGCATAGAAAACGGCTCTCCCAGGATAAGTCTTGGGGATGGCAGTGCATAAGATTCATAAATGAGAACAGCCAAGGGGTAGCTTCTCCGGACAAAGGAGAGCTGCCCCTTTTTTGCCTTATAGGAAATTGCGTTCGATAAAGCAAAAACCCTCCGGGAGATGCGTACTTCGCGCCTAAGGAAAATGTCTGCTGACGCAGAGGCGCGCTGGCGCAAGAGTCCGATTCATCGGACTCTTTGCTCTGGATGTGTATGTGGTTAACTGTTCAGCTCTGCGATTCTGGTTACGCTGACATAGATATGGGAGATCCGATACCAGGTCCGAAAATCCACGACGCCCGTTTCCGGAAGGCCGAAGATAGACTGGAAAGCAGACACGGATCGGGCTGTAGCCGGGCCATAGATTCCATCGATGGACACCCGAGGGATGGCAGAATAGACTGTGGCAATAGAGTCCAGCTGCTCTTGAAGTTGCCGGACTTTAGGGCCGGAGGAACCAATGGAGAGATTATTTCCCGGCCAGGAGGCAGGAATACCAGAGATTTGCTCTGCCGTATTAATGTAGATAGAATCTCCATAAAAATGACGCAAGATTTGAATGGCGCTGTAGCCCTGCTCGCCAAGGGAGCAGGATCCCCACTGGGTCATCCAATTAGGGCACTGGACCCTCTTCCCGTCACAATACTGGGTCAGGATGGGCTGCCGTACCTCTGGCCGGGACAGATAGTTGTCAAATACCTCATCGACTACCAGACTGATGCTCTGGAAGATATTCCGGCCGTAGATCCACTTGTGGTCAAATGCGGTGGACGAGGTGATGGTGAAATCATATCCCTGGTTTCGGTAGAATTCTGTGTAAACCCGATTTAAGGTAAAGGACATGATAGCCAGAACATTGGCTAGAATAGTGGGCTCTGGCCAGGTAGAGTAGATCTCGCTGGAGGCTACATTTTTGATGTAGTCCCGGTAAGGCACATAGTAATTCGGAGCGGAGCGATCCGTGGGAACTCCGTCGTGGACGACGATAGTCTCCGGGACAACTACCCGGCTTAAAACGATTTCTCCGCTTTCATTTACCGGCTTGATCTCCGGCTCTGCAATTTTCGGGGGAAAGGTACCATAGAGGGTGTGGTCGGGGATGACCACAGATTCTCCTGGGGGTAGGCCTTCATTTTCTGGAGTCATGGCTGCTGGCTGTAGGGCTGTGGATCCAGAAAGGATTTCTGTGCCTTTTATGGACAAGGGGTTAAAGCCTGGAGCCTCCACGGTGAGATCGTATTCGGCGTAGGGCCGGGTATCGGTTGCCTGGGAGGCGTCCAGGCTGATGGATTCCGCGGGAGCAGGGAGAGAGACCTCTTGGGTTTGGCCGGAGCTGTTGGTGGTCAGCTGTTCTACTATCTGGCCGTCACTGCCTGGGGTTTTGACGGTGACCCGGGCGCCCTGGATGGGAAAATTATTCAGGATAGAGGTGACATGAACCTGGAGAAGCCCGTGATTTGTGATGGAGATGGAGGAGGCGTCAGGCGGTGCGACGGCCTCCTGTACATGAAAAAGTGGCATAGCATGCTCCTGTTTATGGTATTACTACAGTATAAGCTGCTGGCAGTGTATATAATTCCTGATTTTGCAAAAACAAAAAAAGTTAGGAAACCTAAAAGATATTTATGAAAGAAAGCAGTTGAAAAAACAGGAAAAATCAGATATAATCGTTTCAATTTGGGCAAAAATACGTCCAAATCTGTTTGATGATGTTTAGGTTTAAGAAAGGACAGGTATTCCCACATGAAAGCATACCTTATACTGGAAGACGGAACAGTGTTTACAGGCAGCAGTATTGGTTCGGAACGGGAAGTCATCAGCGAGATTGTATTTAATACCTCGATGACTGGCTATCTGGAGGTGTTGACCGATCCATCCTATGCAGGACAGGCAGTGGTGATGACGTATCCGCTGATCGGAAATTATGGCATCTGCCAGGAAGACATGGAATCCCCAGCCCCCTGGCCAGAAGGTTATATTGTCCGCGAGCTATCGCAAATTCCCAGCAATTTTCGAAGCCAAGATACAATCCAGCATTTCTTAAAGCAATATGATATTCCTGGTATCTGTGGCATCGATACAAGAGCCCTGACAAAAAGGTTAAGAGAAAGTGGAACCATGAACGGCATGATTACCACCAAGCAGTATGAGGATGTTTCAAAGGTCATTTCTCGGATTCAGGCTTACCAGGTTAAGGGCGTGGTGAACAGGACATCCACCAAGGAAAAATATGTGATTCCCGGTTCAGGAAAACGGGTAGCCCTGTTGGATCTGGGAGCTAAGAGAAACATTGCCCGTTCTTTACAGGAGAGAGGCTGCCAAGTCACAGTTTACCCGGCGGCTACCAAAGCAGAGGAAATTATGTCAGCAGAGCCGGACGGAATAATGCTTAGCAACGGCCCCGGGGATCCAGCGGAGAATGTGGAGATTATTCGGGAGATCCGCAAGCTTTACCAGTCAGAGATCCCGATTTTCGCCATCTGCTTGGGGCACCAGCTGATGGCCCTGGCCACAGGAGCCTCTACTTATAAATTAAAATATGGCCATCGGGGAGGGAACCATCCAGTGAAGGATCTGGAAACGGGCAAGGTCTACATCTCTTCTCAAAATCACGGCTATGCAGTGGATGGGAGGAGCTTAGATCCGGATGTGGCGGCACCAGCCTTTGTCAATGTGAATGATGGCACCAATGAAGGGCTCTCCTACATAGGCAAGAGGATTTTTACTGTACAGTTTCACCCAGAGGCCTGCCCAGGGCCGAGAGATTCCGGATACTTATTTGATCGATTTATGAAGATGATGGAGGTGAATCACTAATGCCAAGAAATCCTGAGATTAAAAAAGTACTGGTGATCGGTTCCGGCCCGATTATCATCGGCCAGGCGGCGGAGTTTGACTATGCAGGGACCCAGGCCTGTCGTTCCTTAAAGGAAGAGGGAATCCAGGTGGTGCTTTTGAATTCCAACCCGGCCACCATTATGACGGACAAGGATATCGCCGACCAGGTATACATCGAGCCGCTCACCGCACAGATAGTGGAGCAGCTGATCTTGAAGGAACGGCCAGACAGCCTGCTGCCCACCCTGGGAGGCCAGGCGGGGCTTAACTTGGCGATGGAATTAGCAGAGTCCGGATTTTTAGAGAAAAATCATGTCCGCCTTATTGGAACTACCGCCAGCACCATCAAGCGGGCGGAGGATCGGCTGGCATTTAAGGAGGCCATGGAAAAAATCGGGGAGCCGGTGGCCCCATCCAGAGTGGTGGAGAATATTGCTGACGGCATTGCCTTTACCAATGCTATCGGCTATCCAGTGGTTCTTCGCCCAGCCTACACCTTAGGGGGAAGCGGCGGAGGGATTGCCCGTAACCAGGAGGAGCTGGAGGAGATTCTGGGAAATGGCCTTCGTCTATCCCGGGTGGGGCAGGTTCTGGTGGAACGCTGTATTGCCGGGTGGAAAGAGATCGAGTACGAGGTAATGCGGGACAGCGCAGGGAATGTGATCACGGTTTGTAACATGGAAAACGTCGACCCGGTAGGCATCCATACAGGGGATTCTATTGTGGTGGCACCCTCCCAGACCTTGGGTGATAAGGAATATCAGATGCTTCGTACATCTGCATTGAACATCATCTGTGAGTTGGGTATTACTGGTGGGTGCAATGTTCAGTATGCCCTTCATCCAAACAGTTTTGAATATTGTGTGATCGAGGTAAATCCCAGGGTGAGCCGTTCCTCTGCTCTGGCATCTAAGGCTACTGGCTATCCCATTGCCAAGGTGGCGGCGAAAATTGCCCTGGGCTATACCTTGGATGAAATTAAGAATGGAGTGACTCAGAAAACCTATGCCAGTTTTGAGCCTGTGCTGGACTACTGCGTGGTAAAGATGCCCCGCCTGCCCTTTGACAAGTTTATCCATGCTAAGAGGGTGCTGGGCACCCAGATGAAGGCCACCGGCGAGGTGATGAGCATCTGCACGAACTTTGAGGGGGCGCTGATGAAAGCGATCCGCTCCCTGGAGCAGCATGTAGATAGCCTGATGAGCTATGATTTTACTGGATTTACGGACGATGAGCTGGAGATTATGCTTGATAAGCTGGATGACAGGAGAATCTGGGTGATCGCAGAGGCTCTGCGCAGGGGAATGACCTATGACCGGATCCATGAAATCACACAAATTGATATCTGGTTTATCCATAAACTGGAGGTTCTTGTGCGGATGGAGGAGAGGCTGCGCCGGGCAGGAGAGAAGGCGCTCCTAGGCGAAACAGCTGAAAAGGCCCTGACTCAGGAGGTTTTGGAGAAGGCGAAAGGAATGGAATTCCCCGACTCGGTTATCGCCAGACTGACTCATATTCCCCAGGAGAAAATAAAGGCGCTTCGCGCTCGCTATGGCATCCAGGCGGCCTTTAAAATGGTGGATACCTGCGCAGCGGAATTTATCGCCCAGACGCCGTACTACTATTCGGTGTACGGCGGGGAGAATGAAGCTAAGGGGAGCGGGCATCGGAAAAAGGTCCTTGTCCTGGGGTCCGGCCCCATCCGCATTGGCCAGGGAATCGAGTTTGACTTTTGCTCTGTACACAGCACGTGGGCCTTTTGCAGGGAGGGATTTGAGACCATTATTGTGAATAATAACCCGGAGACGGTAAGCACAGATTTTGACATTGCAGATAGGTTGTATTTTGAGCCGCTGACGCCGGAAGATGTGGAGAATATTGTAGATGTGGAAAAACCGGACGGCGCGGTGGTGCAGTTTGGCGGACAGACAGCTATCAAACTGACAAAAGCGTTGATAAAGATGGGTGTGCCGATTCTTGGAACAGCGGCGGAGGATGTGGATGCAGCAGAGGACAGGGAGCGATTTGACCAGATTTTAGAGCAATGTCATATTCCAAGGCCGGCAGGCACGACGGTTTACACTGCCCAGGAGGCGAAAGAAGCGGCGGCAAAATTAGGCTACCCGGTGCTGGTGCGTCCCTCCTATGTGCTGGGGGGACAGGGGATGCAGATCGCCATCAATGATCAGGACATAGATCAGTTTATCGGGATCATTAATCAAATTGCCCAGGAGCATCCTATTCTCGTAGACAAGTATATTATGGGTAAAGAGCTGGAGATTGACGCCATCTGCGATGGAGAAGATATTCTAATTCCCGGCATTATGGAGCATATTGAGAGAACAGGGGTTCACTCCGGAGATTCTATCTCTGTCTATCCGGCCAATAATATCACGGAAAGCAATGTGGAGACGATGGTGGATTATACCAGGAAACTGGCGAAGGCCCTCCATGTAAAAGGGATGATTAATATTCAGTTCATCGTGGAGGGAGAAAATGTGTACATCATCGAAGTAAATCCCCGGGCATCCCGCACCGTGCCTTATATCAGCAAGGTGACCGGTATACCCATTGTACCTCTGGCCACTCAGATTATCTGTGGGAAACGGATAAGCGAGCTGGGATATACCCCAGGACTCCAGCCGAAAGGAGAGTACTGGGCCATTAAAATGCCGGTATTTTCCTTTGAGAAAATCCGGGGAGCAGACATCAATCTGGGACCAGAGATGAAATCCACCGGGGAGTGCTTAGGAATCGGGAAAACCTTTCATGAGGCCCTCCGCAAGGCTTTCCAGGGAGCGGGCATCAAGCTTCCGAAATATAAGAATATGATTATCACTGTTCGGGATCAGGATAAAGAAGAGCTGATTCCCATTGCCAGGCGATTCGCGGCCTTGGGATATAAGATTTTTGCCACCAGAGGTACGGCAAAGGCATTAAATGGGGCGGGGGTGAAAGCTATCCCGGTGCGCAAGCTAGAGCAGGAATCGCCTAATCTTCTGGATCTGGTCCTGGGGCATGAGATTGACCTTATCATTGACATCCCGCGCCAGGGGGCGGAGCACAGCCATGACGGCTTCATCATCCGGAGAAATGCCATCGAGACCGGTGTGAATGTCCTCACCTCCCTGGACACCGCCAAGGCCCTGGCCACCAGCATGGAGAATAAGGCAAAAAGCCTGACGCTGGTGGACATTGCCACGGTAAAAGTACGGAATCAGGATAGAGCAAGCCTTAGTTAAACCCGTAGAATTTCCTGGTGATTTTATAACAGACGCTGAAGATCTTCCTGCCGCTTTTTCCCGGCAGGTTGACGCCCTGGCCCAGAAAGCCCCAGCGAAGACGAAGGAAAAGGAAGAAATTCTGCTTTCGCAGGTACTGCCATAGCTCCTTTTTCTTCTTGAAATTTATCGGGTCATTGGACTGGATGGCCAGCATGGAGGAAACGGTCATCATGATCTCCAGATAAGACATCATGTAATGGCGCAGCTTCCAGGGTTTGATCTTTGTGATATCATAGAAATTGATCATTTCCCTGGTTACCCGAAGCTGCTGGTCAATCCGGCCGATCATCACCGCTTCATTTACTGACTGGTCTTCGCGGCCGATGAAGTAGCGGTAGAAATTCACATCCAGATAATACAGCTTCCGCACATGGGGAAGAGGCTGGTACACGAAGATATTATCCACATAAAAGGTGTGCGCGGGGAGGGCCAAACCGCAATCCTTCAGCATACTGGTGCGGTAGATAACTGAATGCATCAGGATATATTGCCCCTTCATGAAAAAGCGGACATCTTCCCAGGAAAAAAGTTCATTTTTCGGGAAGGCGGTGCGGTAGTTCATCACCTTTTTCCGGCGGGCTCCCTGCTTTTCATAGACAAAGTTGCTCACTAGCATATCCAGAGTATCCTCTCCGTCCGGCTCTTGATACTGGCGGAGAACCGCAAGAATGGATAAAAGGGCCTCTTCATTGACCCAGTCATCGCTGTCTACCACCTTAAAAAAGGTCCCTGTGGCCAGCCGCAGACCAGTATTTACTGCTTCGCCATGCCCACCATTTTCCTGATGAATGGCGCGGCAGATGGTGGGATACTGCTGCTCATAGGCATCTGCGATCTGAGGCGTTTGATCCTTGACGGAGCCATCATCGACGATGAGAATTTCCACTTCCTCCCCGCCGGTGAGCAGAGTCTGGATGCAGTGATCCATATAGCTGGCAGAATTATAACAGGGAATTGCCACAGATAGTAATTTCATAGATGTTGATCCCCCTTTGATCAAATTCGCAAATGATGATAATACAAAACGTCATTGATTTTTCATGCCGTTTGCTCTATCATAGCACGAGGGGTTAAAATTTTCTAGGCTAATTTATGCGCAATGCTTTATATTTTGATAGAAAGGCGGAAGAATAATTATGGCAAAAAAACGGATCGTAATGGCTTTGGGCCATCATGCATTGGGGACGAACCTTCCAGAACAGAAGGCGGCGGTAGCTTCAACAGCCAGGGTGATTGCGGATTTTATCCAGGAGGGCTGGCAGGTGGCCTTGGTTCACAGCAATGCGCCCCAGGTAGGAATGATACACACGGCAATGAATGAATTTGGAAAGCAGCATAACGGATACAGCATGGCACCCATGTCTGTCTGTTCTGCTATGAGTCAGGGTTATATTGGCTATGACCTGCAAAATGGCATTCGATCGGAAATGGTGCGACGGGGGATCTATAAACCAGTTTCGACGATACTGACCCAGGTGATGGTGGACACCTATGATGAGAGCTTTTACACGCCGGTGAAAAAAATCGGACGTTACATGACTGCCCAGGAGGCGGCCGTGGAGGAAGAGAAGGGGAACTATGTGATCGAAGAGCCAGGGAAAGGATTTTGCCGGATTGTGGCATCGCCGAAGCCAGTAGCTATTGTAGAGATCGATGCCATCAAGGCGCTGATGGACGCCGATCAGATTGTCATCGCCTGCGGTGGCGGCGGGATTCCGGTAATGGAGCAGGGTTATAACTTGAAGGGGGCCAGCGCTATTATTGAGAAGGATCTGGCCAGCGGGCTTCTGGCTAAGGAGCTCGATGCGGATGTGCTGATGATTCTCACCAGTGTAGACAATGTGACATTAAACTATGGCACCAGGGAGCAGCAGCCTATCAGCCGGATGACGGTGGAAGAGGCCAGGGAATTTGCCGCCAAGGGACATTTTGAATTTGCCTCTATGCTTCCGAAGATTACGGCCTCATTAGACTTTATTGAAAATGGAAAGGGAAGGAAAGCCATCATTACCTCTCTGCCCAGGGCCAGGGAGAGTATCGCCGGGAAGGCGGGGACGATGATTGAATAATTCTTAACATTTCCTTAACGGACTTGTTTCCAGCGGATAAGAGTGTTATAATCCCATTCTGGAAATCATATATTTGATGTGTGCCTGTACTCTTGAGTATGGCCTAGGAAAAGCTTTCTGAGAGGAATGGTGATTTTTATGAAAGCATTTTTGAAAAAATACCAGCATGCATGGGTTCTCAGCTTTGGGCTGATATACCTGGGGTGGTTTACGTACCTTGAACGTACAGTTACTAGACGTTATCATGTGATGCATGTGTCCCTGGATGACTATATTCCGTTTAATGAATATTTTATTATCCCGTACCTGCTCTGGTTCGCCTATGTGGCAGTTACGGTGGCCTATTTCTTCTTTACCAGTAAATCGGAATACTATCATCTCTGTGCGTATTTGTTCAGCGGGATGATCATCAGCCTGATCGTCTGTTCCTTCTTTCACAATGGGACAAATTTTCGGCCAATCATCGATCCGGAGAAAAATGTCTTTTGCTGGTTGGTGGCAAAGCTGTATCAGGCGGATACCTGCACCAATGTATTTCCAAGCATTCATGTGTATAATTCCATCTGCGTCCACGGGGCTATATGCAGGAGCAGGAGCCTTGGAAAATACCGTTGGCTGAAGATAAGCTCTTTCGTGCTGATGGTATCAATTTGCTTGGCCACAGTATTTTTAAAACAGCATTCCGTAATCGATGGAGTAGGAGCGGCAATTATGGCTTATGCGCTGTATTTTGTGGTATATGGGTCTAGCGAACTGCAGGGAGAAAAGAGGAAGGCAGCCAGAAAGGTCATGGGATGATCAATCCATTTTAAAAACTATAACAAAATAGCGCTGCAGGACGGATAATTCCGTTTTGCGGCGTTTTCTTTATAGAGGCGGTTCTGCCATATCCGTGCATCTATGGGAGGAACAGAGGAACGAAGCTGTCCCTCGACATAGAGCTGGGGAAAACCTTTGGAACAACCAGCAACGGTATCAGATTCAGACGGTGCGGATAACCCCGCATCCGATTTTCATTCCAGAATTCCCAGAAGGCTGGGAGGCGAAATCGTCGGCCTGTGCGTGAATGACCACAGAACGTCCTAGGATATCCTCAACACGAAAACGTTTATCATAACAGGCAGACCATGCATAGCCCTGATTGGCTAAAAGAGGGGGAAGATCGCCTTGGTGATATGGATGTGGCAGAGAGGCAGGATTGTAGTGTTCGCCAGTATGCTGAAAGGAATCGGAGCAATTTCCAAATTCATGGATATGCATGGCGTAATAAGTGGTGGAATTCTGGACGGAAATATTGGGAAGCCCAAAAAATTCCGCTTCTATGAGTGTTCCGCCATAAGGAGTAGTGTAAAACTTTACTAGTCCGCTAAGCTGTGAATATTCTGGGGCGCCAGTTACCCAGGCCATGGCCTGAGGAGTATTATTTTCTAGAAGTTGGATAAAGGTGGCGCGGGGAGTTATTTGCTGTGGCTGCATAAGGACAATATTCCTTTCTGATGGAGATAAAGTGTTTTCTTTATTATATGTAGATGGCTAGTGTGCTGACACGTTTACTCCGGATTTCCAGAAGCTATTAGAAGGGATGATGGTGAACTTCCTTTAGAATCTACGGAACTCCTCGCATTTTTCTTGACATCATTCCCCATTTGTAATAGAATTATCATTAGGAGCATTATGTCAATCCTGGGGATATTAAATAATGAGATAAGGAGACTGGAATTATGGTAAGCAAAACATTAACAGTAGTGAACCCGTCCGGATTACACTTAAGGCCAGCAGGAGTTTTGTCCCAGACAGCGATGAAGTTCAAATGCGACGTCATCATCGAGTGTGGTGAGAAGAGAATCGTTGCCAAGAGCGTATTAAACGTTATGGCTGCTGGGATCAAGTGTGGAACGGAGATTAACCTGATTTGTGACGGCGAGGATGAGAATGACGCGTTAGCAACCTTAACAAAGGCAATCGAGGATGGCCTGGGGGAGAAATAGGCTGCAATTCTTGAGGGTTAAATGTTATTTATTATGATTGTATGAACGAAGAAGCTGTACTGCTAGAGCAGGCAGCTTCTTTTATATCGATTTGCTGATCAATGATAATCCTTTGCTGAGTATAGGAATTTAGCATGAACTTAGAACAAATGCATAAAAGCGAAAAACAGGTGGAAGGATTTTGAAAATTAAAGACAATTTTTTGCCTGTTTTATCCGTGCTTTTGCACAAAGATGATAAAACAAAAATTGGTAAAAACCATGAATTTACAAATAAACATGGAAAATATGGAACAAATGTACAAATACTTTCTTGCATTTTTGAAAAATACCTGATAAAATAGAGAAAATATGGAACGGAAGAAATTAGGAGGTTACATCAAAAGTGGCAAGTATCAAGGAAGTGGCAAAGAGGGCAGGAGTAGGCGCCGGAACCGTTTCCAGAGCATTGAATGGATCCGGCTATGTAGCAGATGAGACGAAGGAGAGAATCCTGGCTGCTGCCCGGGAGCTGGATTATCGCTCCAGTGAGCAGCCGAAAAATTTCATTCGGAATCTAACGGGGATTATCGGCATTGTTGTTCCTGACATAGAAAATCCATTTTTTGCAAAGTTATTAAAAAATATAGAGATTGAGCTATATAAAAATGGCTATAAGGCGTTGATTTGCAATACCATTGAAATCAGTAACCGGGAACAGGATTTTATCGATATGTTGAAGCAACATGTGATGGATGGGATCATCACCGGAGCACAATCTCTGACAAATGATGCCTACATGAACTTAAATAAGCCGGTGGTGGCGATAGATCGGGATCTTGGTCCTACTATTCCCCTGATTCATTCAGACCATGCTAAAGGAGGAAGGCTGGCGGCAGAGCTTCTTCTGAAAGCAAGCTGTAAAAATGTTCTCCAGTTCGGCGGCTCCTTCCGGGTTCAGACTCCTTCCAATGACCGTCACCTGGAATTTATTCGGGTTATGGAGGAAGGTGGAGCTACGGTGAAAACCGTAGAAATGGAATGGAATATGATGGATTACGACTATTATCGCCGGCTGATCGCACAGTATATGGACATTTATCCGAACGTGGATGGAGTATTTACTTCAGATATCGGCGCCATGTACTGCCTGAACCTGGCAATGCGCAAGGGAATCCGGGTGCCGGAAGAGCTTCATATCATAGGATACGACGGGGTGGATATGATCCGGATGTTTACGCCGGAGCTGACCACCATTGCCCAGGATGTGCCCATGCTGGCCAGACGGTGTGTCAGGACGATGATGGATCTTCTGGATGGGAAGGAAGTAGTTATGGAACAGGTTGTCGATGTTTCCCTGCAAAGCGGAGATACTGCCTGATGGCTAATTTGGGTTTTTCACACGATTATGGAATGTGTTCCATAAAAATAGCGCCAGAAAGAGGAATATGGAAATAGAACGGGCCTATAAAAGAAGACTTGCATATACAAGAGCGTGCCTGGAGAAATCCTGGCGCGCTCTATGTAGATTTGTAGGAAAATAGGTTGCAAAATTCGCATTCTATCGACTATACTTATAGCAAAGGAAAGAAGGAATGCAGAGTTGGGCATAGAAGATGAGGAAGGAATAGTATGAGGAGAAAAATCAGCTTAGAGGAAATTTCAGACGGCCGTCTATATAGCTCGAATGACATGGTAAAAGCAGATTGCGGCGGCTGTGTAGGTTGTTCCTCTTGTTGCCGGGGAATGGGGGAATCCATAGTGCTGGATCCTTTGGATGTGCACCGGCTCTCGATGGGACAGAGAAAAAATTTCCAGGAGCTGCTGGAGGAAGAGCTGGAGCTCCATGTGGTAGATGGACTGATCCTGCCAAATTTGCGGATGTCAGGGGAGGATGAGGCTTGTGTCTATCTGAATGCTCAGGGGAGATGCGGGATCCATTTGTTCCGCCCAGGAATTTGCCGCCTGTTTCCCTTAGGGCGATATTATGAGAACCGAACATTTCAGTATTTTCTCCAGGTACATGAATGCATCAAGGGAAACCGGACCAAGATAAAGGTAAAAAAATGGATTGACACGCCGGATTTGAAGTCTTATGAAAAGTTTGTTTTAGACTGGCATTGCTTTCTGGAGGATTTGGATGAAAAGCTTTCTGCCGTTGGAGATGAGGCTATGCGAAAGGCAGGCTGTATGTATGTGTTGCGGCATTTTTACGCTGAGCCCTTTGAAACAAGGACAGAATTTTATCCTTATTTTGACTGCCGGTTAAGGCAGGCCAGAGAAGATTTAGAAATTAAGGGAAACGCAAGATGATGTTTCAAAATGTGGGAAAAACAGGTTGAAGGAGAAAATTATGGGGTTATTTGGAAATAAAGAACGGCCAGCCAGAGAGAAAAAGGAAAAACATCAGCCGCAGAATCTGGCGCAGCAAGAGTACAACCATCCGAGGGATACCAATTCCTGCCAAAGCCAAATGGATGCTCAGCTAACGCGAAATAATCGTGGGGTGGTGTTGAAGCTTTACATAGAGAATTTCAAACGGATGAATGATCTCTTTGGCTTTGAATACTGTGATGAGCTGCTGGAGATGATTTTTGACTATTTAAAACAGCGGACTGGTTGCATGGTTTTTCGGTATGTAGGTGTGGAGTTTATCATTATTATGAAAAACCAGGGACTTCGGGAAGCTTCGCAGATGGCAGAGCTTTTGATCGAACGGTTTAATGAAAACTGGGCCATCGGAAATACTGAGTGCATCTGTTCGGTGCAGATCGCCCTGTGCACTTACCCGGGGTATGCTTCCAATGCGGCAGAGATGCTGAAATGTCTGGATATGGCCACAGCCCAGGCGGCAGAAATGGGAAGTAATCAATATGCTGTTTATGACAAAGCCCTCCATACTCAGAACCTAAGGAAAAAGGCCATTGCTAGATACCTTAGCACTGCGATTGCCAATGGTGAGGTAGAGATCTGCTTCCGTCCTACGTATAATCGGGAAGAGAAACGGTTTACACGGGCGGAGCTGCTAATGCGTGTATTTATAAAGGATGTAGGCATGGTGGGCAGCTCAGAGTTTTTGCCTATCGCAGAGGATACTGGACAGGTGCGGCTGGTGGAGTATTATGCGTTAAACAAGGCGGCAGAGATGATTTCCCGCTTGACAAAAGCCGGAATAGCCTTTGAGTCTATTGCCCTTCCTATCTCCTCCATGCTCCTTTTACAGGGAGACTTTCAGCAGGAGATGTCAAAGCTCATCCAGCAGTATCAGATTCCGCCCAAAAAGCTGGCTATTGAGCTGGAGGAATATGTGGCGGATACTGCCCGATCCAATGTGATGGTGCTGCTAAAAAATCTTTCCTGGATGGGGGTAGAGTTGATATTAAATAATTTTGGCTCTGGAAGCACTGGATTGGGCCAGGTCTTTGAGCTTCCCATCGACACGCTGAAATTCGGCCGGATGTTTATCTGGCAGTTGGAAAATAATCCAAAGTCAGCTCCGGTGAATGCAGGGCTGGTGCAGATTGCCAAGATGATGAAGAAGAATGTGCTGGCAGACGGTGTGGAGACTAAGGGACAGAAGGATTTTTTGGATCGATTTGGCTGTCATCTGCAGCAGGGGCCTTACTATACCTCTGTACTGCCGGAGAAGGAGGTGGCTTCCCTCCTGTCCTTATCCGGAGACGGGTTGAAGCGGGAAATGCAAGAACGGAGAGCTAATCGGCGTTAAGGCGGTAAAGCGGCCTACAGACAGGAGTTGTCTGTAGGCCAAGTCTTGTGGTAAAGGGCTTATCCCTTGCATTATCCGATTTCCCGGATAAGATTAACCATCTCGATGGCTCCCAGGGCACAATCATATCCTTTATTTCCTGCCTTTGTCCCGGCGCGCTCGATGGCCTGCTCAATATTTTCTGTGGTCAGCACCCCGAACATTACCGGGATACCGCTGGATAAGGAAACAGAGGCGATGCCTTTGGAAACCTCGTTGCACACATAGTCGTAATGGCTGGTGCTGCCCCGGATCACCGCGCCTAAGCAGATCACTGCGTCATATTTCCTACTGTTTGCCATCTTAGAGGCGATCAGCGGAATTTCGAATGCGCCTGGCACCCATGCTACATGAATATCCTCTTCCTTCACATCATGGCGGACCAGACCATCAATGGCGCCGCTCAACAGCTTGGACGTGATAAATTCATTAAACCGAGCGGCTACAATTCCGATTTTTATGTTTCTTGAAATGAGATTCCCTTCATAAGTTTTCATGACATTCCTCCTGTTTGAAATAATATAAATAGTTGTCCTACAAATTGGACGACTAATAAATTAAATGCAATCATTTTCGGTAAAATTATCCCCGCAGATGGCAGAGCACTAAGGAGCATATTACTGGTAATATAATATGTGCCCCATCCGTTTTTGCTTTGTTTTCAGGTAAAAGAGATCCTCGGGGGTAGCGTTCATTTGGATGGGAACTCTCCTGGCAATCTGCATTCCAAAATCCGAGAGCTGATATACCTTGTCCGGATTATTCGTCAACAGACAGAGCGTTTTCACTCCCAGATCCTTTAGAATCTGGGCGCCGATATAATATTCCCGTTCATCCCCCGCAAAGCCCAATGCAAGATTTGCCTCCAGAGTATCCATTCCCTGCTCCTGAAGCTCATAGGCGCGGAGTTTATTGATCAACCCGATTCCCCGCCCTTCCTGGCGCATATACAGGAGGATTCCTCGCCCCTCCTTCTCAATGCTGGTCATAGCAGCGGCGAACTGTTGGCCGCAGTCACAGCGGAGAGAGCCAAAAGTGTCTCCAGTGAGACACTCAGAGTGAACCCTACAGAGCACATTTTCCCCGTCTCCAACCTGGCCTTTTACCAGTGCCACATGATGCTCTCCATTGAGCCGGTTTACATAACCGTAAGCCATAAATTCCCCATATTTAGTAGGCATTTTCGTCACGGTTATCCGATCAACCAACTTCTCATGACGCTTCCGGTAGGTTTGGAGATCCTTGATGGTAATAAAGGTAAGATCCCATTTCTTCGCCATCTGGATCAATTCCGGCGTCCGCATCATTGTGCCGTCCTCCCGCATAATTTCACAGCAAAGACCACATTCCTTCAGGCCTGCCAGGCGAAGCAGATCTACAGTTGCCTCGGTGTGGCCATTCCTTTCCAGAACGCCATTTTTCTTTGCCAGCAGAGGAAACATATGCCCGGGCCGGCGGAAATCCTCCGGCTGGGCACCCTCCTCCACGCACTTCATCGCGGTCACAGAGCGCTCTGCAGCGGAAATTCCAGTAGATGTGCTGACATGGTCAATGGAAACCGTGAAGGCGGTCTCATGGTTATCCGTGTTCTGGGTTACCATTTGAGGAATCTGAAGCCTTTGGACATACTCCCCCGACATGGGCATACAGATCAGGCCCTTTCCGTGAGTGGCCATAAAGTTGATATTAGCGGTAGTTGCAAACTCCGCCGCGCAAATAAAATCGCCCTCATTTTCCCGGTCCGGGTCATCGGTGACAAGGATGATCTTTCCGTTTCGCAGATCGGTTAGGGCTTGGTCAATGGGGTGAAATGAATACATGGGGGTGGTCTCCTTTCGTGGTGATATTGCTATTTAGCTGAGTCTTTTGTTTGTCGTGAAGGCTTAGAGAGTCGCGGGCTGACTTAAGGTGCAGGCGCAAATCGGCAGGAAGTAACGCCCACGGCAGGCAGGATCAAGGCGTCACCCCGCTCTCGCTCCGCCGAAAGCGCAGCGGTGCGTAAGGCCCTAAAAGACAGGGCCTACATCCCAAGGAATCCTCC
>CATJIO010000081.1 GCA_949740725.1 uncultured Lachnospiraceae bacterium | reverse complement strand
CGCCGTCGAAAAGCAGCAAAAAAGGTTAGCCATGATTTCGCGCGTCTAGCTTGGGAGAAAGCGCAAAATCATGGCTGTTTTCCCATCGGATGAATATCCGAAGCTTCGTGCCTGCCACAGGCGGGCGCGAAGAAACGCCGTCGAAAAGCAGCAAAAAAGGTTAGCCATGATTTCGCGCGTCTAGCTTGGGAGAAAGCGCAAAATCATGACTGTTTTCCCATCGGATGAATATCCGAAGCTTCGTACCTGCCACAGGCGGGCGCGAAGAAACGCCGTCTATAATTTCTCAAAATCGGATGCCGGATGCTTGCACAGCGGACAGATAAAATCTGCCGGAAGCTCTTCCCCTTCATAGATATATCCGCAGACCGTACAGCGCCACTGAGGCTTTCCGTTGGCCTGAGATTTTTCCGGACTGGGCTTGATATGTTTCTGATAATAGCCATAGGTGGCGGAGGAAATATGGGAGAGAACTTCCATATCCTCAACGGCCGCGATGAACAGGGTATGGCTTCCCAAATCTATGGACTGCTGGACAGCGGCGCTGATATAAGCATTTGTTCCTTCCGTTACATAGTAGAGGCCGTTTTTACTGCGCTTGCAGGAGGCATATCCGTCAAACTTATCTACAGTCCGGCCAGACTGGAAGCCAAAATGCTTAAAGGTGTCAAAGCTGGCATCCTCACTGAGGATGGAAATATTAAATTTTCCGGAAGCTTTGACTAGGTCATGGGTGAAATTAGCTTTATTGACGGCAATGCTGATCCGGTTGGGATCCGCGGTTACTTGGCCGGCAGTGTTGATAATGCATCCACTGTCTCTGCCGTCCTGGCAGGAGGTGAGTACAAAGAGACCATAAGTTAATTGATACATTGCTTTGTTATCCATTGGATATTTCCTTTCTTATTTTCTTTGAAATGTCTGTCTGTTGAACACTAAATTTATCATATATGATTTACAAGAAAATAGCAATAGAGCGAGGGTTTCTTTTGCGTGAAAATCAGGAGAAATCCTCGTGACTTGTCCTTACAGGGAAGGTCTCATAGGACACTATCGTAGCGATTCTTCATCTATGGAAGAACAAAAGAACCGACCATCTTGCCGTAAAAGGAGAATCTTGCTATAATAGAAGATAAAGACTAGAAACCAATAAGGAGGATGCCTGGCTAGGATTTTAGGAGCAAAGCAGATAAAGCAATGAAACGATCAATGGATGATATTGCAAAATGGAGATTACAGCAGGAGAATGGGGCAAAGCCGTTTCCTCATGAGTATCCGCAGATGCCGCCCTGGTTCCAACGCTGCTGCGCATTTACAAAGGCCTTGTTTCTGCTGGAGTGGATTTGCATCATACTATTTAGCACAAGCGGTCTTGTAGGGAGCCTTTTCCTTGTGGTCTGCCGTAACACAGCGTTTCATTCCCATGTATATGATGCTCCCTTTTCTGCATTCTGGGCGCTTACCTTTATCTTGCCTTTCCTTCTGGTTTGGCCTTGCCATTTGCTGAGGCATACCCCCAAATTTTTTTGGCGTTGTCCTTGTTGCGGACTTCCATTTCCATATTATGGGCCGGCGTTCCGAGGGCTTGATGTTTTAAAGGAACAAGACTGCATATATTCTATGGAACAATTTCGTATCAAGTGGGTAAAACCGAAATTTTGTCCATTGATTGTCCCGTCCCTTTGCCCAGAATGTAAGTGCAAATTTTTTGATATGGCAGATTGAGGGGCTGCAGAGCAGGATGAAAGCCACAGAAAGTCTGAGGAAAGTTCTTAGGGAAGTAGCGCGAAAATAGACAAAGTGGCACAGGGGGAAGCAGCTCAATAAAACGCAGGAAGGTAATTTAGGAAACTGAAAAAGATAACCGGAGGTCCAGGACATGGCAAAATCATTAGAGCAGATTGTAATCGAAGGACTGGCGGCAGACTGTTATTCTTTGGAGGAATTATACGTTCTGTGGCAAACCATGCAGCACACAGAGACCGCCACCATCGGCAGCACCTGCCATATGGAAATTGACAAAAAGAGCTTTCATATCGATGGCATAATAAATCCTGCCTCATTTTCTGGCGTGCTGTATATTTTGAAGGAGCCCAGCCTGAAACGGTACATTCAGAAAGGGCTTACCTTCCCGGTAATCACCGATATCCGGAAGGATTTCCGGCGGTATAAGAAGGGATATGAGGATGAGTGTGGATATCTGGTGGGGATGCAGCGCCTACTTTTGGGGGATATGGCCCAGGATATGACCAATGCCCAGGTGATGGATACCCTGGCGGTGCTCTATGTAAATAAAAGGGGTGGCAAGGAGTCTTCGGATACAATTTGGCTGAATTATGGCTATGAATACATTGAGTTTTTAAAGCGCCAGATTCGCCTGATCCACCCCCGGGTCATCGTGTGCTGTGGAGAAGAAGTGTTTAAGCTGATTGCGAAGGAAGTTTTTTCCAATAAAAGGAGGATTCGGAATCGGGGAGAGCAGATGATTTGGAAAGATAATGTGAAAGATTATCAGTTCACGGCAGACCAGAATTACCGGCACACTGACGACAGGGAGAAGACATCGATTGTGGTGGTGAACATGTGGAATCCTGCCTACCGGGTGAATAAGGATCAATATTTATCCCCGCAAGAGTATCTTAAGGAATTTGAACGTCGGATCCGGGGGATGGAAGTGGAAAGCGAGTGAAGCTTTTTTTAAAGAGTGATGACGGATAATCGCCCCATGTGGTTTTGTGGCGGGGCTGCCGGGACGGAAAACGACTGTGTAAGGAATATTTAATGAAGTTTAAGAAAAAAAAACGGCCGATCCAGGGAGAGTATGGTATAATGGTACAATCCCTATGATAAAGCTGGACGTTCATGACCAGCGGAACGGGACAGTTGAGTGTGATAGACAGGTACAATGGGCGCTTGTTCAGCGCCGGCAATCAGGATGGAAACTATGGAACGTACCCCTATTATTCGGGTGAAAAATCTTTATAAAATCTATCGGGTAGGCGAAACAAAGGTCCGCGCCTTAAATGGCGTGGATTTTACCTTGTACAAGGGAGAGTTCTGCGCGATTGTGGGAACCTCTGGATCCGGAAAATCCACCTTATTGAATATGCTTGCAGGCTTGGAAAAGCCTACCAGAGGAGAGATCGAGATCGCAGGGAAGCATATTGAAAAGCTGTCAGAGAAGGAGCTGGTGGCTTTTCGGAGAGAGAAGGTAGGCTTTATTTTTCAGTCCTACAATTTGTTAAATACAATGAATGCGGTGGAGAATGTGGCCTTGCCGCTGTCCTTTCGGGGGATGAAGCGGAAGGACAGGCTGGCCAGGGCGAAAAAATATATGGATTTGGTGGGTGTGGGAAAACAGGCGAAACACATGCCCAATCAGATGTCCGGCGGCCAGCAGCAGAGAGTGGGCATAGCCAGGGCCCTGGCGGTAAATCCTCAGATTATCTTCGCGGACGAGCCTACGGGAAACCTGGATTCCAAAACCACAATGGAAGTGTTAAAATTGATGCAGCAGATCGTGCGGGAGCAGAATCAGACCTTGGTTATGGTTACCCACGATAATCATCTGGCCTCCTACGCGGATCGGCGGATACGGATCATTGACGGGAAGATCATCAGCATCGAGGAGGGAGCAGTCCAGGCGTCGGAGGAAAAATAAATATATACAGGCGGTTCAGAATAAGACAGGGCAAACGATGACAGAAGGCAGGGAGGATAACAGAAATGAACGGCAGGAATTTGAAGCGGCGGGTAATGGCCTTTGCGACAGCGGTTATGATGATTTGTACGGCGCTACTTACTGACATAGAGACCATGGCAGCTTATGAAAATGTAAATGACGGGCGGTACGGTAATGAGTTTTTGGTCATCCGAAAGGATCCCTCTGGTAAGGTGGGGAAGGTGATGAATATCCCTGTGACGATCAAAGCGCCTTATGACATGGAAGATGTGTGGGTGGGATTATCTGATGATCTGGTAAATTTTTATGCTATGCCAAAGGACGGGGGAGAGGAGGCTGGCCTTCAAAATAATTATCCATTTGAGATCAGTGAGACTACCTTTGAGCCCAAACGGGTGGGAAACTTAAAAGAAGGGCAGACCAAGACCGTTACATTATCTGCTAGGGTTCGCCGGGATATGAAAGAGGGGTACTACTGTGTGCCCATCGCCATTTATCAGAATGGAAAGGACGGATCGCCAGATATCGATAATATGAACGTATGGATTTCCACCACCGCCTCCGGCACTGATTCCGACGAGAAAGATGAAAATACAGAGGAGATTGCCTTCGTCTTAGGGGAAAGCCAGTCCACTCCTTATGGAACCTACCCCAATGTAATGAACTTTGCCATCAATATGCGGAATAAAAGCTGGATGCCAGCCTATGACGTGACGGTGAGCATGGTGCTGAGCAAGAGTGACGATGAATTTCCCTTTATGATCAATGACGGCAATTACGATCGCCATTTTGATGTGGTTGAGGCCGGGCAGACGGTGCAGCTCCCCTACAGTATGGCTATCCGCAAGGACAGCTACACCGGATTTTATCCCATTAAGTTTAAGATATCCTACCGGGAGAGTATGGATGGGGACAAGAAAATTTCCGAGGGCCCGGGTGTTTTCCGAAATGACAGCAATGGGGAAACCCTGAGCACGGATACCAGCGTCCAGTCCAAAGATTATGAATTCTATGTTCACATTACTGGAAAGGAAAAGGAGGACAACCTGGGGGACTTTAATGAGAATGACCGGACTAAGGCCAGGATTATCGTAGAGAGTTTCCGTACAGAGCCGGAGAAGATCATGGCGGGCCAGGAGTTTGATATGATTCTCACCATGAAAAATGCCTCTACCCAGGTGGCGGCCAGCAATATTCTCTTTACCTTAGAGCCGGAGAAGGTGGAGAATACCTCTGTTTTTTCCACAGAGTCCGGATCCTCCTCTATAGTGGTTAATTCCCTGGCAGCAGGCGCCTCCACAGAGCTTCGGATGCGATTTTTAGCCAAAGCAGGCATTGATCAGCGGTCATACACCATTACCATCAAGGAGAAGTATGACAGCCCGGAGTTTAAGAATGCAGAGGAGAGCGTCACTGTGGACATTCCCATCTACCAGCAGGCCCGGCTGAGCACCAGCACCTTTGAGGTGATGCCAGATTCTATCGAGGTGGGCGGCGAGTCCAATATCATGTTTGGCATTAACAATACTGGCCGTATTCAGCTCTACAATGTGAATGCCCGGTTTGAGTCAGACTCCATTCGGACCAACGAGGCGTATGTGGGGAATATCAAGCCTGGTGAAACGGGAAATGTGGACGTGATGATCACCGGAGAAAATCCCACTCAGGATGAGGGGAAGGTGAAGGTCATCATTTCCTATGAGGATGAGAATGGGGAGGTGACTGAGGTAGAGAAGGAGCTGACCCTGTTTGTGACTGAGCCGATGATGGAGGAAGACTGGATGATGGAGGGTATGGAAGGAATGGACGGGATGGAAGACATGGAGGCGGGAGCCACAGGTCTGGCCGGATGGATGGCCGATCCCATTAAGAAAAAGATCCTTATCGGAGGAGGCGCGGCCCTGGCAGTAGTGGCGATTATCGGCGTTACCGCTCTAGTAAAGCACAGGAAGAGAAAAAAGCAGCAAATGGAAGAAGAAGAGGGAATCGACGATGAAATTTCATGACCTTCTGATCATGAGCATCAATAACCTGCGCCGGAGAAAGCTCCGAACAGTGCTGACAGTGCTGGGGGTGGTCATCGGCACAGCCTCCATCGTGGTGATGGTTTCCCTAGGGATCGGGTTAAATGAGCTGACCACCGAACAGATCGCCTCCTATGGAAGCCTCACCACCATAGAGGTGTATTCTGAGTCCCGGTGGGGCTATGACAGCTCTTCCAAGACGGAGCCCAATTATATCAATGACGATGTGATTAAGCAGCTGCAGAAGCTCCCCCATGTAAAAGGCGTCTCACCAGTACTGTCCGTAAGCGTGCTGATGAGGCAGGGGGTATACCAGGGTTATGGAGAGCTGTATGGGGTGAACCACATGTTTATGGAGGAAATCCCCCTTGGAGAAGGAGAAATTCCCTCGCCCAAGGATACAGAGATGCAGATGGTGGTGGGAAATATGGTACTCACCCGGTTTTCTAATATGAAAACCGGAAAGGGGTATTGGGAAGAAGTACCGGACATTGACTTTATGAACAAACCAATGTACATCATCTATGATACCGATGCCTATTACGCCTCTCAGAATCCTTCAGGAGAGGGCAATCAGGTAAAGGCTCCAAAGAAATACATAGTGAAGACGGCCGGCCTGGTGGAGGGCACTCTGGAGGACTGGAATAATTATAGTTACCAGATCTACGTAGATGTGGATCTGTTGGAGGAGCAGCTGCGCCGGGTTTTTAAAAAGAAGGTGATCCCTGGGCAGCCTACCAACAAGAAAGGAAAGGCTCTCCCCTATCTGGTCTACGATTCCGCCCAGGTATTCGTGGAAGATATGGAGTATGTTACCCAGGTACAGAAGGAGATCTCCGATATGGGATATGAGGCTCAGAGCAATATGGAGTGGTTGGAGCAGTCCAGGAAGCAGTCTCAGATGGTTCAGACAGTATTAGGCGGGATCGGGGCAGTTTCCTTATTTGTAGCGGCCATTGGTATTGCCAATACCATGATGATGTCCATCTATGAGCGGACAAAGGAGATCGGCGTGATGAAGGTGTTAGGCTGTGATATGGGGAATATCCGCGACATGTTTCTTTTAGAGTCTGGCTTTATTGGCTTCCTTGGGGGCATTGCGGGAATTCTGCTGAGCTTTATCATTTCCGTGGTGATTAATAAATTCGCAGGGGGCCAGGCCCTCACCGGGATGGAGGGGGACCTGTCCCGGATCCCACTGTGGCTGGATCTGGCGGCTTTGGGCTTTGCCATCTTTGTGGGTATGGCCGCGGGTTTCCTTCCCGCCACCAGGGCGATGAAGCTAAGTCCTCTAGCAGCCATACGAAATGAATAGCCGGGCGGGACTTATGTTACTGGACACAGCCCTGGTAAGAGGGTGTACAGTAACCGGTGAACAGCAAGAGAGGAGATGGGAGATGCCGGTATTTCGTCTGAATCAGGAGGAAATCAGCTTTCCGAATCCAGAATTGGCGGAGGAGGACGGACTTTTGGCTGTAGGCGGAGATTTAAGGACAGAACGGCTTCTTTTGGCCTATGCCCACGGGATTTTTCCTTGGTTTAATCCAGGAGAGGAAATCTTGTGGTGGTGTCCTAGGGAACGTTTTTTGATATTTCCGAAACAGATTCACGTATCTCGCTCGATGAATAAATATATGAAGAAACACGAGATCCGAATTGTCCTTAACCGGGATTTTGGCGATACCATGCGCCGGTGCAGGGCGAAGTGGGAAAAGGAAGGCACCTGGATTGGCGATGAAATGGAGGAGGCCTATGGGCAGCTTCACCAGAAGGGATTTGCGGTGAGCGTAGAGTCCTTTGAGGATGGAGCCCTGGCTGGAGGATTGTATGGGGTGGTTATGGGACAGTGCTTTTTTGGAGAAAGCATGTTTTCGGAGAAGGAGAATGGGTCAAAGACGGCGCTGATTGGTTTTGCCCGGATATTGGCCAGATTTCCCATCCGCTTCATTGATTGCCAGTTTCGCACGGATCACCTGGAACGAATGGGCGGACAGTATGTGTCCTGGGAGGAATATAAGGAAATGCTGAGGGAAGGGATTCCAGGAAGCTTTCAGCCTCTGTGAGCCGCTGGCGCGGGCTGCCGGGCATGGCCCCAGGATACGAACATAGAGAGGAAGTTTTGCAGGGCCAGAAGAAAATTTGTTTCTTCTGACCCTGTTTTTTTCCTCCAAAATGTGGTAGACTATTTTTAAACCTTCCTGCGCCCGGCAGCCTTTCCAAGAAAGATCCAGCAGGCGCATGGGAATACGTACGGAAAATCGATAGGAAAAGCATTGGAGGGAATATGGAGCAGAAAATGACAGAGTATAAGACGGCCGATCAGGCAAAAAACCAATCACAAATCCCGGCTCAGCAGGATTTCATCAGTCCCATGCGGAGTATCCACATGGTTCCCATGGATGTTATTGCCGGCTTCGAGGTGCGTCCTGGGCTTTACGAACTGAATGGTGCTATGGCGATTCCCGTTGGGGTGAATTTTACCGTCCATTCTTTGGGCGCTACCTCCTGTGAGCTTCTCCTGTTTCGCCGGATGGAGGATGAGCCCTTTGCGGTACTTCCATTCCCGGAGCATTATCGGATTGGAAATGTATATTCCATGATTGTATTTGGGCTAAATATCGCGGATTTTGAATACGCCTATCGCCTGGACGGACCCTATGACCCCTCCAGGGGACTCCTCTTCCGGAAGGATCAGATGCTTCTGGACATCTATGCTAAGGCGGTAACAGGACAGAGCCAGTGGGGCCGACCAAAGCAGGAGGGTTCCTTTTATAAGGCACGGGTGGTAAAGGATGATTTCGACTGGGGAAGGATACGGCCGCTGCAAACCCCGATGGAGGATCTGGTGATCTATGAGATGCATGTCCGGGGCTTTACCAGGGATGGATCCTCCGGGGTGGAATATCCGGGCACCTTTGCCGGGTTGATGGAGAAGATCTCCTACCTGAAGGAGCTGGGAATCAATGCGGTAGAGCTGATGCCTATCTTTGAGTTCGACGAGGTTAAGGACAGCCGCATGGTAAACGGGCAGCAGGTGGTGGATTACTGGGGGTATAATACGGTCAGCTTCTTTGCCCCTAATACCAGCTATGCTGGCGCCACAGAGTACAACCGGGAAGGGACTGAGCTGAAGACCCTAATTAAGGAACTGAATAGAAACGGCATCGAATGCTTCCTTGACGTGGTTTTCAATCACACGGCTGAAGGGAATGAGATGGGGCCCTGTTTTTCCTTCAAAGGCTTTGACAATAATATCTATTACATGCTTACCCCGGACGGCCATTATTATAATTTCAGCGGTTGCGGCAATACTTTAAACTGCAATCATCCCATTGTACAGCAGTTGATTTTAGAGTGTTTGCGCTATTGGACCACTGTTTACCATATCACGGGATTCCGGTTTGATCTGGCCAGCATCCTGGGAAGAAATGAGGATGGAAGCCCAATGAGCAAACCGCCTCTTCTTCAGAGCCTTGCCTTTGACCCGATTTTAGGCAATGTGAAGCTGATTGCCGAGGCCTGGGACGCCGGCGGCCTTTACCAGGTGGGAAGCTTCCCCTCCTGGAACCGGTGGGCAGAGTGGAATGGGCGCTACCGGGATGACATGCGGAATTTCCTAAAGGGAGACTTTCAGATGTCCAGGACAGCCGCCTGGAGGATTATCGGCTCTCCGGATATCTACGATCCGGCCCAGCGGGGCTATAATGCCTCGGTGAACTTCTTAAACTGCCATGACGGTTTTACCTTGTGGGATATGTATTCTTACAATAAAAAACATAATGAAGCCAACGGCTGGAATAATACAGAGGGCAGCGACGATAACCGGAGCTGGAACTGTGGGGTAGAAGGAGAGACGGATCAGGAGGAGGTGCTAACCCTGCGCCGGAAACTGGCGAAGAATGCCATCACGGTTTTGATGATGAGCCGGGGCACGCCTATGTTTCTGGCAGGAGATGAGTTCTTAAATACCCAGTTCGGCAATAATAACGCCTACTGTCAGGATAATCTTACCTCCTGGCTGGACTGGACACTTTTGGAGAAGAACCGGGATCATTTTGACTATGTGAAGCATATGATAAAAATCCGCAGAGAGCACCCGGTAGTCCGGCGGTTTGCCGGGAATTGTTCCCTGGGACTGCCGGAGATCAAGATTTTCGAGCCGAACCAACAGACGAAGATGCTGAGCATTCTCTATGCCGGGCGGAATCAGATGGATAACGGCGATGACATCCTGTGCCTGGCGGTCAATGTCTACTGGGAAGAGCAGGAGCTTTCCCTCCCCGCCCTTCCCTCAGATATGTGTTGGAGGGTTCTGGCGGATACCTCCGGAAAATATCTTCCGAAAGGAATCCCGGATCCAGGACGCTTAGTATCCTTAAATGGGAATCATCTGAAGGCGGATCCTCGGTCCTCATTGGTGTTAAAGGCAGAGAGAAGGTAGCCACAAAAGCCATTGCCACCCCCCATCGCCCTAGAAAGCCAGGCTCACTTCACTTCCTGCAGCCGGCAGGCCGGAGCTGCTACCAGGGAATAATTTGTGTGGTAAATCACAAATCCCGGAGCGGCTCCGGCTACCTTTTTCACCGATTTTTTCTGTACATAATCGATTTCCACCTTTTCGCTGCCCCGCCCCTTGGAATAGTAGGCGGCCAGTGCGCCCGCCTCCTCGAACGCCCGGTCTGGCAGCTCCCTGCCCTCAGCTTTGAGGATCACATGGGAACCGGGGATTCCCTTGGCGTGGAACCACCAGTCATTTCCCGTGGCAAGCTTGAAGGTCAGCTCCTCGTTCTGGTAGTTATTTTTTCCCACATAGATGTGGAAGCCGTCAGAAGAGACATAGTGGAAAGGCTTGCTGGTGATCTTTGGCTTCTTTCCTCCAAAGCCCCGCTTCTTAATGTATCCATACTCCATTAATTCTTCCTTGATCTGAACCAGATCCGTCTCAAAAAGGGCGATATCCAGAGCAGCGCTGATGGACTCTAAGTGATCGATCTCTTGCCTGGTAGTCTGAATCAGCTCAGTCAATGCCTCGTAGGTACGCTTTAATTTATTATATTTCTCGAAGAAGCGCTGGGCGTTCTCCTGGGCTGTCTTCTGGGGATCCAGAGGGATTTTGACCTCCTGGCTGGTGTAATAATTGAAGCAGGCCAGTTCCTTTTACCCGCCCTTTAAATCATATCCATAGGTGTTCAGCAGCTCTCCGTTAATCCGGTATTTTTCCCGTTTATCGGTATCCCGCAGCTGCTTTTCCTGGAGGTCACATTTCTTATAGTTCCGTTCCAGCGCGGTCTGGACGATCCGGCGCAGGTCAGAAGATTTCTGCCGGATGCGGGAGATGGCATTTTTCGACGCATAATAGGTTTCCAGCACAGCGCTGATGGAAGAAAAGGAACGGGCCTGGTAGCCCTTTCCCTGGAAGCAGGTTAGGGGAATGGCGGAAAATTCCACTGGCTCTCTTTCCTCCCCGTCCCAGCTTACCTGGCCATCGACATCCTGAGCTACTGCATTCTCAACTGCCGGCCCCGGTTCTGAGGTTTTTTCCAGACCCTTGCTGCGGTAAATAATATTGGGTGAAAAGCTACCTGCCTTGACCTCCTCCATTACCCCGGTAAGGGTGTGGTAGAGATGAATCAGCTCTACATCCTGCCGCTCATTGGCGGACAGGTCTCCGTCAATGGAGGCCAGCTTGCATAGCTCTTCCCCCATAATGGGGCTAATGCCCGTCAGCTTCTGATACAGCGCTTTGGAAAGGGGCATGGGAGCGCTGTGGATGAGGGAGATAAATGCCTCTTCCGAGATATCCAGAGGATTTTCCTTGTCTGTAGTATGAGGAATAAAATACTCCCTTCCCGGAAGCACCTCCCGCACAGAGCTCACTTGGGCGGAGATATGCTTAATGCTGTCCAGGATCGTCCCGTCCTCCTTGCAGAAAATAATATTGCTGTGCTTTCCCATCATCTCAATGATCAGCCGCTTGCGGCACAGATCCCCCAGATCATCCAGATGCTCCAGGGTGATCTCAATAATCCGCTCCAGCCCCGGCTGGCTTACCTTAAGGATCTTCCCATTCCCCACATGCTTGCGCAGAAGCATGCAAAAATTCGGCGCCGTCAGCGGGCTGGGCTTGTTTCCCTCGGTCAAATAAATTAGCGGAAGGCTGGCGCTGGCTGACACAAAAAGCCGGTAGCTGTTTTTATAATTCTTTATTGTAAAAAGCAGCTCATCCTTCTCCGGCTGGGCGATCTTTGCGATCTTCCCGCCCTCAATGGTCTGCTTTAATTCATGCACAAGCCCTGCAATCGTAATCCCATCAAATGCCATATCAATCCATTCTCCTTAATCGTCCACGGGAAAATACCCCGTTCCCTGTCCGGGAAATATTGGGACGGTTTTTTTAGTATACCATAAAGTATCCTACTTTTCTATGGTATTTTGCGTCCTTTGGAGGCAGGGGATCCAGTTCATCCACTTGACAATTCCCTACCTGTTGTTATATAATCCGTATAACAGGTGCATGAAAAACGAAAGATGGTGAGCCTATGATATTAAAGATTGATTTTAACAGTGACGAAGCCTTTTATCTTCAATTATGTAATCAGATCATCCTCGGTATTGCGACGGAAGCGATCTGCGAGGGGGATGTGCTGCCCTCAGTCCGCGCTCTGGCGGACCAGATCGGCATTAACATGCATACAGTAAATAAAGCCTATTCCATGCTCCGGCAGGAGGGCTTTGTGAAACTGGACCGGCGCAGGGGAGCTGTGATCGCCTTAGACATTGATAAGCTCCAGGCGATTCAGGAGATGCGCCAGAATCTAAGCGTAGTGCTGGCCAGAGGAATCTGCAGAAATGTTTCCAGAAATGAGGCGCATCAGCTGGTTGACGAGATCTATGACCTGTTTTCAAAGGGCTCTGGCAGGAGACCGGAGTGAGGAGGACGACAATGTTGTGTGAAAAGTGCAAGATCAGGGAAGCGAATATCAAATATACAGAAGTCATTAACGGGGTGAAAAATGAGCACAATCTTTGCGCCCAATGTGCGAAAGAGATGGATTTAGGCCATTATTCGGCGATTTTCGACGGAGAGTTCCCTCTGGGGAAATTGCTTTCCGCTCTTCTGGGGCTGGAGGAGAGTAGCCAGAAGGAAGATAAGCTGCAGCAGATCATGTGTCCTTCATGCAAGACCACTTATCAGGAGTTTGTGGAAAACAGCCGCTTCGGCTGCCCGGACTGCTACGGCGTCTTTGACCTGCTGATCGGAGATAAGATCAAGAAGCTTCAGGGCAACGGAACCCATATAGGGAAGAAGCCGAAATACCAAAAGATTGAAGCCTTAACCCGGGAGGGTGAGGCAGGCCAGCCCTTTGCGGAGCCAGAGCTATCCCGGGATGAACAGCTGGAGATTTTAAAGGCAAAGCTCCAGGAGGCGGTGCTGAAAGAAGAATACCAGTTGGCGGCCCGGTATCGGGATGAGATCCGCAGCCTGAGCCAGGAGACCCAGCCAGAAAATTCCACTGAAGGCCGGAGTGGGGAGTAAAATGGGAAGAAGTGGGGAGGAGCAGAATGAATAAATGGTTTGAACAGAGAGAGAGCGGGCAGCCCAATGTGGTCAGCAGCCGGATCCGTCTGGCCAGGAACTGGGATAAGTACCGGTTCCCCAAATCCCTGACTGCCCAGGAGAGTGAGGAATTAGTAAAACGGCTGGAATACGGCCTGAAGAATTTAAAGGAGCTGGATGGGAAGGAGTACGAGTATGCTTATCTGGAAGAGCTGGATGAGTTGAGCCGAAGAGCCTTAAGAGAACGCCGGATCTTGAGCTCTGGCATTATCGAGAAGAAAGAGACAGTGGGGTTAATTGTGTCAAGGGATGAGAGTGTAAGCATCATCTTGAATGGGGATGACCACATTCGGATCCAGGTGATTTCTCCAGGCCTTCACTTAGGTGAGCTGTGGAAAACCGCGGATCAGATGGATGATTACATCAATGCCCGGTTTTCCTATGCCTTCGATGCTAAATACGGATACCTGACTTCTTTTCCCACCAATGTAGGAACCGGGATGCGGGCATCGGTGGTGCTTCATCTGCCCACCCTCTCTATGGGAAAGAAATTTCAGAGCCTGGTTGGGGATATGAGCCGGTTTGGCATTACCCTTCGGGGAGTTTACGGCGAAGGCAGTGAGAATTACGGGGCACTGTATGAGGTGACTAATCAGAAAACCCTGGGTTCCTCAGAGCAGGAGATCATTAACCTGGTGACCCAGACGGCGAATCAGCTGAATCATCAGGAGCAGCAGGTGCGGGAGCGGGCGCTGAAAAATCATCGGTTGGAGCGGGAGGATGAGGCCTATAAATCCTACGGCGTGTTAAAGTATGCCAGGAGGCTCTCCGCCAAGGATGCGATGATCTTTCTCTCCCAGATGATGACCGGGGTGGACGACGGCATTTTCACTTTTCGTGAGTCATGCTCTATCTACCGGTTAATGCTGGGGATCCAGACGGCAAATCTCCAGAAGCTTTCTCATGAACCGCTGAGCAAGGAGGAATTGGACATGGCGAGGGCAGCCTATATCCGGAACGAGCTGCCGGAACTGTGTTAACGGCGGCAGAGGCGTGAATCGCAGCATATTTTAGGAGGATGAAAATTTATGATTGATAGATTTACAGCAAAAGCCCGGGAGGCGATCACCTTTGGGGTAGACGCGGCGGAGACGCTGGGGCATAACTATGTGGGGACAGAACATCTCCTGATCGGCCTGCTTCACGAGGGAACCGGCGTGGCGGCAAAAGTATTAGAAGAGAGTGGCGTCCGGGAAGAGAAGGTACTGGAATTGGTGAGCCAGCTGATCTCCCCCAACCAGTCCGTGGGCCTGGCTGGTCAGAATGACTATACCCCCAGCGCCAGCCGGGTGCTGGAAAACAGCTATAAGGAAGCGGTCCGGTTTCGGGCTCCCTTAATCGGTACAGAGCACCTTTTGATTGCGCTGATCAAGGAGGGGGATTGCGTGGCCTCCAGGCTGCTGAATACCATGGGGGTTAGTGCCCAGAAGCTGTATATTGATTTACTGTCTGCCATGGGGGAAGACGCGCCAGCTGGGATGCGGGAGGACATCCAGAGCGGCCGGATGGGAAAAGGGAGATCCCAGACCCCTACCCTGGATCACTACAGCCGCGACCTCACTGCCATGGCCAGAGAGGAGAAGCTGGATCCAGTGATCGGCCGCGAAGGGGAGATCCAGCGGGTGATCCAGATCTTAAGCAGAAGGACGAAAAACAACCCATGTCTTATCGGAGAGCCTGGCGTGGGCAAGACTGCGGTGGTAGAAGGCCTGGCCCAGATGATTGCTGCGGGGAATGTGCCGGAGACCATTGCAAAAAAGCGGGTGGTGACCTTGGATTTATCGGGGATGGTGGCAGGTTCCAAATACCGTGGAGAGTTTGAAGAGCGGATTAAGCGGGTATTGGCTGAGGTGATGGAGGATGGCCAGGTATTACTATTCATTGATGAGCTCCACACCATCATTGGCGCAGGCAGCGCGGAAGGTGCCATTGACGCTTCCAATATCCTGAAGCCTTCACTGGCTAGAGGAGAGCTGCAGCTGATCGGCGCCACCACCATTGAGGAATACCGAAAATATATCGAAAAGGATGCGGCTTTAGAGCGCCGATTCCAGCCGGTTACTGTGGATGAGCCCAGCGAGAAGGAGGCTGTGGAGATTTTAAAGGGACTGCGAGGACGGTATGAGGAGCACCACCGGGTAACCATCACCGATGATGCGCTAGAGGCAGCGGTGAAATTTTCCGCCCGATACATCAATGACCGTTTCCTTCCAGATAAAGCCATTGACTTGATCGACGAGGCCTCCTCCAAGATCCGTCTGACTAACTTTGTAGAGCCGGAGGAAATCAAGGCGCTGGAGAAAGACATCGAGGTGTTGGAAGGGCAAAAGGAGGCCGCAGTCCGGGCCGAGGCTTACGAGAAGGCCGGGGACATTAAGAAGAAGCAGCAGAAAAAGCGCGAAAAGATCGACAAGATCCGGACGAAATGGGAGAAGGAAAAGAACACCAGAAGGCTGGTGGTGGGAGAAAATGAGATTGCAGATGTAGTGTCTGGCTGGACAAAGATTCCGGTGAAAAAGCTGGAGGAGGAAGAGTCAGAGCGGCTGCGCAGGCTTGAGTCCATTCTTCATGAACGAGTGGTAGGCCAGGAGGAGGCGGTGTCCGCCATCTCCAAAGCCATCCGCAGAGGACGGGTCGGCTTAAAGGATCCCAAGCGTCCCATCGGCTCATTCCTCTTCCTGGGCCCCACTGGCGTGGGAAAGACGGAGCTTTCCAAGGCTCTGGCAGAAGCGATGTTCGGCACTGAGTCCGCCCTGATCCGGGTAGACATGTCGGAATACATGGAAAAGCACAGCGTTTCCAAGATGATCGGTTCTCCTCCAGGCTATGTAGGTTACGATGAAGGCGGCCAGCTAAGCGAGAAAGTGCGGCGGAACCCTTATTCGGTTATTCTTTTTGACGAGGTGGAGAAGGCCCACCCGGATGTATTCAACATCCTGCTCCAGGTGCTGGATGACGGCCATATCACCGATGCCCAGGGGAGGAAGATTAACTTTAAGAACACCATATTGATTATGACCTCCAATGCCGGGGCTGAGAATATCATCTCCCCCAAACGTCTGGGCTTCTCCTCCTCCACAGATGAGAAGGCGAACTACAGCTTTATGAAAGACCGGGTGATGGAGGAGGTAAAACGTCTTTTCAAGCCAGAGTTTTTAAACCGTATTGATGATATTATCGTGTTCCACCAGCTGAATAAGGAGCACATGAAGCGCATTGCCGGGATTCTCCTTGAGGGGATCCGGAAGCGGACCAGGGAACAGATGGGGATTGGCTTGGAGGTTACCCAGGGGGCAGCGGAGATCCTTATTGACAAGGGCTATGACGAGAAATACGGAGCCCGCCCCTTGCGCCGAACCATCCAAAATATGCTGGAAGATAAGCTGGCCGAGGAAATCCTGGACGGAAAAATCCATAAGGGAGACTCTGTCCTTGTGGGGGCGGCTGAGGGGGCCCTTACCTTTACCAGCAAAATTATTGTTTGATGTACTAGCCATTTTTCGGAAATTCGTGTATAATCAAATGGTATCTTTAGGGTACGCAAAGAGGATAAGCAAAAATACTAGGAGGGCAAGCAGATGCCAGGAATCGAAGGGTTAATCCAGATTGAGCAGGACGGAACCATTAGTTTCGGAAATTATACCTTAAATGAAAAGGCAAAGAAACAGGATTTTGAATATCAGGGGGATCTGTATAAGGTGAAAACCTTTTACGAGATCACGAAGCTGGAGCGAAACGGCATGTTTGTATATGAGTCTGTTCCGGGCACAGCGGTATCCCATTTTACGGAGACCGACGAGGGCATTACCTGCCAGGTAGAGGGCTATAAGGCCTCCCAGATTACGGTTCAGCTGGAGGAAAATACGCCTTATCAGATTTACGAGGACAACGAGGTTACTGTAGAGATTACCACCAACGTCAGCGGAAAGCTGGGGGTGAATATTGACCTGGAGGACGAGAGGCCAGTGGAATTAAAGATTCTGAAAGCATAGGATAGGGATACTTTATGGGAAAATGAGTCTGCAGGTGTAAAAGACATGGCAAAAGCAAGAGCAACCGTATTTTTCTGCAAGGAATGCGGGTATGAGAGCAGCAAATGGATGGGCCAGTGCCCAGGCTGCAGACAGTGGAATACCATGGTGGAAGAACCGGCGGGAAAGGTCCTTCCCTCCTCCGCGGCGAAGGCTGGGAGAGGGGACAGGAACCGGGCGAAGCCGGTTCTTCTCTCGGAAATTTCACTGGATGAACAGGACCGGATGAAAACCGGCTTTGACGAACTGGACCGGGTGCTGGGGAGCGGCGTGGTAGCTGGCTCCTTGATTTTGGTGGGAGGGGACCCGGGGATCGGGAAGTCCACCCTCCTTTTACAAGTCTGCCGGAACCTGGCGGCAGATGGGAAGCAGGTGCTTTATATCTCCGGTGAGGAATCCCTAAAGCAGATCAAGCTCCGCGCTAACCGGATCGGAACAGTATGCGGGGAGCTGCGTTTCTTATGTGAGACCAACGTGGAATCGATTCAGGAGGCTATCCAGGAGCGAAAGCCCCAGGTGGTGGTGATTGATTCCATTCAAACGATGTTCCGGGAGGATATAAGCTCCGCTCCAGGAAGCGTCAGCCAGGTGCGGGAGTCCACAAATGTGCTGATGCAGCTGGCAAAGGGCCTTGGGATTGCTATTTTCATTGTGGGCCATGTGACTAAGGAAGGGGTAGTAGCCGGGCCAAGAGTGCTGGAGCATATGGTGGACACGGTGCTATATTTTGAAGGGGAGCGGACTGCCGCTTACCGGATACTCCGGGGAGTAAAGAACCGGTTTGGCTCCACCAATGAGATCGGCGTCTTTGAGATGCTGGAGGAGGGCCTAAGCGAAGTGAAGAATCCTTCCGAGTTCCTCTTAAGCGGAAGGCCAGAAGATGCCTCTGGGGCGGTGGTTGCCTGTCTGATGGAGGGGACCCGCTCCATCCTTTTGGAGGTGCAGGCCCTGGTCACCGAGTCGAATTTCGGTATGGCCAGGAGAACGGCAGCGGGAGCGGACTATAACCGGGTGAATCTTTTGATGGCTGTGCTGGAAAAGCGGTGCCGTTACGATCTGGGGCGGTTTGACGCCTATGTGAACGTGGCCGGGGGATTAAAAATGAGTGAGCCGGCTATGGATCTTGCTATCATTCTTGCGATTATTTCCAGCTATAAGGATAAGCCGATTGATCCCTCTACCGTGATTTTCGGGGAGGTGGGCCTGGCCGGGGAGGTGCGGGCGGTATCTATGGCAGAGCAACGGGTCCATGAGGCCAGAAAGCTGGGCTTTACCACCTGTATCCTGCCTCGCCTTTGCCTGGAAAAGATGAAACAGAAGACTGAAGGAATCCGGCTGATCGGGGTATCCAATGTAAAAGAAGCTATTGGGGCAGTGCTGTAAGCATTACCCCAATAGCTTCTTTTCTTTCCTTTAAGCAGCTATGGTTTTAGCGGCCAGTTTATCCAGATACTGGGAAAATTCTGGATTCTCTCCGTGCATTTCTACGGTCAGCACCCGGGTTAAATCCAGGCTTAAGACTCCTAACAGTGACTTTGCGTCGATAATCACGCGGTTATAATATACATCGATGTCAAAATCACATTTAGAGGCATTTTCTACAAATTCCTTTGCATCGGCGATTGTTGGCAGTTTAATTCTTTTCTCTTCCATAATGATATTTCACTCCTCTTCGAATCAAATAGCGGTGTGGGATCGATACCGCATAGTTTCTATTATGAAGCAACGCCTTATTTATAACATGAACTGGAAGAAAAGTCAAATTTTAAGAGATCCCCCGGGAAATGAAAGATTTTTTGCAAATCCTGCATAATCTGCCTAAATAATCCAATTTATTAAGGCAAAGTTTAGCCAGATTGCTCCTTAACAGGAAAAAAATAAGAGGAATGAAAGAAAATCGGTCGCGGTTTGTCTTTCATTCCCCAGATAATTTTGAACAAATTTATTTTTTCAGCACCAGATGCTGGGGAAGACCATTCACCATAAATGGCTGGTAGTCGCCCTGGATCAACGGCTCAATGTAATTAATGAAGTCATCGGTTACATAGTTGCCCTCTTTATTCAACCAGTTCCTGGGAACCGTCTTCTCATTATTGGCAATCTTATGAACGTCGTAGATTCCGGCAGCGCTCATGTAGGGATCGTCTGAAACGCGGTCGATAACCACCATCTTGCCAGTATCGCCCTCATCCGCCGCCTTTCCTGCGGCGCCGCCTACCATAAAGGCTTCGTTGATATCTACTCGGGAAGCCATGTGGGAAGCGCTTCTCTGGAGGGTGGAGAACTCCACACTGCGGGTCTTGCAGCCCAGCTCATGCTTTAAGAAGCCAGCCAGATAAGAGGCGGTTCCCTGGAGTTGCTTGTGGCCAAAGGCATCGACGTAATTGGCTCCACCGGAAAGCTCGCATACATAGCGTCCGTCCTCCAGCTTAATACCTTCAGATACAGCAACCACTACGGACACTTTCTTTTTCAGGAGCTCAGATACTTTCTTTAAGAATTTTTCAATGTCAAAAGATACCTCCGGGAGATAGATTAAATCCGGGCCTTCACATTCCTCGGTCTTGGCCAGGGCGGTAGCGCCGGTGAGCCATCCCGCATTTCTTCCCATTACCTCGATGACGGTAACCATGGCTTTATCATAAGTAAGGCCCAAGGCGTCGCGGATAATCTCCTTGGTGGAGGCTCCGATATACTTCGCCGCGCTGCCGAAGCCCGGGGTGTGATCCGTGAGGGCCAAGTCATTGTCAATGGTTTTCGGGACGCCTAAGAACTTCTGGCGGTGTCCCTTTACAATGGCATAATCCGAGAGTTTCTTGATGGTATCCATAGAGTCATTACCACCGATATAGATAAATACTTCAATATTCAGCTTGTCCAGGATGGAGAAAATCTTTTCGTAGATCTCTGGATTTTCATGAATGTCCGGCAGCTTATAGCGGCAGGATCCTAAGAATGCAGATGGGGTTCTCTTTAACAGCTCGATGTCCATATCCGAGTGAATTTGCGTGGAGAGGTCTACATACTGCTCATCTAAGAATCCCTGAATCCCGTGAAGCATACCGTAAACCTTGTGAAAGCCTCGTTCTTTTGCTGTTTTGTAAACGCCAGCTAAGCTGGAATTGATCACAGAGGTAGGACCGCCGGACTGTCCTACAATAATATTTCCTTTTTTGGCCATGATCGATACTCCTTTTCTATGGTTTAAAAATCATTTGGCAACTGTTCAGCGCTTTACCGTCGCCAACATAAATCACTTTTACTGAACAGTTTACATTATTTCTTAATCGATTATAGCAAAAAAGATGGTTCCTTTCAAGAACTTCTTCTGGAAAATGGACGAGGCAATAACAACTAAGGAACATTGAACGATTGGAAAAATATTCAGAAAGCACTTGACATACAATATTATATGCTGTATAGTATCACTATAATATTATATATCATATAATATAGTCGAGGGAATAATATTATAAACGTAACCTTAGTTAAGGAGAGAAGCAGCATGACCGATCAGGGAATAAAGAATGGGAGTGAGGATATGGTTTTTAACACAGGAGCTGCTCTGTTAGACGCCGTGGTCTTAGCCGTAGTGTCGAAGGAGATGAAGGGGACTTACGGATATCGGATTACCCAGGATGTACGGGCGGTGATTGATATTTCCGAATCTACCCTCTATCCGGTACTTCGCAGGCTACTAAAAGACGAGTGCCTGGAAGTATATGACCAGGCTATCGACGGAAGAAACCGGCGCTATTATAAGATTACTGAGAAAGGGAGAGTACAGCTGAAGCTGTATTGCAGTGAATGGGGAAATTATTCCAGTAAGATATCTCGTATTTTTGAGGAGGCTATGATATGAGTAGGGATGAATTTATGAGAGAGCTGGAGTATCTTCTCCAGGATATTCCGGATGAGGATAAGGCAGATGCGATCGCCTATTACCGGGACTACCTGGAGGAGGCAGGCAGCGAGAATGAGGACAGCGCCATCCGGGAGTTTGGCAGCCCGGAGCGTGTGGCTGCGATTATCCGGGCGGATTTAAACGGAAATCTGGAGCAGGGCGGAGAGTTTACGGATCAGGGATATGAGGATGAACGGTTTAAGGAGCCGAATTATTCGATTACACCCCGGCTAGATCTGCCGGAGGAGAGGGCCGGGGAAACCGGAGGGAACAGACGCTACCATTATGGGGAGAACCGCCCGGAGGATGGAAAGGAAAAGAGGAAAGGCCGGAGAAGATGGGAATGGTGGCAGATCCTTTTGCTGTGCCTGGCAGCGCCCGTCCTTTTACCCATTGTGCTGGGACTGGGAGGAGGCGCCCTGGGACTGGTTTTCGGTGTAGGCAGCGGGGCAGTGGGCATCCTTACCGGATTAGCGGTGGTGCTTTTATGTCTGGCTATCGCCCTTCCGGCAGTGACGCTGGGAATTCTTATGGCCGGGGTGGTGCTGATTATTTTTGGCGTTACCCATCTGACGGTGATGGTACAGGGTATCCTGTATATCGGGACAGGAGTGGGGCTTTTCGGTCTTGGAATGCTTTTTCTGTCTCTGTGCGGACTATATTATGGAAGATTTTTGCCATGGCTGGGAATTGGGATGATCAATGGGGTCAACCGGCTGATTCATAGAAAGAAGGTGACGAAATGAAGAGATTTGTCAAATATACAGCGATTCTGGGCACAGTGCTGACTGTACTGGGCTTCGGTACCGCATGGGCGGCCAAGATAAATGGAGGGCGCTGGGATGGGAGAGAGCTCTGGGGGACTTCAATTTCCTTACCATATTATGGAAGACATCATGATTTCAGCGGGGATTATCGTGTATATGCAGAAGCGGATGCTTCTCAGCAGCTGGATAAGGATACCCTGATCTTCCCACTGGCAAAAGATCTGTGTTTGGATTTGGAGGCAGGGAAGGTTTTGTTCAAGACAGGAGAGGATCAGGAGATCCGTATTGTCTGCAAGGATCTGGCCAGCCTGGGGGATTTGGTGCAGTTTCAATGGGAGGATGACGAAGATAAGCTGGAAATCTATATGGGCCCAGCCTCCAATGTGGGCTATCTGGAGGTAGAGGTGATCATCCCCAAAGACTATTTATTCCGTGATGTGGAGCTCTTTGTGGGGGCTGGACAATGCCAGGTGGAGGAGATCCGCGCAGAGGAGCTGGAGATCGGAGTGGCAGCGGGAGCGGTAGAGGTTTTAGACGGGACTACCCGCAGCGCAGAATTTGAGTGTGCTGCTGGAAAACTGGAATATACAGGGAGCATTACTGGAGATGTGGACTGCCAGTGCGCGGCCGGAAAGGTAGGAATAACCCTTCATCAGGAGGAAACAGACTTTAATTATACGGCAGAAGGCATGGGAGGCAATATTCAGATCGGCGGTTCGAATATCGGCGGCCTGGCCTTTGAACGTAATTTTGACTACGGGGCATCGAGAAAGATGGATTTGGAGTGCGCCACAGGAAACATTCAGGTAAGATTTACAGGAAAAATAAGTCAGGAGGAATGGTAATGTTTGAAGGAAAAGAATTATATCGTTCGCAGCAAAATAAAATGATCTTTGGGGTTTGCGGGGGCATCGGAGAGTTTTTTGGAATTGATCCCACGCTGATCCGTCTGATCTGGGCGCTGTTTGCCTGTTCTGGCGCTGGGTTCGTCGCGTATTTGATCGCGGCGCTGATTATCCCTCTGGCTGATTAAGGCAATGCCGACGGCACAGGAAATTTATTCCTCCGCCGTCGGTATAATGGAGGGAAAAGGGGGTACACTTAGAGGGAAAGGGTTATGGCTCCTGGCTTGAACGGACATGGGCTGTAACGGGAAAGGAGTGTACCATATGCCAAAAAGCAAAAAAGATTCCTTTGATCCGGAGAATATGAAACCAGAGGATGTGCTGAAATTCGAGATTGCCACAGAGCTGGGACTGGCGGATAAGGTGGTTGCCGGAGGATGGAGAAGCCTGACGGCAAAGGAGAGCGGCCGGATCGGCGGATTGATGACGAAAAAGAAAAAGGAGCTTCAGAAGGAAGCGATGAATTAAGGAGTATGCCGTACAATATGTTGCGATTCACACCTTTTGCGGGAGGGTGATGGGCAACGGCGATTTTTCTCTGCCAGGCCGGCAGAGAAGAAGAGATTGTACGGCCTCTTTTTTTTTGCTATAATGGAAAGGCGCTTTGAAGGAGAGGATAGTTTTCAGGACCCGGGAAAGGAATGGGCATTTGTGAAACGTGGGGCTGGAGTGAGGAGAAGATGGGAATGGAGAAGAATGGAAGGCCTAAATCCTTCCGGGAGATCGGGGTAATCTGCTTTACCGGGAATGGAGAGGAGCTGTGCAGGAAAATTGTCGCCGGCCTGGGAAAAGATGGTCTGGTGGTCCGAGGATATCGGAAGGGAGGAGGCCCCGGCGGCGCTGTAGTGGAAGGCCCCGGCCTGGAGGAGATCACGAGAGTTTTCGAACCACTAAAGGACTGGACCGGGAGGCAGTTCCGGCAGTCGGAGGGGCTGATCTTTATCGGCGCGGCGGGAATCGCCGTCCGGGCAGTGTCCAGCTGGATCAAGGATAAATTTCTCGATCCAGCTGTGGTGGTAGTCGACGAGAAAGGCCAATTCGCCATTCCCATCCTGTCCGGCCATGTAGGCGGGGCCAACGATCTGGCCAGGGAGATTGGCCAGGTAATCGGCGCGTTGCCGGTAATCACCACAGCCACCGATGTGCAGGGGGTTTTTGCCGTGGACGAATTTGCCAGAGAGCGTGGACTTTGGATCTCTGACCGGGGCTTGGCAAAGGAGGTTTCCGCCGCCCTTTTGGCCGGGGAGAAGGTGGGATTTTTCTCTGATTTTCCTCTGGAGGGGAATATACCCAGAGGATGCGTTCTGAATCAGAGATGCCGGAGAAATATGGTTATCACCACAAGAAAGCCTGAAGAGGAAGGGAGCCTCTGCCTGGTACCCAGGGTGGTGACGCTTGGCATCGGTTGTCGCAAAGGGATCCCGGCAAAGCAGCTTGGGGAGGGAGTATTTCGATTTTTGGAAAACAACAGGATATTCTTCCAGGCGGTCTTCCAGGCGGCCAGCATTAACTTGAAAGAAGAGGAGGAGGGGCTTCACCGTTTTTGCCGTCAGATGGGATGGAATCTGCAGTTTTTTCCAGCAGAGGAGTTAAAGAGGCTTCCAGGCGGATTTTCCCACTCGGACTTTGTGGATAGGATCACAGGGGTGGGGAATGTGTGCGAGCGGGCTGCCGTGATGGGGAGCGGTGGAGGATTTCCTCAATTAATACAGAAGAAAGAGCAGTTTGACGGGGTGACTGTGGCAGCGGCTCTGTCAGACTGGAAGGTGATTATGTGAATCAAGAAAAATTGCGATGTGGATATACTACAGGAACCTGCGGGGCGGCGGCCGCTTTTGCAGCCGCTGTTTTGCTGTTTGAGGAGGAAGAGCTGACCAACGTTCGTGTGAGGACACCTAAGGGAAAGGAACTGACAATCCCCATAGAGGAAGCTGTCCTGGAAAATGGATGGGCCAGATGTGGGGTGGTCAAAGATTCCGGCGATGACCCGGATGTGACCAACGGCGCCTTGATCCAGGTTACCATTGCCTGGGAACCGGATGGGGGAGAAAGACATCCTGTGCCCGAAGAGGAGGACGTGGGAAAGAAAATGACGGGGACAGAGGAATCAGAGGCTGAGGGTTTGGAGACAGAGGAATCAGCAAATGAGCCTCTGTATGTGGAGGAAGGTGCAGATCAGCGTTCAGAGGCGGAGAGATGGGCGGATAGCCTTTTAGAGAGGGAAAAAACGGAGAAATGGTACCGTTACCCGGATAAAGGCCAGGAGTGCGCAGAGAAAGAGGCGCTCCTGTTCTTGAGAGGCGGAAAAGGGATCGGGATGGTGACCCGGGAGGGGCTGGACTGTCCCCCAGGGATGTGGGCCATTAATCCAGTTCCCCGGCAGATGATCTTTGAACAGGTCCATAGTGTGTGCAGGCGCTGCCATATAACCGGGAAGGTATATCTCACCATTGAAATACCAGATGGCCAGGAGTTGGCCCAAAAGACCATGAATCCTCATTTGGGCATTGTGGGAGGGCTGTCTGTGCTGGGGACAAGCGGTATCGTGGAGCCAATGAGCGAGACTGCCCTTCTGGAGACCATCCGCCTTGAGATCCGCCAGCGGGCGGCAGAGGGGATTTCTAATCTTTTAGTGGTTCCGGGTAATTACGGGGAACAGTTCGTCTCCGGCTATCTGGGCCTTGGGCTGGATCGGGGGGTAAAATGCAGCAATTTCATCGGCAATACCATCGACTATGCTCTGGAGGCTAAGGCAGAGGGCATGCTTTTCGTGGGCCATGCGGGAAAGCTTCTAAAGCTTGCCGCCGGGGTGATGAACACCCATTCTTCTGTGGCTGATGGGCGGATGGAATGTCTGGCCGCCTACGGCGCCGCCTGTGGCGCTCCCCGTGAGATGGTTTGCCGGATCTTATCCTGCGCTACGGTAGAAGAGGCCTTTGGGATATTGGAAGAGGCAGAGGGGCTTTTTGAGGCAGTAATGGAGGTGGCCATGGATCGGATCCACTGCCATTTGAAGCGGAGAGCGAAAAACCAGATCCTTATCGAGGCAATTTTATTTACCAATGACCGGGGGATTGTGGGAACCACTCCGGGGGCGGTAGCCATGATGGGAAAGATGAGCGCGGTGTGATGGGACGAATGGAAATTGACACATAGAAAAGGAGCGGCAAAAATGGAACAGATGAAAAAAGGAAAGCTTTATGGGATAAGCACCGGCCCGGGTGACCCGGAACTGATGACCATAAAGGCGGCTCGGGCGCTTAAGGAAGCTCAGGTGATCGCCCTGCCCCATGAGAGGAAGGATGCCTGCGCGGCTTACCAGATAGCGGTGCAGGTTGTGCCAGAGATAGAAGAGAAAGAGTGCCTTCTAATCCCTATGCCCATGACCAAGGACCCGGAGATCCTTAAGGCAAGTCATCAGGCGGGCGCGGAGCGGATTAAAGCCTGCCTGTTACAGGGAAAAATAGTGGCGCTCCTGACTCTCGGGGATGTAAGCCTGTATTCTACCTGCTGGTATCTCTACCGTCTGGTGCGGGAAATGGGGGAGGAGGGGGAGCTGATTAGCGGAGTACCTTCTTTCTGCGCGGTGGCGGCCCGCCTGGACCGGGCTCTGGCCTCTGGGAGCCAGCAGCTTCATATTCTCCCGGCATCGTATTCCTTAGAGGAAGGCTTAGGATTTCCGGGGGTGAAGGTACTGATGAAGGCAGGAAGGCAGCTAGGAGCGGTGAAGCGCCAGCTGAAGGAGAGAGGGCTTCTGGTCTGTGGCGTGGAGCGCTGCGGGATGGAGGGAGAACGGATTTACCCCAGCCTGGAGGAAATCCGTGAAGATGGGGGATACTATTCCTTGTTTATCGCAGAGGATCCGAATTAAACCGCCGGGAATCGAGTGCGGATTTGGAAAGGAAGGCAGATATGGTACATATTGTAGGGGCGGGGCCTGGAGCAGTGGACTTAATTACCGTAAGAGGGCTAAAGCTTTTGCGACAGGCAGATATCCTGATCTATGCAGGATCCCTGGTAAATCCAGAGCTTTTGCAGGAGACAAAGGAGGGCTGCCAGATCTATAACAGCGCAGATATGACTCTGGAGGAGGTTATGGGAGTGATAGAAGAGGGGGAGGGGGTTGCCATTGTCCGGCTCCACACCGGAGATCCCTGCCTCTATGGAGCGATTCGGGAACAGATGGACGAGATGGATGCCAGAGGGATCCCCTATGAGATCTGCCCTGGGGTCAGCTCCTTCTGTGGAGCGGCTGCGGCTCTGGAAATGGAGTACACCTTGCCGGAAATCGCCCAGAGTGTGGTCATTACCCGGATAGAGGGACGGACAAAGGTTCCGGAGCGGGAGAGCATTCGCAGTTTTGCCGCCCACCAGTCCACGATGGTGATCTTTTTAAGCGCTGGGATGATGGAGCGATTGTCGGAGGAATTAATCGCCGGCGGTTACAGGGAGGACACCCCGGCAGCCATTGTTTACAAGGCCACCTGGCCAGATGAGAAAATCCTCCGCTGCAAAGTGGCAGAGCTGGGGGCAGCAGCAAAACAGGCGGGAATACGGAAAACTGCGCTGATTATTGTGGGGAATGCGGTGAACCAGAAGGGCTATCTCCGGTCAAAGCTCTATAGCCCGGATTTTGAGACAGAATTTCGAAAGGCACAACAATAGTCGACTCAGAGTTCACTAAGGGTAACATCATGAGAAAATACAGAAGGGATTGGACAGGAGGGAGAACATGGCAAAATTATGGATCGTGGGAATCGGTCCTGGGGACTATGAGACAATGACCATAAAGGCGGTTCAGGTTCTGGAGCAGTGCCAGGTGATCGTGGGTTATACGGTTTACGTGGATCTGGTGAGGAAGTATTTTCCCGAAAAGGAATATCTAACCTCCTCCATGTGCCAGGAGGTTATGCGGTGCAGGCTGGCTCTCCAAAAGGCACAGGAGGGGGATCAGACCGCGGTAGTCTGCAGCGGCGACAGCGGAGTTTACGGGATGGCAGGGCTGGCGCTGGAGCTTTTGCCGGAATATCCCGGGGTAAAGGTAGAGGTGATTCCTGGGGTGACGGCTGCCCTGGCTGGAGGAGCTATCCTGGGAGCGCCCCTTACCCACGATTTTGTGGTAATCAGCTTAAGCGACAGGCTGACCCCCATGGAGACGATCCAGGCCAGGCTGAGGGCAGCGGCAGCAGCTGATTTTGCTCTGTGCATTTATAATCCATCCAGCCAAAAGCGAAAAGGATATTTGAAAATCGCTTGTGAAATTCTCCTGGAGTACCGGCCGGAAGACACGGTCTGCGGCCTTGTGGTCCAGATCGGACGGGAGGGCCAGAGAAGGGAGATCATGAGCCTTGCGCAGCTGGCGGAAAGGGAGGTGGACATGTTTACCACTGTTTTTGTGGGAAATTCCCAGACAAAGGAGATTCAAGGGTTTATGGTAACACCCAGAGGGTATGGAATATAGGGAGAGGACAGGATGATTGGAATTTTTGGAGGAACCAGGGAGGGACGGCTTCTGGCGGAGTTTTGCCATGAGGAGGGGCTGCCTGCGGCGATATCTGTGGCTACCAGCTATGGGAAGGATTTGCTGGAAGAAGGATTGGGATTACAGATTCATACCGGGAGGATGGATAGGGATGAAATACAGAAATGGATCAAAGAGAAGGAACTGAGCCTTGTTATTGATGCCACCCACCCCTATGCCTGCCACGCTACCTGCCACATCCGCCAGGCCTGTAGGGAGGTGGAGGTTTCCTATCTCCGTCTGGTGCGGATGGAATCAGAAATGGTCTGCCAAGAAGGGCTATTGGGAGAGGAAACGGATGGGGAAAAAGGGGATGAGGGTTCTCAAAGCCACCTGACAGCTCCGATTCGCTGGGTTCGGTCGGTGGAGGCTGCCGCCAGCTATTTGAAGCAGGAGCTGGCCATGCATCCTGGCCGCCGGGCGCTGATTACTACCGGGAGCAAGGAGCTATCTCACTTTGCGGCGGTGGATAAGGGGAGGGAAGGGCTTTATGCCAGAGTCCTTCCTACAGTAGAAGGGATTAAGGCCTGCCTTGAGGCAGGGCTGAAGGGAAACCAAATCATCGCTATGCAGGGCCCTTTTTCCTATGAGATGAATCGAATATTGCTGAAGGAGATCCAGGCTTCGTACCTAGTTACTAAAGAATCTGGGCAGACAGGAGGCTTTGAGGAGAAGGCCCAGGCTGCCCTGGACTGCGGCTGCCAGGTGATCGCGGTAGAACGGCCGGAAAAGGAAGAGGGGCTTAGCCTGGAGGAGGTTAAGACACGGCTGAGGCAGGAGTATTTGGGGCAGAGGGCTTTCAGGAAGAGCCCTGAAGAATTGGATTTGGAACAGGAACCAGAACCGGGAAAACAGAGGGAAATTACCTTAGTTGGAATCGGGATGGGGGATATCCGTCAGATCACCCTGGAGGGAATCCAGGCAATTTGGAACAGCGATGCCATCTTGGGCGCTTCACGGATGGTGGATTGCGGCAGACAGGTGATGCAGGTGCTGGAACGATGGGGAAATTCACATACTCCAGGGACAGAAGGACATGGAAACCAGACAGGCAAAGAATTTATGACTGCCTACCGCCCAGAGGAAATCCTTTCCTGGCTGGACGCTCATCCGGGCATTCATCGGCCGGCCATCTTATATTCCGGGGATGTGGGATTTTACAGCGGGGCAAAGGGGCTGATGAAAAAAATCCAGGAAGAGGGCCGCGCCATTTCCTGCCGCCTACTCCCTGGAATTTCGTCTATGTCTGCCTTTGCTGCGAAAATAGGGAAAAATTGGGAAGGAGTTAAGGCGGTAAGCTTCCATGGACGAGAGGAGGAAATTACAGCGCTTTTGTCTGAGGGAAGAGAGTACTTTTTCCTTCTGGATGGAAGTGAGAGGCTTCACACCCTGTGCAGGGCTTTGCTTTGTTCAGGGCAGAAAGATGCCCGACTCTGGGTGGGAGAGCGCCTGTCCTATCCAGAAGAGAAGATCCGATCCGGAACACCAGAGGAGTTCCTCCAGGCAGAGGCGGGCCCTTTGACCGCGGTGTGGCTGGTGTGTAACCCCTGACCGCGGCAAATTCCTTGAATGAAAAACACGTTAATCCAACCTGAATCACGAAAATTAATAGGCGATGACCTCATGCCCGGTCTCGGTTACCAGCACCTGGATCTCCCACTGGGCAGAGGGCTTCCGATCCTCGGTGTATACAGTCCAGCCATTGTCATCATCCACAAAGATTCCCTGCGTTCCCATATTAATCATGGGTTCAATGGTAAAAATCATCCCGGGAACCATCAGCATTTCCGTACCCCGTCTGGCAAAATACCCCACCCAGGGATCCTCGTGGAATTCCAGCCCTACCCCGTGGCCGCCGATTTCGTGGACCACAGAATAGCCATTCTCCGAAGCATGGTCAAAGACAGCCTGAGCCATGTCGCCCAAAAAACCCCAGGGCTTAACCTGCTCTAGCCCCAACTCCACACATTCCTTAACCACCTGCACCAGACGCCGCTTCTCCGCCGAAACATTTCCAATGCAGAACATTCGTGAAGAGTCGGAAAAATAGCCATGAAGATTGGTAGAAACATCCACATTGATAATGTCTCCATCCTGTAAAATTACATCCTCCGAAGGAATGCCGTGGCACACCTGGTCATTGAGAGAGGTGCAGACGCTGCAGGGAAAGCCTTCAAAATTAAGAGGAGCAGGGATCCCGCCCGCCTGGGTAGTGAGGTCATAGACCCACCGGTCAATTTGGGCAGTAGTGATGCCTTCACGAATGTGTTCGGCTATATAATCTAAAACTGCGATATTGAGCTTCGCGCTTTCACGGATATGCTCGACCTGATCCGGCGTCTTAATCATCTTGTGGGACGGGACCATGCAGCCCTGCCTGCGATAAGCTTCGATTTTCTCATCAAATGCCAAATGACATTTCTTGTATTTCAATCCGCTTTTGCACCAGCAGGGGTCGTTTCTTCCAATCAATTCCATGGTAATTATCCTTTCCTTAAGTTCCTTCTTGCCTAACCAGCAGTGAATACACAGCGAGAGAACAGCAGCGCCTTATGCTGGCAGCGGGAACACCGGTATTAGTATAGCACAAAATTAAGATTATGGTTAAGATTTTTTGCGATTTCTTATTCCGGATTTCTTATTCACTGAGAGGAATAATTAAGTGTTTTTTCCGCTGGCGGTATTTCTCTATAGCGACTGGTGGGCTGATTTGCCATTTGTATAGAATAAAAGAAAAACTGTCTCAAAAAGTATAGGTTTTGAGACAGTTTTTCTTTCATCAACTTTAACAACAATACTATAAAATTCTTGAGTTGTCAATCATAAAATCTGGATTTTTCTTGTTCATT
>CATJIO010000080.1 GCA_949740725.1 uncultured Lachnospiraceae bacterium | reverse complement strand
GTAAAATTTTTTCTTTGTCGGGCTTCTTTTATTCTATCTTTTATTGCCATATGCCACCTCCCTTGTCCGTATACTATCATTATCGTATTGAAAAGTCAATACATAAGTTTGCATATCGAAAACAATTTTTATAGAAAAGTATTGACAAGGTTGCAATATGAGATTATAATAATTAAAAAAGTTGCAAAACGAGAGAAAAGAGGTGAAGAATGTTTGCACATGGCAACTTATGAGGATATCATATCCAACATAAAACGTATTATTGATGAGAAGGGCATGAAGCAAGGCGTGGTAGCAGAAAGGGCTGGTTTCACTCCGCAAGAGTTTAGCAATATTATGAATGAGCGGAGAAAACTGCTAAGAATTGAACATCTTTATCCTATTGCTTGTGCCATGGGGGTAGATGTAAATGCTTTATGTGGAGTAGAGAGGAAGGAGGTGGGGTAGATACATCATTTCATTACGAAGTATACAGAAGGTGGGAAAAGATATGCAGAGGCATGGATTCAGATTAATCTGTTTGGTTTTTGCTTTTGCCTCTTGAAGAAACGAATCGAAATATAAAAGTCACTGTCGTAAACAGTGACTTTGGTAAGGCTTATTTGGTCCAGCCACGGCCAGGTTTTTGTGTCGGAGGGAGACGATCTCCACGATCAATGTGTACAGTACGGCCCCCAGGCACTTGGCCACCCCGAGGTCCAACCTCATGATAGGTTCCTGCGGGTTGATTATCGGTTCCAGGTTTAATAGGTTGCTTTGGCATAGCATCACACCTTTCTATATATTGTGCCAAATTTTAGTAACATATCCATTATATGGTGGAAGTATAGAAAAGTCAATAAAAAAGTTACGAAAATATTGCATTATTTAATTAAAATGTAACATTTTACGTATGACAAGAAAAATATTTCATATTTGATAAGAAGAACCAAATATGAGTTTGACTATCTGTTTGCATCAGATAAGGGGGGCTTAGAAGGAGGCGGGGTAAGCAATAATGTTGTACATGAATAATGGAATAGGAGGTGAGGGAAGGTGGCGGATTGGTATGAAAATAAAGATGGCACGGCAATATGTATCCATGATCCAGTGAGAACCGCATATTTGATTATTCTTGTGCTGGAAAAAGAAAAGGTTCCCAGACACTGTGTGGATGATGTCCTTAAAACGGTAAATAGCATCTTGCGTTTTCAGGAGGTCACCCACACAGAAAGAAATGAGAGGGATCCTAGATTTCCAAAATGAAGGCTTTACCGGAGGTTGTTACCTGCGGGTCCCAAGTATTCACGGTAACATCATCATGCAAACCGATATCACAACTAACTCCTGTCAACAGGCCCTTTGAAAGACAGGTATTAATCGCTTCTGCCAGATCTTTATCATGGTATTTTGAAAATATTGACCTTATTTCCCCTCCATTTTGGAAAATTTCCAGGATTTCTTTCATTGCCATATGAAGGTCAAAAGTGCTTTCGAGCATCGTCCTATACTCCCTTCTTCTATACTCAGCCCTGGCGGGGGCCTGTAAGTACAGTATAAGACAAGGAAAAGGAACGGACAAGTAAATAATCAAAATAAAGAAGGGATTAACGAGTACAAACCATTCTACATAAAATTTACTAAGCGAAAGGTGGCGGGTGAAGTAATGAGCGAAATTAAGATTCGTAATTTCATTTCAATCGGTGGGCAGTCGGAAGTTTTATTCGACTCTCTTCCAAAAGAGAAGCAGAAAGAGATCGCGGAGAAGCTGCAGGAGAATGCGATGATTCCTATGGGCTTTAGGAGGGTTAAGAAGGATTCCGCCTGACGGCGGGAGCGGTGTACAAGCGTTAATAAAATGAGAAGGGGGGGAGATTGAAATTGCATGAATTAAAGTTTAGACCAATCGGAACCATGCACCCAACACCCAGGCAGATAAAGGACTTGTACATAAGACGCCTGGAGCAGGTGGTGGTGTCCTTATCTGCCTTGTGCATTGGACTGGCTGTTATGATCTGTATGCTAGCGGCAGGTGTAGTAATCTAAGAAAGGAGGCAGGCAGCATGGGGAAAGCGGGGGAAGACTTAAAGGTAATCCTGGATTCTCTGGCTAAGTGGAGGCGGGATTACAAGGTGGGATATATATCGATGTGTATTTTAGAAGATGGCTATGGATTCTCATTCAACTTTGATGACAGTGGTTACCGGTATGAAGCGCGCGGGGAGTACGAGCCATGGGAAAGCTACAAAGAAAAAGGCCTCGCAGAGGCAACTGCTGAGGCCAAAGAAACTGGAAATAAACTTACCCCTTTAGTATAAGGGATTTTAGAAGGAGATGCAAGATGAAATTATATGAATTAACCGAACAGTATCAGGCATTATGTGAGCTGGCCTATGATCCGGAGATCGATGAACAGGTATTAAAAGACACCATGGACAGCCTCTGGGGAGAGATTGAGGACAAGGCGGACGGCTATGCCAGGATTATCCTGGGAATGAAAGCCGATATTGAGAAGCTTCGAGAAGAAGAGAACCGTCTTGCCGCCCGCCGGCGTCATCTGGAGGACCGGTCAAAATATCTGAAGGACACGTTAGAGTTCAACATGAAAGAGATCGGGAAAACCAAATTTAAGACAGCGCTCTTTAGCTTTAACATTCAGAAAAACGGCGGCCTGCAGCCTTTGGTAATCGACGGCCTGATTGAGGATATCCCCGGGAAGTTCTTAATCCCCCAGGATCCGGTTCCAAACAATGAGGCAATCCGGAATCTTCTGGCAGAGAGGCAGGTAGACTGGGCTCATCTGGAGCCCCGTGGAGAAAGCCTGAGGATACGGTGATGGAAGAAAATAAAAAGGGGATTACGCCGCTTAGGATGGGCCAGCTGACCGATGCGGCGGCGAAGGTCATCAAGGTGATGGCCACAAATACCTGGCATTTAACCTTTGAGGAAATGGAGATTATCCTGGATCTGGTCCGCTATGGCATGGATGAAGCACGGAAGCGGAATGAAGGATCAATCCGGGGAGAGGAGTAAAGGATGTTTGTAAATATTATCGAATTGAAGAAGCTGCTAAAGGGCGCCTACAAAGGGAATGGCCTGATTGCAGGAAACCTGGATGGCGGGCTGGTGGTTATGAGCGCTTCCGGTACCTGGGGGTTCCGGGTAGAGGAGGAGTATGTACCCAATAAGCTGAAGGCGGCCTTAATCGAGTTGATTGGGGACCTGCCGGAAGCGGGAGAAATCTATAATTACAATCCAAAATCCGTACAGGCGGAAATTAATCTCGGCCGGTTTGATTTCCGGGGGAGGTGGAAGCAGGCAAAGGATTTTGCGACCGATACGCCGTTTATCCTGAGGTCGAAGTGGGAGGAGTTTTTTCTGGTCCAGATACGCAGCACGATGGAGCTGTGCGCAATTTCCCGAAAGTTTACTGACATGATCAGCACAAAGGACCTGAACCATGAGCTTGAGAGCATGCCGGGGCGCCCAGGCTATTGCCAGGGTGTCCTGTACTGGAGGAATGAGACAATGATTTACTGGGCGTGCACATCCAAGCTGAGCGAAGATATGGAAGAAAAAATACTGTCCAGGCTGGCATTTTTAAACTGTTTTGAAAAAGAGACTACGCTGCGAGAGGGCGGATGCCTGCTGCAGCAGGATGAGGAGGAATGAGGATGGCGGTACCAGTGTTGATTATCGGCCGGAGCGGGGCCGGGAAGTCTACAAGCATGAGAACCTGTACAGGGAAGGATTTTGCACTGATTAATGTGCTGAAAAAGCCGCTGCCCTTTAAGGGGCGGATCCCGTCCATACAGACGGATGATTATGCAAAAATCATGACATCCTTAAATGGATGCCAGCAGAAATCCGTGGTGATTGATGATGCGGGGTATTTAATTACCAACCAGTTTATGCGGGGCCACAGCAATGCGGGGAAGGGCAACGGGGTATTTTCCTTGTACAATGACCTGGGAGACCGGTTCTGGAGCCTAATCCAGCACGTAGTTTCCATGCCCGATGACCGGATCGTCTATTTCATGATGCATGAGGACAAGGATGACGCAGGGGACGTAAAGCCGAAAACCATCGGGAAGCTTTTGGATGAAAAGGTATGCGTGGAGGGGATGTTCACCATTGTGCTCCGCTGTGTCCTGGACGGAGAGGAGCATCGGTTCATTACCCAGTCGTCCAATGGGGCGGTCAGCAAGTCTCCTATGGGGATGTTTGACACGCTGGAGATTGATAATGATCTCCTGATGGTAGATACGACGATCCGGGAGTATTACGGGATTAAAAACCCAAAGAACGGGAATAAGGAGGAAAATTGATATGCAGCCAATCGCAGGATATGACCAGACGCCGGCCTATACGGGGGAATCTATCGCTCTCCCGCCAGGGCTTTATCAATGCGTGGTAAAGCAGGTAAATGTGATCCAGGATAAAAACCAGCGGGAACAGATGGTGATCTGCTTTGATATCGTTGAGGGTACCCAGAAGGATGGGTATTTAAACCCAACGGCGGAGTACAAGGATTTCTACCGAAAGCAGTTTGATGCAAAGAGACAGTCCAGCTCCAATACAAAGTGGGGCGGGATTATCCGCCAGCTGACCCACGGGGATTCCCTGCCGTTTTTTAAGGGCATAATCACCTCCATTGAGAAGTCCAACCCGGGATACCGGTGGGATTGGAATGAAAAAGGGCTGGTGGGAAAGCGTTTTGGCGGGATTTTCCAGCGGGAGGAGTTTGAGACTCAGGACGGGAAAAAGAAAATGGCAACCAAGTGCGTGCAGGTCCGGAGCCTGGAGGGGTTAAAGGATGCAAAGGTTCCGGAGGACAAGCTGCTCTCTGACAAGCTGGTCCCCTATCCGGATCCGGCCAATGCGGCTATGCCGCCAATGGATGTGGGGGACGGCTTTATGAGCATCCCGGATGGAGCGGGTGAAAATGAGGGAATCCCGTTCATGTAATGACTATGATCCAGAGCTGTTTCAAAAAGTGAAGCAGGCGGTGACCATGAAGCAGGCAGCGGAATACTATGGCCTGAAGGTGAATCGGAAGGGGCTGTGCCTATGCCCTTTCCATCATGACACAAACCCCAGCCTTAAGATTTACCCCAATGGGAAGGGATTTTTCTGCTTCACCTGCGGTGCCGGCGGGGATCCGATTACCTTCGCGGCCCGATACCGGGGAATCCGGAATATAGAGGCAGCCAGAGAGCTGGCGGGGGCATTTCAGGTGCCGGTCCAGGCACCAGCTACCTACCAGGAGAAGCGGGAAGCGGAGCGGCAAAGGCGGAAGAGGGCCGAGATCCGGGCGTTCGCCAAGCGGTCGGGCATGCTCCTTATGGCGTATTACTGCCTGCTCTGTGAGGCCATCCGTGAGAAAAACGAGCACTTTGCCGAGGGGCTGCAGAACATCAGCTGGACGCAGTACATGATGGAGCAGGTTGAGACGTGCCCGGAAGAAGTATATCAGGACCGAAAGGCGGTGAGGAAGATTGGAGAAATCGAGGGACGAATTATTGACTGGTATATCCGCGCTGGGGCCGATGGATCCATTTCCCGATGAGATATTTTATGAGATTTTCGAAATCGAGGACAATGTGGAACGGACACAGTACATTGAGGCCCTGCGAAGCGCGGCCAGGCAGCTAAAGCGGATTACCGAGTTCAATAACATCTATAAGTCCTTCTTAATCGACTATGCCCAGCGTCAGAAGCAGACCGGCCAGAGGACACGATTTACTGACCAGCCCATCGAATTAATCTGCGGGGAGTGGACGGCAAATGACCTGGGCGTGCGGACGCTGCGCTATGATAAAAACGCTACGCCTATACCGGCTATCGCCTGCAGCCATCCGATACTGCCGGTGGAGATATTAAAGAACGTGGATACCGCCCAGGAGCGGATTACCCTGGCTTATTTTAAGTCAGCGACCTGGCAGAACATAACCGTGGATCGCAGCGTATGCGCGAATACCAATAAGATTGTGGACGCGCTGAGCCAGTTCGGCATTGAGGTCACCTCAGACAACGCAAAAAATATGGTCCGGTACATATCCGACTGCGTGGGGATGAATCCCCGGACATTGGATCCGAAAAAATCAATCAACCGCTTGGGCTGGGTAGGGAATTCGTTTACGCCGTATGCTGAGGATATCCGGTATGAGGGGGAGATGGATTATGAGGCGATCTTCCGGAATGTGACGCAGTCCGGCAGCTTTGACGCCTGGAGGGCGCTATGCGGCGATTTGCGAAGGAATCTGCCCCTCCGTATGATGATGGCGGCCAGCTTCGCCTCCGTGCTCCTGGAGCCCTTGCGGGTGCTTCCCTTTGTGTTGCATGTGTGGGGGACGACAGGAACCTGTAAGACAGTAGCCTTAATGGTAGCCATGAGTATCTGGGGCAACCCGAAGCTGGGGGGACTGGTGAAAACCATGAACATGACCAAAAACGCCATTATGCGGAACGCGGCATTCCTTTGCAGCATTCCCTTTGCTGGGGATGAGCTGCAGACGATTAAGGACAAATGGCAGGGTAATTTTGACCAGCTGATCTACCAGATCACCGAAGGGGTAGACCGCGGCCGGGCGCGGGCTTATGGCGGCGTGGAGGATACCAGGACATGGAAAAACAGCTTTCTCTTTACCGGAGAGGAGCCGGTCACCAAGGAAAACTCCGGGGGCGGCTCGAAAAACCGGGTAATCGAGATCGCCATAGATGGGCCCCTGGTGGAGGATGGGCACTATGTCAGCTCAGTGGTGCAGGAAAACTATGGGTTTGCCGGGCGGAAATTTGTGGAATACATCCAGGGTGCGGAAGCTGCGTCACTGGTGGAGCGGTACCGGGAGATTTTCGAGGCGCTCTGCCGGCTGGATACCACAGACAAGCAGGCGATGGCCATGGCCTGCATCCTGATGGCGGATGAGATTTCAAGCAGCCTGTTTTTTGACGGCGGGCCGTTAACCATCAAAGACGTACAAAAGTATCTGCAGGATGCAAAATCGGTGGATGTGGCAGAGCGGGCCTATCAGTCTGTGCTCAACTGGGCCGCCAAGAATCCGGTGAGGTTTGAGGATCCGAAAACGGAAAATTCCCCAAACCGGGGCGAGGTGTGGGGGAAACTGGATGGGGATGTCCTGACCGTGAACCGGGATGTCCTGCTGCAGTACCTGAGCCAGAACAGCTTTGATTATACTGCGGTCAGTAAAAAGTGGTCAGAAAAAGGGTACCTGGTGCGGAATTCCCAGGGGAAGTTTGTCCATTGCACAAAAGTATATGGAATTAAGGCAAGCTATGTAAAGTTCCGCCTCCCCCAGGATGATGACAATACGGACGGGGAAGGGTTTATGAAGGTCGATTTTCGGCAGGAAACGCTGCCGTTTGACTAATAAAAGGTCTAACCATGAATGATTGAGGTTAGACCCAAGGTTAGCCCCTAAAACCCGCATAAAACCTAGCTTTTTTATATACAGTCTAACCTGTCTAACCAGTCTAACCTATTTATAATATCTCGTGTAGAGAGAAAAAAATAGGGACTAAATATCGTCCTAAAATTTTTTATTATAAATATATAGGTATATGCACCGGGTTTTTTGGTTAGACGGTTAGCCCCCTAGATAAAATCAGGGTTTACGGCATGTTTTTAGGTCAAAATCCGGTTAGTCCGATCCGGAAAACGGTTAGACATTTGATGAAAAAAGGATAAATATGGTAAAAGTAATTCGTTATAAAGCTGAGGGAGGGAAAACCAATGAATAATAAAACCGCGGGAAGCCGCTTTGAAAAAGAGTTTGCATCGATCCTGTCAGAGAGCGGGTTTTGGGTGCACCTCTTCCAGGATAATAAAAACGGGCAGCCTTGTGATGTGATCGCGGCAAGAAACGGACATACCTATCTGTTTGATTGTAAGGACTGTCAAAGCTACGCCTTCCCGCTCAGGCGGATAGAGGAAAACCAGTACAACGCGATGCATCTGTTTGAGCTGACCGGAAACAGCCGCGGGAAATTTGTAATCCGTTTCCCGGGCAGGCAGATATACATGATAGATTACTGGCAGCTGGGGATGCTGCGGGATAAAGGCGCAAAGCAGGTTATCCTGGAAACCTGCCAGCTGTATGGAGAGGAATTTACGGCATGGCTGAATGCCAGAAACCGGATTGATGAGTGGGGTGGCGAAGATGCAAGTGGTCATTGGAAGTGAGATTCGGATAAAAGGCGCGGATAAGACGCTGCAGGAATGGTGCAAAGAAAACCTGATCCTTCCCAATCCAGAATACGCGAACCGGAAGCGTCGGGGCCTGTGGACTGGGAATACGCCAGCACACATTTGGCTTTACTGGGTAGACGGAGATGACCTGGTGCTCCCGGTAGGGGTTGGGAGAGAAATCCGGGGAATGATTCCGTCTAGCTGCGAGTATAAGCTTGACTTGGCCGATAACGGCCTGCTGGAATACCCGGGGATAATCCCGCTGTACGATTACCAGGAGCCCGCGGTAGAGGAAATGGCGCTCCATAGCTGCGGAATACTCCAGAGCCCCTGCGGTTCTGGAAAGACGCAGATGGGCATTGCCTTGGCCGCCAGGCTTTCTCGGAAAACGCTGTGGGTCACCCATACCCAGGATCTCCTGGAGCAGTCCTGCAGCCGGGCGGCACAGTATCTTCCGGAGGATGCCCTGGGAAAGATTACTGCGGGAAAGGTACATCTTGGAAGCCATATGACCTTTGCCACAGTACAGACCTTGTGTAAGCTGGACCTGCCCAAGTACCGGTATGCGTGGGACACGGTGATTGTGGATGAGTGCCACCGCCTGGCGGGGACGCCGGCGCAAGTGACGATGTTCTACAAGGTGATGAACCAGCTGGCCACCAGATATAAATACGGACTGAGCGCCACGGTGCACCGGTCTGACGGGTTGATCCGTAGCACCTTTGCCATTGTAGGCCCGGTCATTTACCAAGTACCAGGGGCTGCTGTGGCAAAAAAGATAGTGAGAGTCCGTATTGTACAGCGGGATACGGGGATTAAGGCAGAAAGAAGCTGCCTGGATACGGACGGAACCCTGGAGTATGGGAAGCTGTTCCCATACCTGATCAAGAACCAGGAAAGAAACCAGGCGATCATAAAGGACCTGATAAACAATACAGAGCATTACAACCTGATTCTCTCTGACCGCCTTGAGCATCTAAAAACACTGATGCAGCTGCTTCCGGAAGGGATCCGGCCAGATGCCGTAATGATTGATGGGAACATGACCAGCAAAAGAGCAAAGGCTGCCAGGGCACAGGCGATTTCGGATATGCGGGCCGGCAAGAAGCATTTCTTGTTTGCCTCTTACAGTTTGGCGAAGGAGGGGCTGGACATTCCCCGGCTTGACCGGCTTTACCTGACCACTCCAAAGAAAGACTATGCGGTAGTGACCCAGAGTATCGGGAGGATTGCCAGGGCGGTTGAAGGGAAACTGGAGGCGCTTTGTTACGACTATGTGGATGATATCGCCTTCTGCCAAAACCAGTACCGGCGGCGCCGTACTCATTACCGGAAAGCGGGGTGCATCTTATGACCAGGATAGAGGAAGAGGGAGCCCTGGTAAAATCCGTTTATTGTGAATCCTATAAGTTTTATTTGAAATACCATGGAAGGGAAATGGATGAAAGAACCTGGATGGAAATGACCGAAGACTTTAAGGTGATTGTGAAAAATCATCACGGGGCGCCGATTTGCGGGAGGATTATGCTCGCTACGTTTGCGCGGCTGGAAAGAGAGTCGCGGTGAGAGATGGTGGGAAGGAGGATAAGGGCCAGAATGGGTAAGACAGCGGTAGAGAAACCGACACGGAGTGCGGTGGATTCCCTGGTGGAGAAGGGACTGACGGTGAAGCAGATCGCGGAGCTCTACCAGTGCAGCGTGAATAAAATCGCCACAACGAAAAGCCGTAAGCCACAGGGGTGGAGGGAGGATGGCGAGTTTCGGAATCCGATAAGTCCGTATGAGCTGGAACTGGCAAAGCAGGTGCCAGTGGGGACAAAGATCGAGATACATAACCTGCGTAAAGCGAAACCGGGAGATGAGCTATCCTGGGGTGTTTGGGAAGAGAGCCAGGTGGTAAAAAAGTATCCGCACATCGTGCTACTGGCAAACGGGATGACGGTGGATTATGCGGAGGTTGCGATGCAGATGAGGGAGAGGAGAGGCGCGGTATGCTTGTAAAGCAGATCAGGTGGCTGAGTGTTTATGGCAGCCCATTTGCAAAGAAAAATGGAAGCAAAGGGGCTCGAACCCTTGACCTCCCGCTAGTCAGGCGAGCGCTCATCCCAGCTGAGCTATGCTTCCATGTCATTTATTATAACATGTTGGAGTTAAATTGCAATAAGTTTTATAGCAGATGAATAGCACGAAAGAAAAAGCGAAGTAAGGGGGGATATACAAATGCAAAAAAAGAATCCATCCGACCAGCTGGCTGAGTTTCTAAATTTTGTTGACCGCTGTCATGCGGCGTACCGTCTGGCCTATGATGGCGTAAACGGGGAGGATCGCCGCCTTCAGGATCTTCTCCACGAGATAGAGTTTGCCATCGATAAGGCGGAGCGGAACCGGGTTGCGACAAAACTGCAGCACAGCCGTAGGGAACGGAGACAGAATAAGGACATCGTGAAGCTTTATGAGCAGGTGGTACGGTTCTTTGAGGATCAAAACAACCGTAGGACACTTAACCAGATGCGGCAGCTCCTGGGGCGGCAGAGGAAGGAGGAGGAATATTTGTTTAGTGACCGGGAGTACAAGCCAAGGGTAAAATAGCGAGGAGGGAGAGGATGCCAATGAACATGGCCGAAGCTGAGAAGATTGCAAAACAGGCAGCAAAGGAAGCGATCGCTGAAGTAAGGAAGGAGGAACGCCAGAAAAAGAAGGTAAAAATATTCCAAAACACAAAAGCCCTGATGGAGAATTACAACCGTATGGTGAAGAGTGTGGAGGAGGGCGTTTCCGACCTGTCCAGTCTGACTGAGGATCCCATCGAGGGGTTGGAAGAGGATAATGTCAATATTTTTGTTGAAAGCATCGTAAGGAGCAAGCTCCGTAGCCTAGTCATGCTGGCGCATATCGATAAGTGCTTGAAGCTTTTGGAGGATGAGGAATACAGAAGGAATACTCCGGAGAAGTATATGGCGTTTCGGTATTATTACTTGGATGGTATGACGCATGACAGCATATCAGAAGTTCTAAACTGTTCAGACAGGACTTCCAGGAGATGGATAACGGAGCTTACCGGGAGCCTGGGAGTCTATCTTTTCGGGGTAGATGCGTTGATGCTGTGAGGGCTTGACAAATCTATGCCCAAATCGTGTCCTTGCAATGTCCTTTTAAGTGGTTTATAATTGTATCATGCATAATTGTATAGAGGCATTGGGCTGGTTTCCGGACTCTCCATCCAGACATTCCAGGAAAAGAAGGCATCCTTGAAAGAGGGTGTCTTTTTTTACGAATATTGACAAATAAGAACATATGTTCTAGTATAAATTATATTTAGATATGTATTAATGTAAAGCAATGTAAATTGTGGCATGGCATTTTATATAAAATTTATTTCCAATTTTGGCAATTATGATATATTATCTTGTGGTATAATGTAGAAAAATGTCGGATTGGAGTGTAAAATATGAATGTTAGGAATATAAAATTTCAATACTTTGGAGTAGTAAGACAAATAAAGGATGGAGAGAAGTGGAAGGGCATTGGTAAATTTGATATAATTAAATGGGTTAATAAAGTAAAAACGAAAAGGCTTTTAAGAGAGCCGTTGGACTTAGAAGACACAAAGGGACAAATAGAAAAAATAGATTACTCTGAGAAGGAAGATGTCTGGATAATTCGCTTTATGAAATTAAGAGGGGATAACATACCATCAATAGCTAAAAAAAATCAAGAGGCAAAAGGAATTGAATTAGCAGACGATGAATATATCGGTGAAGATGTATATATGCTATATGATAATCAAACGGGACTAGCAATGATTCAATCCAATCGATTCTCATTGGGGCTAAAGAGGTTATCTGAACTTATTTCGCGTGTTTGGGGAGAAAATGAAGAAAGGATATCGATTAAGGCAATTTATCAAGATGTTGATTTGAAATGTAAACGAAAAAAATATCGTACAATAGAAATTTCATTTGCCAATATAGAGAGAGCAGAAGCAGACGAAAAAAGTTCTTTAAGTCGTTTGAAAAAGTTTTATCAAAGTTTCTATGGAGTTTCTGGAACTATAAAAATTGGGATTGGAAGGACAAGGAGCGGTACTTTAAATATCGACGAGGTTGAATCTTTAATAGAGGAAATAAAAACGGATTCATCTGTAGTTGGGGCACATGTGAAGGTTAAGGACGACGATAAAGCATATGTAGAAACGATTGATTTAATTGAAAATATATATAACGATATTATAGAATTTAAAACTCCAGAAAAAACAGTGCTAGATCCGGAATATATGGCGCGAAATATGATAAAATATTATAAAGATAGAAAAGAAGAGTTGAGCAGCAGAGTAATTCGGGCTAAATAAAGAGGGGTATTGAGCATGGCGCTATTAGGATACTATTTTGAAAGAGGCTATCCATATATAATTTCGGCCATAGTTTCATGGATATTGTTTCATCTTAAAATTGATATTAGAACAGATGGAAATTATACTGAATTGCTTAATGGATTAGTTAATTTAGAGTCAATTATAATAGGCTTTATAGGTGCAATTATGCCAGCTGTTTTAAGTATGAGGAATGAATCAAAATTTGTACGATATGTTTTCGAAAGGGATAAAAGAGGTTTATTTGGAAAGTATGTAAAATCAACTATTTTGGTTGGACTAATAAGTGCATCATCTTCGTTAATAATGCAAGTTCGAGAAAGTATGAGTGACGAGATATCAAATAATGTATATCATTTCTGGATATTTATATCTATATTATTTTTAATTTTAACTTATAGAAGTATGTCCCATATGACAAGCTTAATTTTTGCCAAAGACAATGGGGAGGAAAAAGAGATAAAGCGGCAAAGTGTGTCGAATGTATTCGAAGAAATAGAAGTTAAAAGTGAATTTAAAAATCCTAATTTATAGGTTGAAAATGAAGTGTAAACTTATAATAGATGAAGCGATTGAGAGATGGCCTCGGCCATCTCTTTTCTTTCCCCAAAACCAACGAACAGGAGGTGAGCCGGCATGGCCAGAGCGCCGGATCCAAGAATAGAAGAAGCAAAGGCCATGTACCTGAAAGGTAAGAAACTAATTGAGATTGCAAAGACGCTGGATTTGCCGGAAGGGACGGTCCGCCGCTGGAAGTCTACCCACAAGTGGGAAAACGAACGTTCGCTTTTTTTATCCGAACGCTCGGTAAAGAAAAAGCGCGGTGCCCAGCCGGGGAACAAGAATAGCTCCGGTGGCCCGCCAGGAAATAAGAAAGCAGAAAAATATGGATTCTTCTCTAAGTATCTCCCGGACGAAACCCGGGAGATTTTTTCTGCCATCGACCAGGCGGATCCGCTGGATCTACTTTGGCATCAGATTCAGATTGCCTATGCTGCCATTATCCGGGCACAGCGGATTGCTTATGTAAAAGACCTGCAGGATAAGACGATTGATAAGATTGGGTACAAGGACGGCGAAACTGTCACAGAGGAGCGCTGGGAAGTGCAGCAGGCCTGGGATAAGCAGAATGAATTTATGAAAGCTCAAGCCCGTGCCCAGGGAGAGCTTAGGGCAATGATTAAGCAATACGATGAGATGCTTCATAAGGACTGGGAAGCCGCCAGTGAAGAGCAGAAAGCACGGCTCGAACAGATACAGGCGCAGGTAGTTGTGGCAAAAGCTCAGGCAGGGCAGCCGGATGAGGAAGAGCAGGACGACGGTTTTATTGATGCATTAAAACCAGGCAATGACTGGGAAGGATGGAGGCAGGCGGATGAAGAGGAAACGACCGATATTTAAGTTTAAGCCGTTCTCCCGCAAACAGCGCCAGGTAATGAATTGGTGGATGGAGGGCAGTCCGGTAAGGGATTATGATGGCATCATTGCAGATGGGGCCATCCGTTCCGGAAAGACAGTGGCCATGTCCCTAGGGTTCGTCTTCTGGGCTATGGAATCCTTTGACGGTCAGAACTTCATCATGGCCGGAAAAACCATCAGCTCCTTCCAGAGGAATGTGCTTACAAATTTAAAGACGATGCTGCGGAGCCGGGGATATCATGCTATCCACCATCTGTCTGGAGAAACCCCAAACATGCTGGAGGTATCAAGAAAGGGACGGACAAACTATTTTTACATCTTTGGAGGCAAGGATGAAGGTTCCCAGGAGCTGGTGCAGGGCATCACGGCGGCGGGGGCCTTTTTTGATGAGGTAGCCTTGATGCCGGAAAGCTTTGTCAATCAGGCAACCGGCCGATGCTCTGTGGCAGGCAGTAAATTCTGGTTTAACTGCAATCCTGCAGGCCCCGCGCATTGGTTTAAAACCAACTGGATTGAGAAAAAGAAGGAAAAAAGGCTGGTTTACCTTCACTTCACCATGGAGGATAACCTCAGCTTGGATGAGGCGATTAAAGCCAGGTATCGCGGGATGTATGCTGGCGTATTCTTCCTTCGCTACATAAAAGGTTTATGGGCGGTGGCTGAGGGCCTCATCTATACTATGTGCACGAAAAGGAATTACTACATCGATGAGGAGCGGCCCATAGCACTAAAGTCTATCGCTCAAAAGTATATTGCGGTGGACTATGGTACGACAAATCCTTGTGTATTTTTAGAGATATGGGATGATGGTGAAACGGTGTGGATAGATCGGGAATACCGCTGGGATAGCCGGTCAGAGGAAGCCAGAAGGAGCGGGAATCCACAGAAGACAGATGCCCAGTACGCGGATGACTTAGCAAAGTTTATGGGGACGGCCCCCGAGGATCAATGTACAATTATTGTTGATCCTTCTGCAGCGTCGTTTATCGCGGAGCTAAGAGGTAGAGGATTTTATGTAAAGCCTGCGGATAATGAGGTGCTGGATGGGATCCGTGCAGTAGCTACCCTATTGGCACAGGAGAACATTAAGATTAATCGCTCCTGTGTAGGGCTAAAAGCAGAGATGCAGTCTTATGCCTGGGATGAAAAGGCAGTAGAACGGGGAGAGGAAAAGCCGGTAAAGCAGATGGATCATGGGTGCGATTGCCTGCGTTATTTCGTAAAAACCATATTGCCAAGTTGGAGGATAGGGATTACATAATGATATGGATTGAACATAGGGGAGAAGTCCTGCTAGGGTATGCTCTTGGCCTCCCTATAAAGCTTATTGGGTACTGCGAAATGCATTGCTCTTTTTATTTTTCGTAGGTAGGGCGAAAAATAAATTGAAAAACCTCTTGACTTTTGGATATCCAAATATTATGCTTAATGTAGTTAGAGGGGCAAGGCTTTAACTGGAAAGGAGAAAATAACATGGAGGTATTAGACGTGAATGAGCTGGAACTGAAAGAACGGGCAATAAAAGAATTTGTTAATCTGCAAAGAGTAAAAACGGCAGAGAACAAAGACAAGGAAATCGAATATCAGGAAAAAGTACTGAAAGCAAGATTGCAGGCTTTGGGTATTCCGACAGAGGATTTGGAACTGAAATAAGAGAAAGCAGAAAGGGCGGGCTTGCCACCGCCCAATCTCCTAAGGTCAATAATAACACGTATTGGCTGAAAGGGCAAGATAGGAAGTGATGAACCGTAGAGAAAAAGAAAATGGGTAGACCTACGGACAGTCCAAAGACGAATAATTATCGAATCAGAATGACGGATGAAGAACTCCTAAAGTTGGAGAAATGCTGCGAACAGACTGGACTTTCCAAAGCTGATGTTATCCGTTTAGGGATTGATAAGGTTTACATGGAAGTAAACGGGAAAAGATAGCGGGAAAAAGCTGCTGTCTTTTTTCATCCTTCACACGAGGGATGTTCTTTTATTGGAAATAAGAGGTAATTACATCAATAGAATCATGGGAAAGAAAAAAGCCGCCTGTGTGAAGACAGGCGGCTTTCTTTTAAGCTTGTTGCCTCTGATAGATAGCAGTTAATGCATCTTGAAGTACCTGGGAAAAATTAATATGGTTTTTTTCCGCAAAAGTATTAAGCCATGCTGGAATAGTAAGGTTTTTTCTTACGGCTTTATCCCCATACTTTTCAGCATAGGCATCCATATCCAGAACCAGCATACTTACGAAACCGCCGGGTTCAGGGATAATGTTTTCTAACGGGCTTGCTTCAGGTGCGGGTTTTCCGTCTTCTAACTCGTCAAGAACCCAGCCGGAAGCGGCATCTGTGCCCATAAGAATAGCTTCGGCCAGCGTATTGCCTCCGCTAACACATCCAGGAAG
>CATJIO010000079.1 GCA_949740725.1 uncultured Lachnospiraceae bacterium | reverse complement strand
GCCATTGGGCTTGGAGGTATCCCACTTGATTTCCCCCCCATAGCCGATCACGTTTGCCACCAGCTCGGTCAGCTCCTTGATGGTCAGCTCCTTGCCGGTGCCGGCATTCACTGTCTCATTCCCGCTGTAGTGATTCATCAGGAAAACACATAGATTCGCCAGGTCGTCTACATAGAGAAACTCCCGCAAAGGAGAACCGTCCCCCCAGCAAACCACCTCCAAAAGCCCCTGCTCTTTGGCCTCGTGGAACCGGCGGATCAGCGCCGGAAGCACATGGCTGTGGGTAGGATGATAATTGTCATTGGGGCCGTAAAGATTAGTGGGCATCACGGAAATGTAGTCCGTGCCATACTGCCGGTTCAGGAACTCACAGTATTTCAATCCAGAGATCTTGGCCAGGGCATAAGCCTCATTGCTCTTCTCCAGTTCAGAGGTGAGCAGGCAGCTCTCCTTCATGGGCTGGGGAGCCATCCTGGGGTAAATACAGGAGGAACCTAAAAATTCTAACTTTTTACATCCATTTTTCCAGGCTGAATGGATCACATTCATCTCTAAAAGCATGTTGTCATACATAAAATCTGCCAGGGCGTCCTGATTAGCCAGAATCCCGCCCACCTTAGCTGCCGCCAGAAAGACATACTCCGGCTTCTCTTCCGCGAAGAATGTTTCCACCTGATCCTGGCGGCATAAGTCCAGCTCCCTGTGGGTGCGGGTAACGATATTCCCATAGCCCTGGCGCTCCAGCTCCCGGACAATGGCAGAGCCCACCATGCCCCGATGGCCTGCCCCATATATTTTTGAATCTTTCTTCATCATCCCTTATCTTCTCCTCCCTTCATGGCCGCCTCCCTTTTTGCAAGGGCCCTGTCGTGCTCAGCCATGATGCGGACCAGCTCCTCATAGCTGGTTTTCTGGGGATCCCACCCAAGCACCGTCTTTGCCTTTGTGGGATCCCCCCACAAATTGTCCACGTCCGTGGGCCTAAACCACTGGGGATTAACCCGCACCAGCAGCCTGCCGGTCTCCTCATCGTACCCCTTCTCCTCCAGGCCTTCGCCCTCCCAGCGGAGAGTGAAGCCATTGGCAGCGAATGCCTTTTGGGCAAAGTCCCGGACCGTGTGCTGCTCCCCTGTGGCGATGACAAAATCCTCCGGGGTCTCATGCTGGAGAATCATCCACATGCATTCCACATAATCCTTAGCGTATCCCCAGTCCCGCAGGCTGTCCAGATTCCCCAGCTCCAGATGATCCTGTAACCCTTCAGCAATCCGCCCAGCTGCCAGAGTAATCTTCCGGGTGACGAAATTTTCCCCCCGCCGCTCTGACTCGTGGTTAAAGAGAATCCCATTAACCGCAAACATGCCGTAAGCCTCCCGGTACTCCCTGGTGATCCAGTAACCATACTGCTTGGCTACCGCATAAGGACTGTAGGGATGGAAAGGCGTAGTCTCCCGCTGAGGCACCTCCTCCACCCTGCCATAGAGCTCTGAGGTGGAAGCCTGGTAAATCTTCGTCTTCTTCGCCAATCCCAGGATGCGGACCGCCTCCAGGATCCGCAGAACCCCCAAGGCGTCAATATCGCCAGAATACTCCGGGGCATCGAAGGATACCTGCACGTGGGACTGGGCCGCCAAGTTATAGATCTCCTCCGGCTGCACCTGGCCAATAATGCGGATCAGGGAGGAAGAATCTGATAAATCCCCGTCGTGAAGAGTGATCTGATCCAGCAGATGCTGAATACGTCCTGTATTTGCTGTGGATATGCGGCGCACAATGCCGTGGACTTGATAGCCCTTTTCTAACAGAAATTCAGCCAGGTAGGAGCCGTCCTGACCAGTAATACCAGTAATTAATGCTGTTTTTGCCATATGGATAAACCCTCTGCTTTCTTTCCTCTATTTTTGTCACTGTTCTTTACCGCTATTTTACCTAATCCTGGCTCCTCGTTAAATTCCAAATCTTGCAGTTTACTTGCACAATATTGCTCTCATCTTTTCAACGATTTTATTTCAGAGGGCCTACCCTAAGTGGACAAAGGGTACTGTCCCATAAAACAAAATACATCTTCACCGGCCGCTTCTTACCAACCAATGAAGATGTGTCATTTACCACTTCTCCCTATACTCCGAAGGGCTAACCCCCTCCACCTGCTTAAAAATCCGGCTGAAATAATGAGGCGCCCCCAAACCGCAGGCATAGCCGATCACCTCCAGCTTTTCATCGGTAAAACGCAACAGTTGCTTGGCCTTGGTCACCCGGAGGTTCACCAGATAGTGATTAATGCTGACTCCAAATTGCTCCTTAAACACCCGGGTCAGATAATACTTGCTGATAAAAAAATGTTCCGAGAGAAAGTCCAGCGTTATCCTCTCCTCATAATGCTCCTCCAGATATTGCTTCACTGGAAGGACATTCTGCTTTTTTAATCCCTCCCCGCCAGCCGGCCTGGGATGCCAGGACTGAGCCATCAGCAAGGTGAGCAGATGATTCAGCTCCCCATTAATCTTCATATCCCGGATGTGATCATCCGAGGAAGCCATCTGGAAAATCCGCTGATGAAGCGCCGTAAAAACACCTAAATCCGTCGGATGGAAGACTGGCCTACCGCCCCGCTCCAGATACTTGTCATAAATTGCGCTTAAGGCAGGACCATAGAAATGGATCCAGGAAAGGCTCCAGAGCTTCTTTTGGGTGCTGTGGCTATAGAACCTGCGACAGTCGATAAAGACGCAGTCGCCGGGGAAAAGGGGATACGTCTCCTCCCCATACTGCAGCCTTCCCTCCCCTTCTGTAACCATAAAAAATAAATAGGAGGACAAATTCTCCCGCTTTGACACATGGGGCTGCTTCGCCTGAAGAGAGCCGATCTCTTGAAGATGGGCCAGGGACATCCGCGCAAAATTAGACGGGGTGTAAAGAATCCGCTGGGAGGCCACAACTGGAGCGTTCTTTGTGGTAAACAGATCCTCCATAATTACAGCAGTAAGTCTTCCAGCGCCCGCTTGGGAACATAGTGCGCCTGGTTCTCATCCCGATAGTAACGGACGTCCCCATCTGCTTTTACTGGAACCAGGGTCACCACCTCCTTCGGCTTCCCCAGAGCAAGAAGCAAAGACAGCTGATACCGCTCCTGGTCAATCCCCAAGGCCTGGGCGACCTGCCCCCGTTTAAATCTTCCAATCATACAACCGCCCAACCCCTTTTCCACTGCTCCCAAAAGGATAGTTTGGGCGGCGATTCCCTCATCCCACAGCTTATTTTTCCCCAAGGTCTGATCACAGCAAATCAGGATGTAGGCGGCCGGCCGCTCTCCCTCTGCGGGCCCCGGCCAGTCCGGAATGGCTCCGGCCCAGGCAATGGCAGGAAATACATTCCCGCATTCCTGGGGAGTAACCACCAGGCGGAACTTCAGGGCCTGAGAATTGGCCGTGGAAGCCGTCAGCCTGGCCAAATCCACCAATTCCTTCAAGATATCTTCGTTCACCCGCTCTTTCTGGTAAAATCTCCGGTAAGAGCGGCACTTCTCTACCAGCTGCTTCAACATCTCCATGATCTCCTATCCTGAGGACAGACCCGCGGCTCTTCACGCGCTCCCTCTTTATTCTCAATTACTTGTTCATCTACTGGGACAGGCACTCTGCCCCTTCTTCTTTCTCCTTAGTTTCTTCCTTCTTCTCTTCCTCTGGCTTTCCGGTCACCTCCCGGAAGATCCGCATAAATTCTTTCCCGGTGATGGTCTCCTTCTCAATAAGGAATTGGGAAATCTTATCCATAGCCTCCCGGTTATCCCGAAGCAGCCGCTTCGCCTCCTCATAGGCTCTCTTTAAGATCTCCATCACCTCTTTATCTACATCCGCCTCGGTGGTATCACTACAGTTCATCACTGTCCGTCCGCTAAGATACTGATTCTCCTTGGATTCCAGGCCCATCAGGCCGAATTTCTCCGACATACCATACTGAGTCACCATGGCTCTGGCCAGGCGAGTGGCCTGCTCGATATCATTTGCAGCGCCAGTGGTCACGGTGTCAAATACCAGCTCCTCGGCGGCACGTCCTCCCAGATATCCCACCAACATGGCCTCCAGCTCCTTCTTCGTATTCAGATACTTCTCTTCCTCCGGAACATGCATCACATAGCCCAGGGCTCCCAGAGTACGGGGAACAATAGTGATCTTCTGAACCGGCTCAGCGTCCTTCTGGAGAGCGCTAACCAGGGCATGTCCTACCTCGTGATAAGAGACGATACGCCGCTCTTCTTTGCTTAAGATCCGATCCTTCTTCTCCTTGCCCACCAGCACTACCTCTACAGCCTCAAAAAGGTCCTTCTGGGAAACTGCCTTCCGCCCATGCTTCACCGCATTGATGGCAGCCTCATTCATCATATTGGCCAGATCTGCGCCTACCGCGCCGGAGGTGGCCAGACCGATTTCCTCAAAGTCCACGCTGTCATCCAGAAGAACATCCTTAGAATGCACCTTTAAGATATTCACCCGGCCCTTAATATCCGGCTTATCCACCACCACCCGGCGGTCAAAACGGCCTGGGCGGAGCAAAGCGGGATCCAAAATTTCCGGACGGTTAGTTGCTCCCAAGATCAGTAAGCCTTTTGATGAGTCGAAACCGTCCATCTCCGATAGAAGCTGATTTAAGGTCTGCTCCCTTTCGTCATTGCCCCCGCCGTACCGGGAGTCACGGCTCTTACCGATGGCGTCAATCTCATCGATAAATACGATACAGGGCGCCGATTCCTGAGCCTGCTTAAATAAGTCGCGAACACGGGAAGCCCCCACGCCTACGAACATCTCCACAAAATCTGAGCCTGACAGAGAGAAAAAGGGCACATGAGCCTCTCCTGCCACCGCCTTGGCCAGCAGCGTTTTTCCTGTGCCGGGAGGGCCTACAAGGAGAGCTCCCTTGGGAAGCTTCGCGCCGATTTGCGTATACTTGGCCGGATTGTGGAGAAAGTCTACGATCTCCGTCAAAGACTCCTTTGCCTCATCTTCTCCTGCCACATCTTGGAAAGTGATGCCGGTCTCCTTCTGGACGTACATCTTGGCATTGCTCTTACCTACGCCCATGAGGCCGCCTCCTCCCATCCTCTTCATCATGAAATTCATGAAAATCACAATAAACAGGAAGGGAATGGCAAAGCTGATAATCGATTCCAGGATCATGCTGGTATCCTGCTTTACCTCATGAAATTTCACCCCTGCCTCCCGCAGCTGGGGGATCAGCTCCAGATCCCCGGAAACCCGGATGGTATAGAAATACTTTACCAGAGGGTGCGCCATCTTCACCTCAGCCACCGGCTCAATCTCAATGGTTGAACCCTGGAAGGTCACTTCCTCGATCTGCCCATCCTCAATCATTTGGACAAACTCATCGTAAGTAAACTCGTGGTTTGAATTTCTCGCCACCACATCCCGCATCAAGCTAATCACAAAAAAAGTAATCAGCGCCGCTACCACCCAGATCAGTACAGTCTGACCGCCTTTGGGCAGCTTATTATTGCCATTGGTATTATTATTGTCTGGCGTATGATTGTTATCCATAAATATCTCGCTCCTCCATCTGAACTGCGCATAAACGTTTGGTCTTCCTGACACAGTCCGGCGGTGTGCGGACAATAACCAATTTTTGCGCTATTCTATACCATTATAGTGTCAGTCTCTCCATAAATCAAGAAAAACCAGTTGGAAAAAGTTTAAAATTTTATAAAATAATTCTGGATTTCTTGAGAAATGGGTTGTATAATAGTTGGGTTAAAAAATCCGCCACACGTTCACAGGAGGTAACCCTTTATGTCAGTAAAATACGTATTTGTCACCGGAGGCGTGGTTTCCGGCCTGGGAAAAGGAATCACCGCCGCTTCTCTCGGCCGTCTTCTAAAGGCCAGAGGCTACAAGGTTACCATGCAAAAATTTGACCCTTACATTAATATTGACCCAGGGACCATGAATCCCATTCAGCACGGCGAGGTTTTCGTCACCGATGACGGTGGAAACGGACCTGGACCTTGGCCACTATGAGCGCTTTATTGATGAGAATCTAAATGTCAACTCCAATGTCACCACTGGGAAAATCTACTGGAATGTGCTCCAAAAGGAGCGTCGGGGCGACTACGGTGGTGGCACTGTCCAGGTCATTCCCCACATTACCAATGAGATCAAAAACCGCTTTCACCGCAGCTACGGCTCCGCCGACACAGAGATCGCCATCATCGAGGTAGGCGGCACGGTGGGCGATATTGAAAGTCAGCCCTTTCTAGAAAGCATCCGCCAGTTCCAGCAGCAAGTGGGACCGGAGAATGCCATATTAATTCACGTCACCCTGATCCCCTATCTGAAAGCTTCCGGCGAATTAAAGACCAAGCCCACCCAGGCCAGCGTCAAGGATTTACAAGGTATGGGAATCCGGCCAGATATCATCGTGTGCCGCTCTGAACATCCTATCGACGACAAAATCCGCGGAAAAATTGCTCTCTTCTGTAATGTCCCCCAAAGCCATGTCCTCCAGAATCTGGATGTGGATTTATTATATGAAGCTCCCCTGGCCATGGAAAAGGAACATCTGGCTGAGGTTGCCTGCAAATGTTTAAAGCTTCCCTGCCCACCTCCGGATCTGGAAGAGTGGGAATCCATGATTTATGCCTGGAAGCACCTGGAACATCAGGTAAAAATAGCCCTGGTAGGCAAATACACTGCTCTCCACGATGCCTACATCTCGGTGGTGGAGGCATTAAAGCACGGTGGTGTGGCAAATCATGCCTCCATATCCATTAATTGGGTGGATTCTGAGCAGTTGACCCGGGAAAATGCCCCGGAAATCCTGGGACATGTGTCCGGGATCCTGGTGCCAGGCGGCTTCGGTATCCGGGGGATTCAGGGGATGATCGAGGCTATCCGCTATGCCAGAGAGGAAAATATCCCCTTCCTTGGCCTCTGTCTGGGCATGCAGCTGTCTATCATAGAATTTGCCCGCCATGTGCTCCGCTACAGCGATGCCCACAGTATAGAGCTGGATCCGGCCACCACCCATCCGGTAATCCACCTTATGCCGGATCAGGAGGGATTGGAAAACCTGGGCGGCACCCTGCGGCTAGGCTCCTATCCCTGCCGCCTGGATCCGTCCTCCAGGGCCTACGCCCTCTATGGCAGGGAGGAGATCTGGGAGAGACACCGGCACCGCTATGAGGTCAATAATGATTACCGGGATATCCTATCCCAAAATGGCATGCTCCTCTCCGGCCTCTCCCCAGATGGCCAGATTGTGGAGATGATCGAGCTTCCCTCCCACCCCTGGTTTCTGGCTACCCAGGCCCACCCGGAATTTAAGTCCCGCCCCAACCGGCCTCATCCTTTGTTCCGTGGCTTCATTGAGGCGGCGTTGAATGCCTGTAGGAATGACGCAAAATAATTAACAAAAACCACCAGAATAAAAATATCATCTCGTCTCATACTAAAAGTACTCATTGAGTATGCGCTCAATATCCACTGCGGATCATCGCAGTACAATCCGTATGACAGAGAGGTGATTTTGATGAAAAATAATGATAAAAAAGATTCTGTTGAAGAGAACGAATTGGGACTACACCGGGAATTCCACGATCTGGAGGGATCGGTCTGCTCCAGCTGGGACTGCACTGGCCTAATTCCTACGCCGCCCCAGAGTGACGCAGAAGAGGAATCCTACGAAGAATTATATCCATTCCTGCCAGATTCCTTTTCCTGACCTGGTTTTTGCCGCCTATGAACACAAAGTTTATCGTTAATCCTGCCGCTCTTCTGTCCAAAAAGAGTGCGGTTTTCCAAAAAACTTTGTCTCTACTGAGGGTATATCCATTTTAGTAAATGGTTGATACAGACCATAACACTATTTATCTTCCAGATAAAAAAGCAGTGGAAATTTCCTTGTAATTGTGGTAAATTAGATCTATTAATATGACAAGGAGGATATACCATGTACGCAGAATTTACCGATGATCTGATTACAGGAAATGAGACCATTGACGCTCAGCACAAGGAGCTTATCGGCAAAATCAACGATCTTTTACGCAGCTGCGAGGAACGCTCTAACAAGGCCGGCGCCGCCAAAATGCTGAACTATCTGGCAGACTATACAGATTTCCATTTCAACGCGGAGGAAGCGCTCCAGGAGTCCATTGACTATCCCGGCATCGCAGAGCATAAGAAAAAACATGTAGAGTTACGGACCGCTGTCAAGGAGCTTTACGATATGCTTATGGAGGAGGAGGGCCCCACAGACGCCTTCGTCGCCATGGTAAATGAGAAGGTTAGAGACTGGCTCTACTATCATATCCAGACCTTTGACCGCTCTGTTGCAGAATATAAAAATATGCGTAATAATGCGGATCTAATCTGATGCTACCCCTTTCCTGAACTCGCACGCTGCCAATGGATACCGGCAGAAAAAACAGCCGATGCCCGGCACGAAACCGGGCATCGGCAAAAATAACGGGAAAACGTAACTATTTTTTCCAGCGTTTTAAGGTCGGGAACCACTCCAGCATGATTTTTCTTGCTTCTTCTTCACTCATATCCGGGTTAGCGGTCGCCATATTGGGTACGCATGCCTCAATCAATTCTTCCATAGTACCTGAAAAGGTAAACTCCCCCTTTTCAAAGCAATATCTGCAATATTCCTCATTTTTGCTTCCATCAGCATTGGTTCCATACATTTCATCCGTATTTCCCATAGGCATACCGCAGCACTGACAAAATTTCTGATTGTTTTCGTTCACTGTTTCTTCCACCTTTCAACGTGTCTTTTGATTGTGTGTTATCTTGATTCGTCATTTACTATAGCACACATATCCTGACATCCTTTGTCAAGGTTTATTTTTGCCTATGTATTTTTAGGCCTCAGCTGGTTCATCACCTTGAACATTTTTTTAATGTCCACTGGCTTCGCCAAGTGTTCATTCATCCCGGCATCTTTTGCCATTGCCACATCCTCTTCAAATGCATTCGCCGACAGCGCTATGATAGGCACAGCCTTTGCATCTGGACGATCCAGACCGCGAATCACGCGGGTCGCCTCATATCCGCTCATAATCGGCATCATCAAATCCATGAGCACACAGTCAAAGGTTCCCGGATCCGATGCCGTGAATGCATCCACGGCGGCTTTTCCATCGTTGGCAGTCACCACTTTTGCACCTGCCTCCTTCAGCATGAACTCTACGATTTCACAGTTGAGCTCATTATCCTCCACTAAGAGGACACGCATCCCGGCAATATTGTCCCCAACATTCTGTCTCTCATCCACAGGCTGCCCACTCCAAGCTCCATCCACTTGAATGGGAAGGTTGATCTGAAATACACTCCCCTTTCCGATCTGGCTGTCTACCTCAATACTCCCCTTCATCTGATCTACCAGTTTCTTTACAATGGACATACCGAGTCCAACGCCATTATAGTTGGTCCTTGCTCCTTGGTCTTCCTGGGTAAAGGGCTCAAAAATGTGCTTTTTAAATTCCTCCCCGATACCAATTCCAGTATCTTCAATCACAAATCGGTAGTTTGCCATTCCTCCCTGGAAGGAGATTTCCCTTGCCTGAACAGATACAGAGCCTTGAGGCCGGTTATATTTGATGGCGTTGTCAATGATATTCATTAAGATTTGCTTCAAATGCAGTGGATTTCCGATCAGCCTGCTATGGTGCAGCTCAACCTCTTCCAGCGCCAGCTGTACTCCCCTCATCTCTGCCTGAACAGATAAGATGGTGATACAGTTTTCCAGGATTTCATGGAGGTCAAAGGGTTCCTCCACCTCTGCCAGCCTCCCGCTCTCCAACTTGCTGACCTGAAGAACGTCATTAACTAAAGACAGCAAATGCTCTGTGGACACACGGATTTTCTTCTGGCACTCTCTCTGCTGCTCCAGATCACCTGTTTTTTTCTCCATGATAGCCAGCATTCCCATAATCCCGTTAATTGGTGTACGGAGATCATGGGACATATGGGAAAGGAATTCGCTCTTTGCCGAATTTGCCCATCTGACCTTCTCCAGCAGCTCCATGATGGCCTGCTCCTGTTTCTTTCTCGTCAGCATAATCTCCGTGATGTCCTGATGGTATCCATTCAGGCAGGCGCCTGGCTTTTTGAATGTTTTATCTGGCACACCGCCACAGCGTACGTAGATTTTCCCCAGCTCTGGATGATTCCAGG
>CATJIO010000078.1 GCA_949740725.1 uncultured Lachnospiraceae bacterium | reverse complement strand
CTCTGGCGGGCATTTCGGTTGTCTGGAATTTTCCGATTTTGGCAGATTGTAGTTCACCCTCTCGATAATCCCACATTTTTCTTTTACCTGTGCGATATACAAACTGCTGACTTTCAATCCACTATGCTCCAACACATAATCCTTGATTTCCTCATAGGTGGCTTTGCTCTCCGCAGCCGTCAAATCAAGTTCGTCCATCTGAAGCTCAACCTCGATATGTTGGTCTGAATGAAGTTTGGACAATAAACATACAGTCTCCACATGAACCGTCTGCGGAAACAAATCATACAGCCAAGCCCCTTCTGCTCGATATCCCAGCTTTTTAAAGTAGTTCAAATCTCTAGCCAAGCTCTCCGGTCCACAGGAAATATACACCACCCTGGATGGCTTCATCTTGCCCACCGCATTCATAAATATCTCCGTACTCCCGCTGCGAGGCGGATCCATAAATACCACATCTACCGGCGTATTTCTGTCAGCCATTTCTGACAGAAATACACTGGCATCATTGCAGTAAATCTCCATATTTTTTACCCCATTCCCCCGGACATTCTTTACTGCGTCGCGGACCGCGTCTGGATTTAATTCCACCCCGATTACCTCTTTTGCTGATGAGGCAGCAATGATTCCAATGGTTCCGGTTCCGCAGTATGCATCCAGCACGGTCTCTTTTCCGGTTAATCCGGCCAGTTCCACCGCCTTTTGATAAAGCTTTTCTGTCTGTATGGGGTTAATCTGATAAAAGGATTTGGGCGAGATCCGGAAGGTATATCCCAATAAATGATCCTCGATATATCCCTTTCCATACAGAATCGACTCTCTTTCTCCTAATACCATGCTGGTATTCTTGTCATTTATATTTTGAATAATGGTGGTGATCTCCGGGTGTTTTTCCCGAAGCGCTTTTACGAAGTGATTCTTGGAGGGAAATATTGGTGAGGCGGTCACCAGCACCACCATGATCTGGCCGCTAAATTTCCCTATTCGGATCAGGACATGGCGCAACAGACCATATCCAGTATCTTCATCGTAAGTGCGAATTTTGAAGGATTTCAACATAGAACGAATAGTACCGATAATCTGGTCCGCCTTTTCATCTTCAATTCGGCAGCTCTCCACCAAAACTACCTGGTGGCTACCTGCCTCATAGACACCAGAGATCGGATTTCCTTTTTGGTCGTGGTCAAATACTGCATGAACCTTATTTCGGTAATGCCATGGCTGATCCATCCCGGTTATGGTGTGTACCGGGCACACACCTTTTAAAAGCCCTGACACCCATTCCCTTTTTTTCTGAAGTTGTTCTTCATAAGAAAGATGGAGCAGCTGGCACCCCCCACATCGCGCAGCGGCTGAGCATATTGTTTTTGCATTGGATGAGACGTTCTGTTTCTGTATCGCGCTCAACGGATGATCTTGTTGTCTCGTCTCCAGCCGCCTGGATTTTCGTGCTTTCTGTGTGTTTTTTCCTTGCGCTCTCGGATGCGTCTTTCCTCCCCGGCTTCTCTTCTCCCCTTTATCTCGGCTGACTTTGCTCTTTTTCTCCTGCCTTTTCCCGTCTTTTTTTAAGCTGGCATTTCTTTCCTTCTCCGTCTCGTCAGCACCTTTCTTTTTATGAAAGTCGGAAAGCCATTGCTCTAATTCCTGATCTAGTTTTTCTTTCTTTTTATTCATATTCCTGCCTCTTTTCTAATTGCTGCCTGAATGGCAGTCCGACATTAAATTCCATTACTATCCACAACTGGTATCCTGCAAAGCGTTTTGGCGAGTGAAACGAAGGGGAACCGTCAAAACCTCAAAATAGCTATTTCCTGCGTATATTTGTTTTGACAAAAGGAAAACAGCGGACACGAACTAAATGGTGAATGATACTTAAAATTTCTCTTGTATTTTTTCCTGAGTTTTATATACTTAAAGATGGCAGCTGCCAGCGTAACAGAAGCTAAGCTAAAGCTGTGATCATATTTTTTATTTTACCAGGAGAACTGCTATGCATACAACTGATTTGAACCGCTCCCCCTTTTACCATATTGATCCAACCCTCTATGAAGGACGTCCTCTAGACTGTACCGAACGTCTGGATAAGGAGATCCGCGTTTACGATCTCTTAGATCAGCTTCAGATTCCTTACCAGCGTCTGGATCACGATGCCATGCCTACGATCGAGGCCTGCCATGAAGTAGACAAACTTCTGGGCATTGCCGTCTGCAAAAATTTATTTTTAACCAATGGGCAAAAAACGAGGTTTTATCTTCTTTTAATGCCTGGTACAAAAAAATTTCATACAAAGGATCTTTCCCGGCAGATCGGGAGTTCCCGGCTCTCCTTCGCCGGCCCGGAATATATGGAGCAATTCCTGGATATTACCCCTGGCTCAGTAAGCATTCTGGGACTGATGAATGACACAGCAAATCAAGTGCAGCTAGTGATCGACAAGGACGTGATCCACGGTCACCCCTATATAGGCTGCCATCCCTGTATTAATACCTCCAGCCTTCGCATCCAGACCTCCCATATTCTGGAACGCTTTCTCCCTGCGGTTCACCATTCTTATCAGCTGGTAGAACTTCCACAGAAGTCTCCCGCATAATCCCAAAACACAACAAGGCCGGAAGCTGTCCTGCAGCCATTGCAGCAGCTTCCGGCCTTCCATCATCCCGCTATATCTCACACTCTGTTAACTATTCCCAGTGAGCCATAGCCCTAATTCCCCTGTCAGTCATTCTCAGCAGCTGGGGACAACGCTCTGGTGGCCGCCTTAAGCCACTCCCTTTCCTCGTCTTCCAGATAAGGAGAAATTTTCTCATATACCTTTTTATGGTAATCATTTAGCAGCTGGATATCCCCTTTTGTCATCAGGGACGGCTCCACCCCATCCAAATCAATAGGCACATAAGTTAAATATTCAAAACGCAGGAACTGTCCATACTCATTCTTTTCGTCCTCAACGCAAAGCATCAGATTCTCTGTGCGGATTCCGTGGCTTCCCTCAATATAAAGCCCAGGCTCATTGGATGTAATCATACCGGCCTCCAGGACACAGCTGTCCATCCGCTCTGGCACCATCTTCCAACGAATCCCCACCGGGCGCTCGTGAACATTTAACAGACACCCTACACCATGGCCGGTCCCGTGGTTAAAATTCAGCCCCCGATCCCAAAATACCTGACGTGCCGCATAGTCCAGGGTCAGACCTCTGGAACCATAAGGGAATTTCACTGCCCCCAGCCGAAGCATAGCCATCAGTACCAATGTATAATGCTCCTTCTCCTCCTGAGTCAGCGGCCCCATGGCGATAGTTCTGGTAATATCCGTCGTTCCCTCATAATATTGCCCGCCAGAATCTACCAGATAGAATCCTTTATTCTGGATAACAGTATTGCTCTCCTCGGTTGCAGAATAATGACACATGGCAGCATTGGGGCCATAAGCGGAAATGGTTTCAAAGCTCAAGCCTAAATTCCCCTCGGTCTCCCGCCTCATGCTGTCCAGCTTCTGTTCTGCTGAGCGCTCGTCCATGGGGATCTTCCCTACATTCTCCTTCATCCAGCGCAGAAAACGGGTCATCACCACCCCATCCTTCACATGGACTTCCTTCATATGCTGGATTTCTACAGGATTTTTTACCGCCTTTGCCAAAACTGTGGGATTCATCCGGCTGATAATCGTATTCGACGGGTGGATCTCCTTGAGCATCCGGTAATTCACCCTCTCTTTCTCCAGAAGGATAGTCTCCCCTCTCAAATCATGAATATAGGAATAAATCTGATTGTAAGGGCACAGCCTGACCGGAAGCTGCTCCAGATATTCCTTTTCCTTTTGGCCAAACACCTGCGGATTGGCAAAGAGAATCACCTGATCCACCGTCACCGCCAGATAGGACAGCACCACCGGATTGCAGGGCACATCATTTCCCCGAATATTCAAGAGCCACGCAATGTCATCCAGAGTAGTCAGCACATGAACCGTCGTCCCTTCCTTCTCCATGGCGGCCCGCAAATCCGCGATCTTCTCTTTCCCGCTTTTCCCCGCATAGCTCTCCTTAAATATCCAGACAGGCTCTGCAGATATGGAGGGGCGATCCTTCCACACCAAATCCACCAGATCCTCTTCATATTTGATACATGCCTTTTTTCTGGAGAGGAGTTTCTCCAGCTTCTTCCCGGTAAAGCTGTTAACCACCCTCCCGTCGAATCCCAGGCATCCCTGCTCTGGCACTGCCTCCACAATAAAGTTCTCGATCTCCGGCACGCCTTCTTCTCCCATCTTCATCATGCGGATGGTACTCCCCTTCAGCTGCTCTCCTGCCTGGACGAAATATCTGCCATCCACCCAAAGGGCAGCATCGTTCGGAGTAACCACCAGACTTCCTGCCGAGCCAGTAAAACCGCTCATAAAACTTCTACATTTGAAATATTCTCCCACATACTCTGATTCATGAAAATCAGCGGTGGGGATCAAATAAGCATCCATTCCCTTCTCATTCATCAGCTGACGGAGATGGACTAAACGCGCTTCAATCATCTTCCTCTTCCTCCTATTATCGCTATAAATCATGTTCCCTGTCTTTAGTCCCTCATGGCATCATCAATAGCCGCTTTGATTCCCTCACTATACGTGGGATGAGCCCGCATCGCCAGAGAGAGTTGAACTGCAGTCAGACCATTAGCAATGGCCGTGGCCATCTCCCCAATCATATCTGTTGCCCTAGGGCAGATCATCTGGGCGCCGACAATGGTATTGGAATATGCTTCAAATACCAGGCGGATAAAGCCACCATCGGTTCGGGTGATAATGGATTTTCCATTCTCGTTCATGGAATAATGCCCTACCCGGACCTTCATCCCATATGCTCTGGCTGTCTCCTCGGTAATTCCTACTGTAGCGATCTCCGGTGTAGTATAAATACAGCTGGGAACAATAGGCAGGCTCACAAACATTCCATTTGGAACTACTTCCAGCTTAATGCTGTGATCCTTCTTCAGAAGATTCTCCACCACGAAGGTTCCCTGGGCTGCCGCCACATGAGCCAGCTGAATATTCGCGATCAAATCGCCTATTGCGTAGACGCCCTTTTCGCTGGTCTGGAATCCGCCGTCTACCACCAGCCGTCCTTTCTTCATCTCCATGTGGACGTCCTCACCAAACAGGCCGGAGACATCTGGTTTCCTTCCAGTGGCAATCAGAACCACCCCTGTTTTCTGGCTAATCGGCTGGCCGTCCCCAGTGAGGAACTTGCAAGTCAGGCTTTCCTCCCGTTCAATGGATACCTGAGATACGCTGCAGTAAATATTAATTCCCTGCCGTTTTAAATCATCCTCCAACTCCAGCGCCACCTGCCGATCCATGGGGCCCAGCAGATGGTCATTGCGTTCAATAATCGTCACCTGGCTGCAAAGATTGTGGAAGATCGTGGCCATCTCTACGCCGATCACACCTCCGCCGACGATCACCACTCGGTTATAGTTCCACTCATTTCCGTGGAGAATCTGATCACTGGTCACTACCCCTGGAAGGTCTGCTCCTGGGATATCTGGAATATAAGCCTTCGCTCCTGTCGCCAAAAGCACATAGGTTCCCTGGCAGTATTCTTTGCCCTCGCTGTTGTGGATCTCCACGGTTCTGTCCCGGCGCAGGATTCCTTTTCCATGGATAAAATCAATGTTTTTTTCCTTAAACATCTGGCAGATCTCATCTCTATAGGTCTTCACTGCCTTCTCTTTATACCGCTGCATTTTCCCATAGTCAAAGGAAATCTGATCTGTAAAAATTCCAAATTGATCACTACTCTGCATCAGTGAAAAAATATGGGACGCGTAAAGAAGGGCTTTCGTGGGGATACAGCCCCGGTTCACACAAACCCCTCCTAAATCTTTTTCTTCAACCACTGCCACCTTCATCCCAAAATCTGCTGCCTGAATTGCTGCTGTATATCCTCCAGGCCCTGCTCCGACAATCACTAAATCGTACTGCTTCGCCATATGCCATAATCCTCCCCAAGTTCATCAATATGCTCACTGCTTCTATTCTATCAGCTGACTGTCCTGTCAGTCAACTGATAAAACCAGTTAAAATGTTCACAAGCCTTCTTCACCCCATCCTGCTCAATCCGTGCTGTCACATAGTCTGCCTCCCGCCGTAATTCCTCGATTCCATTTCCCATGGCAATGCCGATTCCCGAAGCCTTTAAGATCTCCATATCATTCATGCTGTCCCCAAAGGCGGCTGTAGCCTGAGGGCTAATCCCCCAGTATTCACAAAGATGCTTTAATCCCTCTGCCTTTGATACCTCCTTTTCCACAACATCCGCCCCTACCTTCCCACCAAACAGCGGGAAACGCATCTGGGGAAAATGCTCCTCTAAAAGTCTCACCCCATCCTCGCCTCCAATATATGCCAGGCTGCGCACATCCCGGGAAAGTAGCTGAAATGGATCCGTAAACTGCCGGTTTATATCTCCCCACTTCTTCTGATCATGGGCCATAACCGCTTCTGGGCTGGTGTAATAGTCCTGATCATCAATAGTAGCTCCAAGGCTCAGCCCATGGTCCTGGGCAAATGTCAGCAATGATCTAAGCAGCTTCTTGTCCATAAGATGATCGTAAATTAGCTGGGAGCCTACCGTAACCTTCGTCCCATTCATGTGAATGATCCCATCTGGTTTTAACTGCTCCTTAAAGGGTCGGCTGTAGTGATTGTCCATGTCCCGCCCTGTAGCAAGGACAATCCTGTGGCGCTCCCGAAGCCGTTCCACCGACTCCATCGCACTATCTGAAATACGGTAGGTCTTGTGATCCAGCAGTGTCATGTCTAAATCAAAGCTAATAATTGAGCTGAATTTTCCCGTTCTATCCATCTTTTGTCGTCCTCCGAAAAAAAAATAAAAAAAGTACTTTTCAAAATCAAAATTCTTTGCTATAATATAAAACTGTACGGAGTATGGCGTAGCTTGGTAGCGCGCTCGGCTGGGGGCCGAGAGGTCGCAGGTTCAAATCCTGTTACTCCGACTTTAAAGTAAATCAAGAGTTTTGAGCATTACTGATGCCAGGGATTCTTGATTTTTTTGTTGTTTTTTGATGATTCAGCACCAAAACTGTTTTGCTTGCTGCTCCTCTCTCTGTTCCTGTTCGCTCCTTCGTTTCATCTAAAGCCAACTGCCGCACATTTCTCTCAGATATACATCCATGATTCAGATACATGTCTCCATGATTTCTCCTAAGGAGCTGTGAACTCCCTGCACCTGCAAAACTATTTTATCACCTTATAGGATAAATGACAAGAAATCCTTTCTCACCACAAAAAGAAGCCCGTCCAGGATATTCCCGAGCGGGCTGTTTTTGATTCGCTAAAGCGATCCCTATGAAGGCTGTTTCCCGATATAGGCATGGATACCGCCATCCACATACAAAATCAATCCGTTAACAAAGTTCGAAGCGTCGGAAGCAAGGAATACTGCTGGACCTCCTAAGTCTTCTGCCTCTCCCCACCGGCCGGCCGGCGTCTTGGCGATAATAAACTGATCAAAGGGATGTCTGGAGCCATCTGGCTGAGTCTCTCTGAGTGGTGCGGTCTGCGGCGTGGCAATGTAGCCTGGCCCAATACCGTTGCACTGAATATTATATTCACCATACTCTGAAGCAATATTTCTGGTCAACATCTTTAATCCACCCTTGGCTGCCGCATAGGCGGAAACAGTTTCTCGGCCAAATTCTGACATCATTGAACAAATATTAATAATCTTCCCATGGCCTTTCTTAATCATTGACGGGATTACTGCCTTTGCCACAATAAATGGAGCATTCAAATCCACATCGATTACCTGGCGGAATTCCTGGGCGCTCATCTCAATCATGGGAATTCTCTTGATGATGCCTGCATTATTCACAAGGATATCGATCACGCCCACCTCCTGCTCAATCTGAGCCACCAGAGCATTCACTGCATCCTCATCGCAGACATTGCACACATAACCATGAGCCTGGATCCCCTCTGACTTGTAGGCCTCTAATCCCTTGTCCACCAGATCCTGCGTCAGATCGTTAAATACAATCGTCGCACCAGCACAGGCCATTGCCTTTGCGATAGCAAAGCCAATGCCATAAGATGCCCCCGTCACTAGCGCCACTTTCCCCTGAAGTGAAAAATCATTCATATTGTTCATATCTCTTCTCCTTTTCCTTTATTTTGTGTACCTGCATATCAGCGATATGTTTGTATACGAATCTATATTTTGTATACATTCATAATAGCACACTTTTTTTGATATTGCAATCCCTTTTTCCGAAATCAAATACGCCTTCTTTTTCATTTATCGCTACTGCTTACACCTACGCCGTTCACCGCTGCATTGACGCCTTACCCAGCTGTGCGCAACTACTCCTGGATTTCTTGCGGCTGTTAACTCTCAGGAAGTCCTTCGCGTGAAACTGGACATACACAGCAGTGATTCACATTTTCTCTACAAATCGTTCATGAAATTGTTACAAACCGCTCAAACTTTTTCCATACTTTCTGAATATACTCTACTTGTAAGAAGCAAAAGCAAAAACTTTTTTTCATAATACCCGGCCGGCAGGAGTAATCCTGACCGGCCTCCTCCCTTTTCTCCCTCAGAATTCTCTTTTTTCCGAACCCTCGCCTTATTTTCTCATAGACTATAATTAGAACAATATAAAAGGAGTTTTCTCTATGGATTATTACGTTCCATATAATCGACCTTCCGCTCAGGCAGACTGCAACAATCCCCAGTTTCCTGTGGGAATGGGATATGTTCCATGGCAGACATGGGGCCAGACTTATCCCCTGGATCGTGCTTTCCAAGCTGGCACCATATTTCCGGACTTAGACTATGCATTCCATTACGGGAGGTGCCGCTCATGAATCAAACCGCGAATAATTTATCCTGCAATTCCTTATTAAATCAGGTTTATCAAACTGGATTTGCCGTAGATGATGCCATTCTCTTTTTAGATACCCACCCCTCTGACCCAGCCGCCCTGGCCTACTATCATCAGGCCCATGCCTTATACAATAATGCGGTCCAGGCATATGAGATGCAGTGCGGTCCTCTGTTTATAACTGATGTAAATGATCGAAACTATTGGACCTGGATCAACGATCCATGGCCTTGGGAAGGGGGATGCGTTTAAATGTGGAAATATGAAAAGCGACTGCAATATCCGGTAAAAATCAGTCAGCCTAATCCAAAATTGGCACAGTTTATCATTAGTCAGTACGGCGGGCCAAAAGGTTAAAACAGATAATGTTAATTGTAAAGAAACTACGGAGGACAATTTGGAGGCAATCATGAGCATGGATGAAATAAAAGATTTATGGGTACAGGAAAGAGCATCTGCTTATCTAAAGAATAATATAGCCCACGGGAAAGAAGATGTCAAGAAAAGCGAGGAGTTTATACAGCTTATAAAAGATACTATCACAGACTCCCAAGAATCAGAAACGCTGCGTGCAGCCTTTAACGAGTACTTAGATTGGACTGCAGCCAACAGCGATGAACAGGAGGGGCTCTATCTCTTTGGACTCGCAGACGGGCTTTATCTGGCAAGCCAGATTAGGCAAATGATACATAGTGTAGAATAAAAATCCATTGACTTTTTTCCCTATTTGGGATACTATCTAAATAGAAAAGGGCATCTGCTGGTAACAGACACCCTTTAGGTGCTACCGATAGACGGTTGGCCCATTCAGTTTACTTAATGAAAAGTAACCGCGTCCTTGGCCGGGGCGGTTACTTTTTTGCGTCTTTCCATGATGAAATCCTATCGTATATCCAATCCCGAAACAGGTACCGCATAGTACCAGCACCGCTATCAGACCTTCCATAGTTAGCATAACACACGCCCTCCTTTCCCCAGATTCCCCTTTGGGTTTCTATGTAATCGGAGGGTGTGCCGCCCTATGAGATTATGGATAACTTTTAGAAAAAAGTGCTTGACTTTTTGACATTCATAAACTATAATCTACTTAGTGACATTCAAAAAGTGAGGTGAGAACAATATGTCACCAATGGGCAGACCAAAGTCTGACAAT
>CATJIO010000077.1 GCA_949740725.1 uncultured Lachnospiraceae bacterium | reverse complement strand
TGGATTTATCAAGGATTACAAGATCGAGAGAATGTTCCGCGACTGCCGCGTATTCACAATCTATGAAGGAACCAGCCAGGTACAGCAGATGGTAATCGGTGGCAAGCTGTTAAAGAAATAAGGAGGAAAATAGACCATGAAGATTTTAGTTTGTGTAAAACAGGTGCCGGATACCAACGAGGTTAAGATCGATCCGGTAAAGGGAACCTTGATCCGTGACGGCGTTCCCAGTATCTTAAATCCAGATGATGCTAATGCCTTAGAGGCAGCTCTCCAGTTAAAGGATAAGGATGAGACCGTACAGGTAGCCGTCCTCACCATGGGACCGCCTCAGGCCACCTATATGTTGAGAGAATGTCTGGCCATGGGCGCAGATGAGGCTTACCTCTTAAGCGACCGCGCTTTCGGCGGAGCAGACACCTGCGCTACCTCCACCACTATCGCAGCTGGCATTAAGAAGGTTACTGGCGTTGATGTGATCTTTGCAGGGCGTCAGGCTATCGACGGCGATACCGCTCAGGTAGGTCCTCAGGTAGCCCAGAGACTGGGCGTGCCGGTTGTGACCTATGTGCAGGATATTCAGATGGGCGACGGCAAGGTGACTGTACAGCGTCAGATGGAGGACGGCTATGAGGTAATCGAGGTTAAGACTCCTTGCCTGTTAACCTGTGTGAAAGAATTAAATGACCCCAGATATATGTCTGTAGGAGCCATTGTCGATGCTTACAAAAAGGAAATCACCGTGTGGAACCACACCGATGTAGAGCTTGACCCAGCGGACTGCGGCTTAAACGCATCTCCCACCCAGGTATTCCGTTCCTTTACCCCGCCTCAGAAGGGTAAGGGCGAGATGCTGTCTGGCACGGTAAGTGAAATGGCAGGCGCTTTGGTTGGCAAACTGGTGGAGAAGCATTTGGTATAAGGAGGAGAGAGCACAATGGCAGTAGTTGTAATCAAAGAAAAATGTAAAGGATGTACAAAGTGTGTAAAGAGCTGTCCCTTTACCGCCATTACCATGGAAGAGAAAAAGGCCGTGATCGGCGGCGCATGTACCGGATGCGGACAGTGTGTGGATGCTTGTCCATTCGGCGCCATTGAGAAGACCGATGACGGGAAGGAAGCAGCAGACTTAAGCGCATATCATGGTGTGTGGGTATTTGCAGAGCAGCGGGAAGGCAAACTGATGCAGGTAGCGATTGAGCTTCTTGGCGAGGGCCGGAAGCTGGCTGAGTCAGTAGGCTGTGAGCTCTGTGCCGTATTATGCGGAAGTGGCGTGGAGAATCTGGCTGGAGAGCTGTTTGAGTACGGAGCAGACAAGGTATACTACGCAGACGCACCGGAATTAAAGCAGTATACTACTGACGCTTATACCAAGGCTATCTATGAGGCGATCACCACCTATAAGCCGGAGATTGTGCTCTTAGGAGCAACCCATATTGGCCGTGACTTAGGTCCCTGTCTGGCAGTGAAATGCAATACTGGTTTGACTGCAGACTGTACCAAGCTGGAAATTAATCCGGAGACCAAGGGCATCATGCAGACCCGTCCGGCCTTTGGCGGCAACCTGATGGCAACCATCGTGTGCCCCAACCATCGTCCCCAGATGTCTACAGTACGCCCAGGCGTAATGGAGAAGGCAGAGCGCCAGACCGGCAGAAGCGGCGAGCTGGTGAAGCTTTCCGTAAACTTTGCAGAGAACGACATCCGCACCAAGGTTCTGGAAGTGGTAAAGAGCGCCAAGGAGATGGTATCCTTAACCGATGCTACGGTTATCGTATCCGGCGGTATGGGACTTGGGAAGCCTGAGGGCTTTGACCTGTTAAAGCAGCTGGCAGACAAGCTTGGAGGAACCATCGCATCTTCAAGAGCTGCAGTAGATGCAGGTTGGATCGATCATGCTTATCAGGTAGGCCAGACCGGAACCACGGTTAAGCCTAAGATTTACTTTGCCTGCGGAATCAGCGGAGCTATCCAGCACGCGGCAGGTATGCAGGATTCCGGGCTGATCGTGGCCATCAATACCAATGAGAATGCCCCCATCTTCGATATCGCGGATATCGGGATCGTGGGAGATTTGTATAAGGTAATTCCGGCCATTATAGAAGAGCTGGATAAGCTGCCAGAGAAATAAATTGTAAAAAGGCTCCTGTTATTCATCCGTACGGTTTATCGAGGGATAACAGGAGTTTTTATTCCATAACAGGAAGGAAAATGGTAAGATATGTTACGGGAACAGATTGAGGAGGTGCTGCCGGGGATTTACCGGCTGCCAGTGCCTTTAAAGGGGAATCCTTTGAAGGAATTAAACAGCTATGTGATCCGGGGAAAGGGCGATGGGGCAGGAGGGAAAAATCTTTTGATCGATACCGGCTTCCGCACAGAATCCTGCAGAGAGGAGCTTTTAGAGGGGCTTTCCCTCCTGGGGATGAGAATGGAGGAGACAGACATCCTCCTTACCCACCTTCATGCGGATCACTGTGGAAACGCGCCGGATTTGGTGCAGGAGGGGAACAAGGTATTTATCAGCCGCATTGACGGGGAGTTTATCCTGGGAGACGGCAAGGAGGATGGAGTAGCTTTCCTTCACCATATCCGGATGGAGCGTTTACAAAAGAATGGGATCCAGGAAGGGCTGATTCAGGAAATGCTGGCCTGCACGCCGTCGAAGACCATGGCGCCGGATCAAAATTACCGGGATTATACCCTGCTGGATGAAGGGGAAAAGCTAAAGGCAGGGGAGTATACCTTAAACGCCATTTACACCCCAGGGCATACGCCGGGACAGATGTGCTTTGAAATCCTGGGAACCGGGGCTATGATCCTGGGGGATCACGTGCTTTTTGACATTACCCCCAATATCACTGACTGGCCAGGAATGGAGGACGCCTTGGGCTCTTACTTGGACAGCCTGGCAAAGATTGAAGAGTACGAGGTGACGATTCCTCTTCCGGGGCATCGGAAGCCGGCGGATTTCCATCAGCGGATTAAGGCCTTAAAGGCTCACCATGAACGGCGTCTGGCAGAATGCTGCCAGGTGATCCGGCGGCTGGGGAAGGCAAGGCTCTATGAGATTGCCGGGAACATGACCTGGAAGATCCGGGCGAACAGCTGGGATGAGTTCCCGCCTGCACAGCGATGGTTTGCCTTGGGAGAGTGCTTGTCCCATATCGACCACTTGAAGAAAACCAATCAGATAACACAGCATGAAGAAGGAGGACAGATCTGGTATGAAGCTTAATCGATGGGTGTACGCCTTTGTAGGCGTGGTGACTCTGCTGCTGGCGGGGCTTGTGTACGCGTGGAGCGTGCTGTCCCTGCCCCTAGCCGCTTATTTTACCCAGTGGAGCAAGGCGCAGCTGTCCCTGACCTTCACTATCTGCATGATGTGCTTTTGCTTAGGGTGTATGGCCGGCGGAATGACTGCCGGAAAGCTGAATGTGAAATTTAATGTGTGGATTTCCGGAGCGTTATTTTTCGCTGGCTTTTTCATCGCAAGCCGGGCCCAGTCTCCGGCAGTGCTTTATTTCGGCTATGGAGTACTCTGCGGCTTTGCCTCCGGTTTTGTGTATAATGCGGTGCTGAGCACCATGAGCGGGTGGTTCCCGGATAAGCAGGGCTTGATCTCTGGCATCCTTCTCATGGGCTTTGGCATCAGTTCCTTTATCGTGGGCAAGGTGTACCAGGCGGTGACTCCCTCTGGCGAGGGTGTGGAGGCCTGGAGAAATTCCTTTTTCTGGTTCGGCGTGATCCTAGTGGCGGTGCTATTTGTGTGCGGCTTCTTTTTTGTAAAGCCGGAAAAGAAAGATTTAGAAGCTCTGGGGATTTCTGGGGCAGGGAAGAAGAAGACTTCTGGGGAAGGGCTGGATATCGATACCAAACAGATGCTTAAGCGGCCCAGCTTCTGGCTCTTCTTTCTCTGGACCATCGCCATGGGCGGCGCTGGGATGGCCTTAATCAGCCAGGCCAGCGGCATTGCCAAGGAGGTAGGGCCTCAGGTGGCAGCAGGGACCATCGCCACAGTGGTGGGACTGATCTCCATCTTTAACGGGCTGGGGAGAGTATTCTTCGGAAATCTATTTGACAAGAAAGGGCGGCGGGTGACCATGACTGTGGTGGGGCTTTGCTTTTCCATTTCGTCCTTGATTCTGGCTGCAGCTTTAGGGTTCCAGGCATTCCCCCTAATTATCCTGGGCTTTGTCTGCTGCGGATTCTCCTACGGGGGATTGAATCCCAGTATTTCCGCCTTTGTCAATGCCTCCTATGGGCCGAAGCATTATCCCATGAATTTTTCCGTGATGAATCTGAATCTTCTGGCTGCCTCCTTCGGAGGGACCATCGCGGGAATGCTCTTTGACGCAAGCGGATCCTATATGACGACTTGTATGTATATGATTGTGAGCGGGATTGTGAGCCTGGTATTTACGGGATTAATTCGGAAGGTGTAAAAGGAAAGGGGCTAAGATGTGGGTGAAAGCCCTATAGGTTAAGCCTGCGCTTAGCCTCTTTTGTTTACATGTTCATCTTTTGAGTAAATTAGCACAATTTAATCGATATTTACGAAAAAGGAGTGGATGTTTCAAGGAGAATCCATCTTAATATACGTAAAAGCAAAAAAGAATCGGCCAGACAAAAAGCATGTCGCCCGATTCTTTTCATCGCTTCATAGGGATACCGAAAGAGACATTATTTTAGCAAGCGCTTATTTACAGATAGCGATGATCCCAATTATGCGTTTTTCAGTAACTGTGACCAGCAATGTTCCATCCGGATAAAAGAATCACCCGCGCTGGCAAGCGCCTGTTCCCGGATTGACTCACTGCCGCCTCCCTTTGTAGCATAGTTTAACATGGTGCTTTGTATCCCGCTCCAAATATCCGCCTGGCCAGAGGGATTGCGCTTTGTTTTTCCCTGCCTGGGCATTCCAATTTTCTACATATCGTTTTGCGATGGCTGTCGCTGTCATTGACACGTTCATTCAACATACCTCTCTTGTTGTTTCTTGATTAGGTAAAGAGAGTTAACTCATATTCCCCGAAGCTGCCAAAAAACAGGTAAAGCTTTTATTGTCATCAAAAATGAAAATAACTGTCCCTGACACTGACAATTAATTAGTGCGGGCAAAATTTATCTATCATAGTACTTATTTTGTCACCTTTAAAAAGGCATTTTATATCATTTTATTAAGTTCACGATTATTTTTTAGTCAACTTCTATTATATTTTAAGTCATTTAGCACTTTTTATCAATCTCATTTTCCCTGATTTCGCTGGGCTCATAATTAATAGCCATATATGAGGCCTTTGAAGCTTCTCATTGGGGACAATCTTTGCAAGCAATAAAAAGCGATATTCTTTTAGCCCCAACCCTCTGTGTTGTATGATCTAAAAGCTTATCGCTTTCCTCGCTTGTTGTGGAGCTTCCAAAACCCCGGCAGAGTGCTGGCGCACGTCTGTCCAAACACCGCGAAAAAGTAAAAAAAACTGTCTCAAAACCTATAGGTTTTGAGATAGATGAGGAATTGGTAAAAATGAACAAGAAAAATCCAGATTTTATGATTGACAACTCAAGAATTTTATAGTATTGTTGTTAAAG
>CATJIO010000076.1 GCA_949740725.1 uncultured Lachnospiraceae bacterium | reverse complement strand
GATCCCTACCTCTTGATTCCAAATCTGGAAAGCCTCATCGTCATCCTGATAAATGGAAGGGTATAAGCGCTCTGGATCCAGCTTAATCACACCGGTTAAAAACTCCCAGGACCAGTGGATCGCCTCGGTTTTAAAGTAATCGCCAAAAGAGAAATTCCCCAACATCTCAAAGAAGGTCCCATGGCGATCCGTCTTGCCGATATTCTCGATATCCCCGGTGCGGATGCACTTCTGGCAGGTGGTCACCCTGGTCCTGGGCGGGATCTCCTGCCCGGTAAAATAAGGCTTTAACGGGGCCATGCCGGAATTAATCAGCAGAAGGCTCTTGTCATTATGGGGAACCAGGGAAAAGCTTTTCAGGCGAAGGTGGTTCTTGCTCTCAAAAAAAGACAGAAATGCCTCCCTCAGCTCATTCACCCCAAAGGGACGTTCATTTAACGGTCCCTCAGCCTGCCACTGACGAAAGCGTTCAATGGCCTGATCGTATTTTAGAAAATCCTTATAATTTTCCAATGTTTGTTACCTCCAGATTACTTACTTTCCAGTTTTTTTCTCTTTGTACTTTTTCCCGCAGAGGATACCTGCGTAGGCAAGCACTGCAAATAACGCGGCCTTAATCAAATAAAATATAAAATTGGCTGCAACTGCCATAAAAAATCCCTCCTAAGCATAAATTAGTCTATTGTGCCTTGTTCTATGGTATCATAGGAATATTGAATTTTCAAGCAAAAAGAAGGGAAAATATCCCTTCTTCATTCCTGATATTGTTTTACCAGCTCATATACCCGGAGCCTGGTGGAGGCGGCGATAGAGGCGATGTACTCTACGCTCTCTAAGGATCCTCCCTCGCCCTTTCGGGAAGCCTCCAGCGCGGCGGCGTCTCTGAGCTCGATCCACTGCTGCTGACTGACCCGGAGAGCCTCTCCCTGCGCTTCATCCAGCGAGGTCACCAGAAGCACATAGACGCTGTCCAGCTCCCGCTCCCATATCCCCTGCTCTGTCCTGGCGGCAGATTTCACCGATTGTATGGTGTTTTCTGTCTCCTGGGAACGCATCCGCTCGATCTGGACATCCAGCTCTGCCAGACGGGTCTCACACTCCTTAAGTTTGGTGTGGAAATCTGTCTCGGATTCTATGGCCGCTTTAACAGCGATCTTCTCCTGTGCCTCAGCCATTTCCTCTGTCTCCACTGTGGAATCCTGGGACACGCTATACAGCGCGCCTGGCGCCGCCCCACTGTCCCCCATCCCAGCCTCTTCTCCGACGAAAGGGGGACTTTGGCCGCTGCCTCCACTGAGACGGCTTGCAGTATCGGGGGAGGCGGCTTTCTTCTCCTCCCCTAAAGCTGGCTGTGATTTCCCCACATCCGGGGCTTGCGACGGTCCTTCAGAGATAGCGCCATATCCGCCAGCCTCCTTTGGCTGCACCTCTGCCTCTGCCACAGCTACCCCTCCAGCTGAGAGCGGGGATGGAACCCCCGCCTCCGCTTTTTCGCTGTCTGGCTGCTCTTCGGCCATGCTCTCCCCGGCGGCCACGCTATCCGCGTACCCCGCCGGCGCTGTCATCCTCCGCGCCTCCTGACGGCTGGACACATAGGACTGGGTCAAAAAGGTGATGCCCATCCCTATCAACACAATTCCCAGGATGAGTCCCCATATCTTTCTATCCTGTTTCATACCATCTTCCTTTTTGCAAATGTTTGCGTTTCTCACTCAACGATACCATAAACTCAAGAGAAAAGAAATAGCAAAAAGGAAGACGTAATATATTGTAAGTTTTCCTTAAAATTCATACCAGCCCTCAGATATCCTCGGCTAGATCCTCTCCATCTGCCGCTGAGGTGGCCAGCTTGTCACATCGCTCATTCAACGGGTGGCCATTATGCCCCTTAACCCAGATAAACGTAACCTGATGAGGCTCCTTGGCCTTTAAAAGCCGTTCCCACAGATCGATATTCTTCACCGGGCCGCTTTTCCCTCTTTGCCAATGATGAGCTACCCAGTTCTCGATCCAGTGCTGATTAAAGGCATCCACCAGATACTTGGAATCGGAATACAGCTCTACCTGGCAGGGACGGTTTAACGCCTCCAAGCCCTTAATGGCCGCCAGCAGCTCCATCCGGTTATTCGTGGTCCGCTTAAAGCCGCCAGATATGGTCTTCTCGTGAAGAACCCCCTTCTGATCCACAAAGTGCAGGATAGTCCCAAAGCCTCCGGGCCCGTCCGGGTTCCCTCTGGCAGAGCCGTCGGTATAGATCAATACTTTTCCCATTCCTGATAAAATCCTTTCTACCGATCCCATTTATCGCAAAGCGCCATAATCTGGTCGGTAAACCGGGCCAGATCCTTATTGGCCCCGCCCTCATTCCGGCGGATCACCTGGAGCAGACGCTCACCGGCAGCCAACAGCCTCGCAAATACCGAATCCCCACGCTTCTTCGCCGGTACTGTCTTCACCACCGGGATACCTGCCGCTTCGCGGATCCATACATTTTCCGTCAGGTCAAACACGGAGCCTGAGTAAGGCGCGTCAGCCGTCAGCCCCATGTCATTCCGAAGCCCCTCGGCAAAATAATCGCACACCTTATCCTGCCCATGAACCATAAATACCCGGTCCGGCTTCTTCTCAAAGGCGCTGATCCATTCTAGCAGTCCATTCCGGTCCGCATGGCCGCTGATGCCATCGATCCGCTCAATGCTGGCATTTACATCGATAGACTCGCCAAAAAGCTTGACCTCCCTGGCGCCATCGATCAGGCTGCGTCCGATAGTTCCCTCTGCTTGATAGCCGGCAAATACAATGGTACACTCTTTCCGCCATAGATTATGCTTTAAGTGGTGGCGGATACGGCCGGCGTCACACATGCCCGCTGCAGAGATAATCACCTTCGGCGTCTGGTCAAAGTTGATATTTTTGGACTCCTCGCTGGTAATGGAGAGCTTCAGTCCACGGAAATCAATGGGATTGATCCCCTTTTCCACCAGCCCCCTGGTCTCCTCATCAAAGCAGGACAGCATATTATTCTTAAATACATGGGTGGCTTCCACCGCCAGAGGGCTGTCTACATATACCTCAAACCCGTCGTGGCCCACCACCATCTCCTCTGCCTTGATCTGACGGATAAAGTAGAGCAGTTCCTGAGTACGTCCCACAGCAAAGGCCGGGATGACCACATTGCCCCCCTTATCCAACGTCTTTTGAATAATATTGGCCAATGCCTGGGCATAGCCTTCGGAACGCTTGTGATAGCGGTCGCCGTAGGTACACTCCATTACCACATAATCCGCAGAATCCAGATACTGAGGATCCCGAATCAAGGGCTTATTCTTATTGCCGATATCGCCGGAGAAGACCAGTTTCTTCTCCGCCTCTCCTTCTGTAGCCCAGATTTCAATGGAAGCAGAGCCCAGAAGATGCCCCGCGTCAGTAAAGCGGATCTGAAGGTTCTCATTTAGCTTCAGAGTCAGGCCATAGGGGCAGGCTTCTATCAGGTTAATGACCCCTAAGGCATCCTTCATCTCGTAGAGAGGCTTTACCTCTTCTTTTCCGGCACGTCTCCCCTTCCGGTTCTTCCACTCTGCCTCCATCTCCTGAATGTGCGCGCTGTCCCGAAGCATAATATCGCACAGTTCAGCTGTGGCCTCCGTGGCAATCACCCGCCCTCGGAAGCCTCTGGCAAAGATAAAGGGCAGAAGTCCCGCGTGATCGATGTGGGCATGGGTGAGCAAAACGAAATCGATCTCACTGTAGCTCACCGGCGGCTCGACATTCTCATAGATATTCTGTCCCTGCTCCATCCCACAGTCCACAAACAGCTTCGTCTCTCCGATCTCCAGGTAATGGCAGCTGCCGGTTACCTCATGAGCGGCACCGATAAATTCAAGTTTCATGAAACCCCCTCCTGTTATTGATAATTTGTCCTGGTTTGCGCGATAAATCGGCGCTTTTATAAGGAGAGTATACCATGAGCTATCTTGAAAATCCACTGATTTTATGAAAAAAAAGAGTCCGGTTTGCCGGACTCTCGCGCCGGAGCGCAGAAAGTGAAAAAGACTGACAAGAGCAACATCAGGATGTCTATGCTGGCGCCAGCTTCATCAAAAAATGACGGTCATAGGTGGACAGCGGCATGAGGAACAGCTCTCCCTTGGAGTTTCCACACATCCCATGGGCGCGGATCGGGGAGTTGTAGAAGCCCAGCTGGGCCTTTACCTCCATATCATACCCAAAAATGGTCAAGCCGCCTCCCCGCTCCGCGGCAAAGATATACTGGGCATTCGCCCACATAGCCGTAGGCTGGTACAGGTTCTCATTCATGTAGGCCAACACATTTCCGTCCTCATCAAAGACATGGATGCTGTTGGCTTCCCGGTCTCCTACCCAAACCCGGTTTTCCTGATCCACACAGAGGCTGTGAGGGATGTAAAATTTCCCCGGCGCATCTCCCGGGCCGCCCCAGGTGTTTAAAAGCTCTCCCTCAGGGCTAAAGCGGTGGATGGCCGCATTCCCGTACCCATCGCTGACGAACATATCACCCTTTGGCCCTACGCACACGCCTGTAGGCCGGTTAAACGGCGGAGCTGCCCGCTGAATCGTCTGGGCCGCCATCCAGAAGGACCAGCCCTTATCAAAAGCCAGATCTGTGGCCACGATCTTTCCCCGGCGCATATTCTTCCGCCAGATTTCCCGGTCATAACCACTGTCGCTGGGGACGCCAAGGGTTCCAAAATCCCGGATCCATTCCCCGTCAACGGTTAACTCCCGCACTACATGAAGGGCAGTATCCGTACAGAGAAGGGTGTTCTCCGGCGTCACAAACAGGTTGTGAACTTCTTTAAACAGCCCCTTTCCAAAACTTTTCACAAAATGCCCTTCCGGATCCAGCATCACCACCGGATGGTCATTATCCCGGCTCAGCATATACAGATTGTCATCTTTGTCACAATAGCCTCCGGAATACATGGTAAACTCAAACTCCTTGGGAAAATCGCCGTACTCCGGAATCAGCTCATAGGCAAATCCATTGTGGCTGAATACAGAACGGGATTTCCCATCCCTTCCCTCAAATCCGTTTATCTGCTTCATCTCTCTCCTATCCTGGGCCTGCGAGGCCCACTTATGAAATCAATAATACCCCTCAGTAGTCCATTTTACCAGCGGCAATTCTGCAGCCTGTTCATCCTCCCTAAGAGCCTGGGAAATTCGCTCCGCCCCCTGATTGGCTTTCGCCAAAACCTTCTCTTCATCCATGGTCATTAGCTTATGTCCGTCCACCACTATCTGGCCGTCGATGATCACTGTATCCACCTCGGATCCTCTGGCAGCGTACACCAGATTAGGTACAATATTTCTAACTGGATCCATAAAAATAGGATTTAAATAAGGGGCAGACAGATCAATAATTATCACATCCGCCAGCTTACCTTCTTTCAGGGAACCGATCTGATCCTCCATGTGCAGTGCGCCGGCGCCCTCGATGGTAGCCATCCGCAGTACCTTCCAAGCTGGCATAAAGGTAGGATCTTGTTCCTGGTATTTCATCAGCAGGGAGGTCATCTTCATCTCATTGAACATCAGGTTACAGTTATTTCCAGCCGCCTGGTCAGTACCAATCCCCGCCTTCCCCCCATAGGAGAGGAATTTCCGGGTATTGGGCAGGACGCAGTCAATAATGCACAGACTGTTATAGCAGGAGGCAAAGCCGCAACCTGCCTCTGCCGCCTGCTTAAGCTCCTCATCTGTAGCATAGGACATATGTGCCGCCAGCAATCGGTCATTCAGATATCCCAGCTGGTGAAGGAGGGCGGTGGGACGCATCCCGGTGCGCATCAAGACCTGTTGATTCTCCTCCGGGCTCTGGGATAGATGGGTAAAGAAGTTTACCTCATACTTATCCCCAAGGGCTTTGATCTCTTTTAGCAGCTCCACCGAAAGCATGTCTGGCGCGTGAGGGCCAAAGCGACACTGGATCCTCCCCTGGCTGGAGTTATGGTACCGCTCAATCAGCTGGATATTGTCCTGGAGCTTTTTCTCCCCGATAGATGGGTCAAAGGGGTAGGGCATTGACTTATCAATGGAAGCCGTATCTGGCGGCAGTTCGTTAATCATGCTGCTGACCACTGCCCTGGTGCCTAGCTTAGCATGATTCTTTACCAGATCAGCCATAGGATAATAAAAGTCCCCAAAGGTGGTGGTGCCTGCCTTTAAGGCTTCAATAATATTCACCATGGATCCGTCACTGATCTCGTCCTGAGTAGCATAGCCAAGCATGGCCAGCACCCCTTTAAACATCCAGTCCCTGGCCGGCAAATCCTGGGCGCATCCCCGCACGATAGTGTCACCGGTGTGCATATGAACATCCACCAATCCCGGCATAACTACCTTACGGCTGGCATCGATTTCCCGGTGGGCCTTGTACTTCTTCTGTACGCTGCCGCTCTCCCCCACAGCCACAATCTGGTTTTTCTTAATGCCTACCGCTCCGTCAGGAATAATGCCGCAGCCTGGCCCTTCCATGGTAATCACTATCCCGTGAACAATCAAAATATCTAAGGTCATCCCTGTAATCCTCCTTTTACTTAAAGCCCAGATAAGCCTCCTGAACCTTTGGATCATGGATCAGCTCCTGGGAATCGCCCTCCATAATAAACTTGCCCACGCTCATCACATAGGCACGGTTTGCCGTGTCTAAAGCCAGCTGGGCATTCTGCTCCACGATAATCATGGTGGTGCCGTACTTGCTGTTGATCTTTTTGAATTTATCAAACATTTCATCGATTATCACCGGAGCCAGCCCCATAGAAGGCTCGTCCAGCATCATCAGTTTGGGGCCAGCCATCATGGCTCTTCCCACAGCCAACATCTGCTGCTCTCCCCCGGATAATGTGCCCCCCATCTGCTTTTCCCTCTCCTTTAACCGTGGGAAAAGGTCATATACCTCTTCCAACCGTTCCTTGATTTTCTCTTTCTTCCGGACAGTATAGGCTCCTACCAAAAGGTTATCGTAAACCGTTAAGTTCACAAAGATCCGCCTGCCCTCGGGAACCAGGCAGATCCCCTTCTCCGCAAACTGATACGCCCTTCCCGGAAGGGGTTCCCCCTCAAAGGTAATGCTCCCCTTCTGGTAGCTTTTATCCCCGGCGATGGTATTTAACAATGTGGATTTTCCAGCGCCATTGGCCCCGATTACCGCTACCATCTCGCCCTTTTTTATCTCCAGGGAAATCCCATGGATTGCCTGAATCCCCCCGTAGAATACCTCTAAGTCTTTTACTGCTAATAATGGAGACTCTGCCATGTTATTTTCTCCTCTCGCCCAGATATGCTTTGATTACTTCCGGATTTTTCTGTACCTCCTCCGGGCTTCCGGTAAATAACTGCCGTCCCAGATTCAGCACATTGATCCTGCTGCACACATTCATCACCACCTCCAGATGATGCTCAATAAGGATTATCGTCACACCCGTCATTTCGTGCACATTGTTTAAAAACTCCACCAGCTCCAGCCCTTCCGCTGTATTCATTCCCGCGGCAGGCTCATCTAGGAATAACAGCTTTGGCTCTGTAGCTAAAGCCCTGGCGATCTCCAGCTTCCGCTGAATCCCATAGGGGAGAGAGCCAGCCTTCACATCCCTGTACTCCATCAGTCCGATCTGATCCAGGTATTTTTCGCTGATCTCCTTTACCTTCCTGTCCCATGCTCTTACATGGGGAAGGCGGAGCATGGCGGAAATCGTGTCGTATTTCGGGATGCTGGCCACACCGATCTCCACATTCTCCCTGGCAGTAAGTTTGGGGTAAATACGTATGTTCTGAAAGGTTCGGGCGATTCCCAGATGGGCGATTTTATCCGGACGTTTTCCATTCAGCACATGGCCATCGAAGACAATCTCCCCATTTGAAGGCTTGATTACCCCGGTAACCGCGTTAAATACTGTGGTCTTTCCCGCTCCGTTTGGACCGATCAGTCCCACAAACTCGCCCTTCTCTACAGACAGCGTCACATCCTGGACCGCTTTAATCCCGCCGAAGGTAACGGAAAGATTTTTTATTTCCAATATTGCCATAATCCATTTCTCCTCTCTGTTCCTCCCTCTTGTGCCTTGCCAGGCGCAAAGGGAACGGAAACTATGCCTTAACCGTTGGTTTGAAAAGCTTTGTTTTAATCCAACGGGATAAGGCGGTAAATGGCGCCGTAATCTCTTTATAGGCAAAAAGCCCCTCAGGACGGACACGCATAATAATCAACAAGGTCAGACCATAGATGGAAAGCCTCCAGTTATCCAGGAACCGGAAGGCCTCCGGCATGGCGGTCAGCATCCCTGTGGCAGTGGCTGGACCAGTGATGGAGGCAACGCCTCCCAAAACCACCGAGGTGAGAAGGTTATTGGACATGGTATTGCCGAAAATATTCGGCACGATATAAACATAGTAATGGGCCATCATCCCGCCGCCCACTCCACAGAAAAAGGCGCTGATCATAAGGGCCTTTAACTTTTCACGAAAAATATTGACCCCTAAAAGCTCCGAGGCGTCCGCGTAGTCACGGATGGCCAGGGCAATCTTCCCATGCTGGGACTTCGCGTAATTTCTGGTGAGGAGGATGGCAAGCACGGCGATAACCACTGAACTTTTTAAATCCGTAAAATGCTCCAGGCCGGAAAGCCCTGTGGCCCCGCCAAAGATATTGACGCCAATATTGGCCATCAGGATGCGGACCGCCTCCCCAAAGCCTAATGTAGCAATGGTAAAACAGTCGCCAGATATTTTCCCGCGCAGGGTAGGTATGCCGATGACCACGCTCCCGGTTGCCGCCACAGCTCCTCCGGCCAAAAGGGAGAGAAAATAATTCACTCCCAGATACTTAGTTAAACAGGCGGAAGTATAGGCGCCCAGACATAGGAAACAGGCGTGTCCCATGGAAAACAGCCCCATATATCCGGTCAAAATCGCGATTCCACAGACACAAACAATATTGATACATATGCTGATTGATATTCCTTCAAGATATCCCATATTACACTCCTAAATTTTTGATGTTGAGGGCAAAAGGTTTTTTAGCCTTGGAACCCTGGTATCATATTTTGTCATGTACCTGCCTGCCCATCAGCCCTCCGGGTAAAAAGATCAATACAATTACAAGAAGAGCATAGGCAAACAGATCCCGATATGTTGTGGAAATATATGACGCGATCATGGTCTCCAGAAAACCTAAGAGCAGGCCAGCCACAACCGCCCCTCCCAGGCTCCCCAGCCCTCCTACTGTCGAGGCGATAAACCCTTTGGTCGCCACCGCGCCCATAGCTGGGTACACAGAATATTTCATCCCATAAAAGCATCCGGCCACCCCGGCAGCCGCGCCAGAGAAAATAAATACGGCAGAGGCCACAACATTTACATTGATTCCCATCAAAGCTGCTGTCCGGGTGTCAAAGGCGCTTGCCCGGATTCCCAGTCCTACTCTGGTCTTATATAAGAAAGCCCACAGCAGCGTCAATAAGGCAATCGACATCACCAAAGCCAGCACATCGGACCGGGTGATGTTCACGCTGCCCACAGTCATTGTCACCCGCGCCCAGTCGGAAGGGAAGCCTTTCACTGCACCGCCTACAATCTGCAGCATAAAGTTGGGGGCAAAGATATTTATCCCCAGGCCAGCGATCATCAGATAGATCCGCATCACATTTTTTTTCCGCATGGGCCGGTAAATCACCAACTCAAACATCATCGATACAATCCCTGCCGCCGCCATTCCTAATAAGATCGACACAAACAGGGGCAGCTTCAGCCCCAGGATCACATAATAGGCCGCAAACGCACCAAACATCATGGTTGCGCCGAAGCCAAAGTTAGAAAAGTTAAACACGCTAAATACCAATGCATAGCCTACCGCTAATAAGGCATAAATACTGCCTATGGAAATTCCTGTAATTAACTGCTGTAAAAATGTATTCACTGATTTCACCTCGACTTAATCTGTGGACACGCCTAAGCCTCTCCTGCATCTAGAGGGGCAAAAGCGCCTTTGCTAATGCGCAGCCTGGTTTTTGCCCCAGACTGCGCTTTAAAAGGAAAATTATTATTGCGGAGCCGCATAGGTTCCCTGACTTACGTAAGCGCCATTTTCAAAGGCTTTAATGGTGAATTCGATCCCCTTCAGGTTATGGGTTTCCGGATCATATCCGTCGATATGAGTGGTCACTAATTCCAGATCCGTCATCTCATCCAACGCTTTTTTCATGGCCTCTACATCGGTGGATCCAGCGGTATTTACCGCGTACTCGGCGATCTTTGCCTCATTCATGGCGATCAGGCCGTCAATGTGGAGGGCCATGCCGTTAATGCCGTAGATCTCATCATACCACTCTCTGATCTCGGCGAACCGCTCATCATTTACATCGCCCTCAGTTAAGAACATAGAGCCCTCCAGAGCCTCTCCCGCCTGGTCTATCACATCCTGGTTGTCCAGCACATTGGTGCCTAAAAGCTTAATCTGGTCAAAGCCCAGCTCCTTGATCTGCATTGCCGCAAAGCCCAGCTCCTTGTAAGCCATAGCTGGCATAAAGATGTAGTCTGGGTTGGCCTCACCAAGGCTGGTGATCTGGGCGCGGAACTCGATGTCATTGATTTGATAGGTGGAAACCCCAGTGATCTCACCACCTAAGCTGGTGTACACATCATTAAAGGTCTGATACATGTCCACACAGTCTACCTGGGTGGTCTCATAGAGAATGGCAATCTTCGGCGCGCCGCACTCATGATACAAGTAATTGGCAAAGGTGTTCATCTTATCGGAAAGGGTAGCGCCGCTGCGGTAGGTGTACTCCCGCACCGCTCCATTGTCGTCTACAGTAACTGCCTGGGCCGGGCTGGAGGGAATGTGAAGAACCCCTGCATTGTTACAAAGCTCTGCCACCGCTTTTCCCTGGGTGGAGTTGGAGGGACCCATGATAATGTCCGCCCCTGCCTGGATTAACTTGTTGGCCACATTAACCGCCTCAGAGAAATCCCCGTCTAAGCCGGAGATATCATAGGTACGGAAATCAATGGGGCGTCCCAGCCATCCGCCATTTGCATTCACATTTTTGAAGAAATACTCGTGAAGATACTGAGGAACCAGTCCATACATGGCGTCTGGGCCGGAGGACCATCCCATAAAGCCGATAATGATGGGATCATTGGAGTCATCTTTGGAAGCCTCCGTTGTCCCCTCTTTGCTCTCTGCCGGATCCGCCGCCTCTGCCTGAGCCTCCGTATTTGCTTGTGCCGCCGGATCCGCTGTACTAGCAGTATTTCCCCCTCCGCCAGAGCATGCCCCAAGGCTTAAAACCATTGCAGAAGCACATACCAACGATAATACTTTTTTCATAATGTTTTCCTCGCTTTCTTTTTTCGTTTTTAGTATTTATTGCAAAATATACCCTTCGATTTGACGGCATATTTTGTCTCTTTTTTCAGTGATTTTCTATCCTCTCCGCCTCTTTTCCCGGGGATAACGGGCGGATAAATTGACCATACCCATCCGGCGCAAGGATCTCCCCTCCACAGTATACCAGCTCTCCCCGCACAAAGGTGTGCGTGACACGGCCCTTTAGCCGAAAGCCTTGATACACGCCCTTCTCACTTTTGGTCTTGGAAAAGCTTTTCTTTCCATCATAGATCCACTCTTCATCTGGATCAATAAGGATAATGTCAGCGTCTGATCCTGTGGCAATGCTCCCCTTTTGGGGATAGAGGCCAAGGATCTTCGCCGCGTTCTGGGAGGTAATCCGGGCAAGCTGTTCCCAGCTCATTCCCCGTTTATGTACCCCTTCGGTAATCAGCGCCGCCAGCATCACATCATTACATCCGAAGCCGCAATATTCCTTCCAGAAATCATTCTTTTCTGTCTTCTCCTCATCCGTAAACGGACCATGATCTGAGCCGATGATATCGATGGTTCCGTCAAACACATAGTCCCACAGCTGTTCTACATTTTCCCGGCTTCGGAAGGGAGGAGTGCATTTTCCGAACGATTTTACCTTTCTCAACACTTCTTTGTCAAAAATTAGATAGTGGGGACAGGTCTCTACATAGAGTAGATTTCCCATGGCCTTTTTCTGCTTCAAAAATTCTGCGGTCTGAACTGAGGACAGGTGGCAGATCTCCAGCCGTGCCCCAGTCTCCTGAGCGAAAAGAACTGACCGCTGTACAGCGTCGTATTCCACCCACCATGGCCTGGCGTCATCAAAGCAGGACTCATCCTCCCAGTGGATTTCTGAGTAATGATTCTGTCCTGCCGCTGCCACCTCTGCATTTTCACAATGGAGCGCTCCAAGACCTTTAAACTCAGCCAGCCTCCGGAAGCCTTCCACCATGGCATCGTCGGTAATCCGGGGATAGGAGTCTGTGGCAAAGCACATAAAGCCTTTAAATCCGATGCATCCCAGCTCATGGAGCCGTTTCAGCTCTCCCAGATTCTTTGGGGTAAAGCCTGCCCAAAAAGCAAAGTCCACCACAGATTGGGACTGTACGGCATTCAGCTTCCTTTGAAAGGATTCCTCATCTAGCACCTCCGGTTCGCAGGGCAAAGGCATATCGCATATCGTGGTAATTCCTCCGGAGGCCGCGCTTTTTGACCCGCATGTCCAGTCTTCCCGGAAGTTAAATGGCCCTGGATCACACATATGGTTATGGGTGTCAATCATGCCAGGCATCACTATTTTTCCAGAAGCGTCGATCACCTCGCATTCCCTCTCATCCACAGTCTCCCCATCCCGGTCAATTAACTGGATTTTTCCGCCCTCTAACAACACCTGAGCCTTTACCACACCTTCATCCAAAACAACAAGGCCATTCTTTATTAATTTCTTCATAGACATTTCCTTTCCACTTGTCTTGTGCTTTATTGGCCTCATTCTAACAGAAAAAAACCCGCGGCTCAATCCCGGCTTTTTGTGGAATTTACACAGAAAACTCGGGGAAATTTGGACTTTCCCCGAGTTTTCCAAATAAATTACACAAAAATTTTTATGCCCGCTTTGCAGGGAGAACCTTCACTCCCACTTCGGACCACTTTTTGACATCCTGGGCTGAGATTCCCCAGTCGGTAAAGATGTAGTCAATCGCATCCGAACTGCAGACACGGCTGAAGGCGATGGTATCAAACTTGCTGGACTGGGCCAGAATTATCTTGGTGTGAGCAATCTCCACCAGCTTGCTGGCAACAGCGGCTTCATCCAGATTGTACTGGGTGATGCCATCGAAAATGCTAAGCCCGTCTACATTGATTACCCCCTTGTCCACCCGGAATTGATCCAGGCATTCGATGCAGCGGGTTCCCACAATGCTCCGGTTATGCTTCCGGAGAATGCCGCAGGTGACAAATACGGTAAAGGAGGGATTTTCATTTACCAGGTTAGCGATATCGTAGGAATTGGTGACAATGGTCAAATTTTCTTTGCACTGGGCCAGATTCCTGGCCAGAGCGATATTGCAGGAACCGTTTCCCATAGCAATGGCATCCCCGTCATCGATATACTTACACACCAACTTGGCAATCTCCACCTTCTCCGCCTGATTGGACGCCAGCTTTTTGTCAAAGTCCAGCTCCTTGGCCCGGTTTTTATTAAAGGTGGCTCCGCCTCTGGTCCGCTGAATATAGCCGTCCCGCTCCAGGTCGATCAAATCTCTCCGGATCGTTTCCACAGACATATGAAACTCATCCGCCAGCTGGTCTACCCTGGCAGCTCGCACTTCTGACAAATATTTCAATAATTTTTCCTGACGATTGGTATACATGGGTCTCCTCATCTTGTTGAAAAAAATTGTTTATTCCACATCGTTTCCAACTAATTTTTCCTCGTTTGCATTTTAATTTGTGAAAATTGTACAGATATGTTTATTATATACGGATAATCTGGAAGGGGCAAGGATATTTTTTTGTAAACAATACCCTATGCGGACAAAGATTTTCCTATAAAGCAAAGGAGTAGGGCGGCCCAAGGAAGCTGCCCTACTCCTTTACTTTTGCCGTTTAGAATGAATATCCACCGCCACCCCAAAAAGATTCTTTGCCGCACCTGTTTTTTACTATACCCCTTAAATGATAATGCAAATCATCCCCCCATTACTATCATTAATAATCTTCTGCATAGTATCCTGCAGCTTCATCTGGCTCTCATCAGTCAGCTGGGAAATTTTGGCATAAATCCCATCTCCCACAATCTGCTCGATGGACTTCCCGAATATATTGGCATCCCAAATTCCTTCTGGATTATCCCTGGAGCTTTCCTTGATATAGGCGATTAAATCCTGGGCCTGCTGCTCGCTTCCCACGATAGGCGCGATCTCTGTCTGGATCTGGGCCTTGATCATATGAATCGATGGGGCCTCCGCCTTAATTTTTACCCCATATTTATTCCCGTGGCGGATTACTTGGGGATCGTCTAAGAGGATCTCCGAGCGCTGTGGTGTGACTGCTCCGTAGCCTTTTAACCGCACCTGGCTCACCGCGTCCAATACCCGCTCATATTCCTTCTGCATCCGGGCCAGGTTTTCCAGGATCTGCATCAGCTGGTATTCCCCCTGGATGGGAAGGCCGGTGACGTCGGTTAGGATCTGGTAATAGCAGCCGTCATCCATGATCACGTTCATGGACACACAGCCATCGGCCATATTCATCTTCTCCAGCCGGATTTCCCGCATAGAGTCAGTGTGGATGTCCTCCACCCCCTTTGAAGCGTCCTTCATCTGGTTGACCTGGCTTAAGACCTGCTTAGCCCCCTCGATAACCTGAGCCTTGATGGGGTGTGTGCTGGGAAGGATTTCCAGCCATTTAGGAATTTCAAAGTCCAGGCGCACCACCGGGAACTCCTTTAATACCTTTTCTAAAATATGATAAATGTCTTCCTTTTTCAACTGTTCACAGTTGATGGGCAGCACACTTACGCCATACTCCTCCTCCAGAGACTGGGCCAGGGAAATGGTTTCATCGGAGTAGGGGCGGGCAGAATTTAAGAGGACGATAAACGGCTTATTTAAGGCCTTTAATTCCTCGATGGCAATCCGCTCTGCGTCTATGTATCCCGGTCGCTTCAGCTCTCCGAAAGAACCGTCGGTGGTTACCACCATTCCGATGGTGGAATGGTCGGTAATTACCTTTCTTGTGCCAATCTCCGCTGCCCGGGTAAAGGGGATCTCGGTGTCAAACCACGGGGTTTTCACCATCCGCTCTGCCTCATCCTCAATGTGCCCCGCGGCCCCCTCCACCATAAAGCCTACGCAGTCAATGAGCCGGACCTTCACCTCAATCCCATCTCCCAGCTGGATCTGGGCCGCTTCCTTAGGAATGAATTTCGGCTCTGTGGTCATCACCGTTTTCCCGGCAGCGCTTTGGGGAAGCTCATCCCGGCTGATATTCCTGCTGTTCTCATCCTCGATGGCCGGCAATACCAAAAGCTCCATAAACCGTTTGATAAAGGTGGACTTTCCTGTGCGCACCGGACCTACCACACCCAGATAGATCTCTCCCTTTGTCCTTGCCTCCATATCTTTGTATACATGAAAATTGTCCATAAAAATACCCCCTTGCTATGCTGATACAGTATATGCAAGAGGGCAATGGTTTATTATTCTTGTTTTAATAAGCCGATAGTCTTTTTCGCCCGCTCCTCAAGGGTATAGGTTTTAAAGGACATCTTATTTACCCGGACCACATCCTGATTATCCTCCACCTCCGCGATTTTTACCTTAGCGGCCAAAGGACAGCAGCTAATGTCCTCAATATATTCATAATACGTCATATCCCTGCGCTTGGTCAGCTGCTCCACCGCATCCAGCACGGTCTGGGAAAAACCATAGATCCGCAAATCTCCCATGGACCACTCTGAATCCTCCAAAACATCGTGGAGCACTGCCACGATCTTCTCCTCCTCAGTCTCCATTTTCTCCATCACCCGCAGGGCATGCTCCACATACGGACGTCCATATTGATCCTGCTTCCCCGCCAAAGCCTCTGTAGCCACATCAATGGCTTTCTGCAGCATAGACATAATAAAACCCCCTTTATGAATCTGTCTGAGTATTTCCATATCGTCCCCATTACTCTATGTGGATTTTACCATAACTACACAAAAAAAGCCAGAAAATCTTCTGGCTTTTCCACTTCCTATTCACTAAGATACGCCTTCTTCACCTGGTCATTATTCATCAGCTCACCGGCGTCCCCGGAAAGGGCGATGGATCCCGTCTCCAGAACGTAGGCCCGGGTAGCGATGGATAAGGCCTTTTTCGCATTTTGCTCCACCAAGAGAACCGTAACCCCGTCCCCATTGATCTTCTGGATAATATCAAAGATCTCATTCACATAGATAGGGGAAAGCCCCATAGAAGGCTCATCCATCACGATCAGCTTAGGGTGGCTCATCAGGGCGCGGCCCATGGCTAACATCTGCTGCTCACCGCCGGAAAGGGTTCCTGCCAGCTGATTCTTCCGCTCCTCCAGCCGTGGGAAGCGGTTATAGACTACCTTTAACGTTTCTTCTAGTTCATTTTTATCGCTGCGGGTATAAGCTCCCAGCTTCAGATTCTGCAGAACAGACAGCTGAGCAAAGACACGGCGTCCCTCAGGCACATGAGCGATTCCCATAGGCACCAGCTTATGTCCCGCCAGCCGGGTGATGTCCCTGCCCTCGTAGATGATGGTCCCTGCCTTGGCCGGGATCAGGCCGGTGATGGTCTGCAGGGTGGTAGTCTTTCCCGCGCCATTTGCGCCGATTAAAGCGATGATCTCCCCCTGTTCCACGTCAAAGGAGATCCCTTTTAGCGCCTGAATCACCCCATAATATACTTCCAGTCCATTTACTTCCAGTAATGCCATAATCGCTCCTCCTATTCGCCCAGATACGCGGTAATTACCTGTGGGTCATTTAACACGTCGGAGGTTTCCCCCTCTGTCAGAACCTGGCCGAAATTTAGTACGGTTAATTTCTCACAGATTCCTGAAACCAGTTTCATGTCATGCTCAATCAGAAGAATCGTCATGTCGAAATGATCCCGCACAAAACGGATGGTATCCATCAGCTCCTTTGTCTCATTGGGATTCATGCCTGCTGCCGGCTCGTCCAGAAGGAGGAGCTTGGGGTCTGTGGCCAGCGCCCTGGCGATCTCCAGCTTCCGCTGCTTGCCGTAGGGAAGGTTGGAAGCCTTATAGCCAGACTCCTGATCCAAATCAAAAACCTTTAACAGTTCCAGAGCCCTCTCATCCATCTCCTTCTCCACCTTAAAATACCTGGGAAGGCGGAAAATGCCCTCCAGGGTGGAATAGGGATGATGATTGTGAAGGCCTACCTTCACATTGTCCAGCACCGATAATTCCTTGAAAAGGCGGATATTCTGAAAGGTCCTGGCGATGCCGCCCTGATTGATATCCATGGTCCGCTTTCCAGTGATATTCACCCCATCCAGCTCGATACTGCCGGCGTCTGGCTTATATACCCCAGTAAGGAGATTGAATACCGTGGTTTTCCCCGCTCCATTTGGCCCGATTAAGCCATAGAGCTGCCCCTTCTCAATGGAAACATGGAAATCGTCCACTGCCTTTAAGCCCCCGAAGGAGATACTTAAATTTTTCACTTCCAGCATTGCCATTTAAGCCGCCCCCTTCCCTTTGCCTTTAACCTTTTCCATCAGCCGCTCCCGCATCTCAATGGCCTTGGGCGCGGAGTTAAAGAGCATCATGGCGATCAAGACAATCGCGTAAATCAGCATACGATAGTTGTTTAAGCCACGCAACAATTCCGGCAAAGCCGTTAAGATCACTGCCGCAATGATAGAACCCCGGATATTCCCAATGCCACCCAGCACCACAAATACCAGGATCATGATGGACATATTGTAGCCGAAATTCTTCGGCGTAGCCGCAAGGCTGGACAGATTGTGAGAGTATAATACCCCCGCCACCCCGGCGATGGAGGCAGAGACGGTAAAGGCCAGAAGTTTGTATTTTGTAATATTTATTCCCACAGACTCGGCCGCGATCCGATTGTCACGAATTGCCATAATCGCCCGGCCGGTTCTGGAATTGACTAGATTAAGGATGATAAACAGCGCTAAGAGCACCAGAAGGATGCCTATGGTAAAGGTCGATGCCTTTGGCGTGCCAGTAATACCCTGGGCGCCCTTGATGATCACTTCGCCCTCAGGCTCCAGATTCAGGGAAGCCACATCCTTCATGGAAAGATGGAGGCCACGGCTGTCCTTTCCCACGTAAAGCACATTGATCAGATTTTTAATAATTTCTCCGAAGGCAAGGGTCACGATGGCCAGGTAATCGCCTGTTAAGCGAAGCACAGGAATCCCGATAAGGAATCCGAACAAGGCCGCCACAGCAGCGCCCACCAGAAGGGCTATCGCAAACCGGATGCCTACGCTGGGAATCGCTCCGGCCATGGCCTTGGTAAAGAATGCGCCGGAAAATGCGCCCACACACATGAATCCAGCATGGCCCAGACTCAGCTCTCCCAGGATTCCTACCGTAAGATTCAAGGAGACGGCCAGGATCACATATGTACAGATGGGCACCAGCAGGCCGTTTAAGAGGCTGGTCATCTGCCCGGCCTTGCTCCAGATCTGGATAAATACCCAGAAAGCAATGACAATGGCATATGTGATAAAATTTTGAATGGTTGTTTGGTTTTTTATGCCCTTTGCTTTTCTTTTCATCTTCCCCACCTACACTTTCTCGTGAATCGTTTTGCCCAGTATACCTGTAGGTCGCACCAGCAGGACGATAATCAGCACGGAAAATACAATGGCGTCCGAAAGCTGAGAAGAAATGTAGGCCTTGGACAGGTTCTCAATCACGCCCAGGATAATGCCTCCGATCATGGCTCCCGGAATAGAGCCAATGCCGCCGAATACAGCAGCCACAAAGGCCTTGATGCCTGGCATAGATCCCGTGTAAGGGGTCAGGGAGGGATAAGCCGAGCAGAGAAGCACCCCTGCAATGGCCGCCAGGGCAGAGCCAATGGCAAAGGTAACGGCGATGGTACGGTTGACATCGATCCCCATCAAGGTAGCCGCCCCCTTATCCTCAGAAACTGCCAGCATGGCCTGTCCCATTTTCGTCTTATTGATGAAGGTGGTGAGTACAATCATGATGACAATGCAGGAAGCGATGGTCACCATAGTAACGCCGGAGATGGAAAGCTGACCATCCGCCAGCTTTAACGCTGGAATATTCACTACAGAAGTAAACTGCTTGGAATTGGATCCAAAGATCAGCAGAGCCACATTCTGTAGCAGATAGCTGACGCCGATGGCGGTGATCAGCACAGCCAGAGGAGACGCACCCCGAAGAGGCCGGTATGCCACCCGCTCAATGGTAACGCCCAGCACCGTGCAGACCAGCACTGCAGCCAGGATCCCTACAATGGGATTCCCTCCATTCGTGCTGACCACGGTAAACGTGGCAAACGCGCCCACCATGATAATATCACCATGGGCGAAATTCAGCATCTTTGCAATTCCGTATACCATGGTATATCCCAGCGCGATGATCGCATAGATACTCCCAAGGCTGATACCATTAATAAAATAAGATAGGAAACTCATACATACACCTCTTTTGCCTTTTCACGTCTCATCAAAACTTTTTACAAAACCTTCTTGCGCCTGACAGCAAACTTATAGTAAACAGAGGGCTGTCCAAAGGACAACCCTCTGTTGGGTTCAGTAAAAATCCTTACTGCATCTCGTACTTGCCGCCTACGATCTTTACAGCCTTCGGGTCCTTGTTGGGCTCACCCGCCTCATTCCAGGTGGTGCCTGTGCCGGTTAAGCCGTCGATGGTAATCTGGGTCATCGCCGGAACTAAGGCGTCGCAGATATCAGAAGAGCTCATATCTGGAGTAATGCCTGCTACCTTTGCCGCCTCTGCTACCGCGTAAACCGCGTCATAAGCGTCTGCCGCAAACTGATTTGGCGTCTCGCCGTAAGCGTCCACATACTTGGTGGTAAAGCCCTTGGCATCCTCTGCGTCAGCAGCGAATGGGGTCAGAAGCATAACGCCTTCTGCCAAAGATGTGTCAAAGTTCTCTACGGAAAGGATTCCGTCCATTCCGTCCACGCCAAAGAAGATAGGCTGGAACTCCTTATCCGCCGCCTGCTTTAAGATGATGGAAGCCTCCTGATAGTAGATAGGCAGGAACACCAGCTCTGCGCCAGCTTCCTTGGCCTTATCCAGCTGTACGGAGAAATCCGTCTTATTATCCGCGGTAAATGCCTCGCTGGCTACGATCTCGATCCCCTGGCTGGGCGCCTCGGATACAAAGGTCTCGCGAATACCGTCAGAATACACGCTGGAGCTGTCATAGATAATTGCAACCTTGGTCGCCATCTTGTTCTCGCCGATATACTGAGCCGATGCAGTTCCCTGATCAGGATCAGAGAAGCATACGCGGAACGCATTAGGATTAGACACGCACTCTACAGCAGAGCCGGATGGGGTAATCTGGAACATATTGTCATTTACAGTCTCAGCAGCCACTGCGATGCATGCTCCGGAGGTGGTGGTTCCCACTAACATCTGCATACCCCAGTCCTTTAAGGTATTGTATGCGTTCACACTCTTCTCCGGGTCAGCCTCATCGTCCTGAGCCTGAATCTCGATGGAGGCGCCGTTGATACCGCCTGCCGCATTGATCTCTTCCGCCGCGATCTCCGCGCCGTGCTGTACAGCCAGGCCATAAGCTGCCGCGTCGCCGGTTAACGGCCCGATCACGCCTACCTTAAAGCTGCCTTCCAGCGCTGCGCCGTCGCCTGCGCCCTCGGTCTTTTCCGCCTCAGCGGCAGTCTCTCCCGCCTCTGCTGCTTTGGTCTCCCCCGCTGCCGCAGTGGTGGTCTCTGCAGAATTGCCTCCGCAGGCCACTAAAGAGCCTGCCATCGCAGCTACCAGACCAAGACTAATTACTTTTTTCATAATGATTCCTCCTCGTCTTTGCTTTGTCAATCCATCAAATCTGGACGCGACTTTGATAGTTTATCGCGTTAACGGATAACATAAAGCTTTCATCATTATAATTTTTTCGTAAGAACTTGTCAACTATTTTTCGGTGCTTTCTACAGTTCTTTCGCCATATCCCTTCCACATCAGTCCTGAAGCCTCTACTCGTTTATCCCGGATCATCAGCTCATTCACCGCTTCCCTGGCCGCCTTTCCTTCGAAAAGCACCTGGTTTACCTGCTCCACAATGGGCATGCTCTGGCCGTATTTTTTTCCCAGAGCCAAGGCGGCCTTCGCGGAATAAACTCCTTCCACAACCATCTGGACCTCTTCCATGGCCTCCTTCATGGTCCTTCCCTCTCCCATGAGGACGCCGGCTCGCCGGTTCCGGCTGTGGACGCTGGCACAGGTCACAATCAAATCCCCAATACCCGTGAGGCCGCAAAAGGTCTCAAACTTTCCTCCCATGGCCACCCCCAGCCGGGTGATCTCCGCGATCCCCCTGGTAATCAGCGCCGCCTTGGTATTGTCGCCATATCCCAGACCGTCGGCGATGCCCGCTGCCAACGCGATAACATTTTTCAGGGCGCCGCCCAGCTCAATTCCCAAAATATCCGGGCTGGTGTACACCCGGAATACCTGGTTCATAAAAATATCCTGGATCCGTTCTGCCGTCTCCTGGGTGCGGGCGCCGGTCACACAGGTGGTTGGCAGGCCCTTCGCCACCTCCTCCGCGTGGCTGGGGCCGGATAATACAGCCACATCACTATGGGGAAGCTCCTCCTCAATCACCTGGGCCAAGGTCATCAATGTGCTCTCCTCGATTCCCTTGGCCACATTCACCACCAGCTGTCCCGGGGTAAGCCAGGGCTTCATCCTCGCCGCGGTCGCCCGTACAAATACAGAGGGAACCGCCAGCACCAGAAGGTTCTTTCCCTCCATGGCCTCCTGCAAATCTGTGGTAATCCGAATCTGCTGTGGGATGGCCGTCCCCGGCAGATTGGGGTGAACCCGTTTGCCTGCAAGAGACTTCGCCTCTTCTTCCATGGCCGACCAGATGACGACCTGATGTCCATTTCGCTCCAGCAGCACAGCTAAGGCTGTCCCCCAGGTGCCAGAACCGATTACGTCGATACTTGCCATAGCTTATTATCCTTCTTTCTCCATAGTATTACACTTTATTTTCATTGCCAGCCAAAAGCCGCTTGATATTTGCCCGGTGACGCCAGATAGCCATGGCGGAGATCACCAGCAAAAGGATGCCAAATTCCGGCACCGCCTCCTGGGACAAGCCATAGTCCCCCTTTGTGGCAAAATACAGGTTTACCAGAAGAAAGGTAATGGAAACCAGGATGGAAGCCAGAGACACATAGCGGGTAGAAAGCACCACGCCAAGAAATACCGCCCCACAGATAAGGATCAGACGCCAGTCCAGGCTGGCGATCAGCCCAGCCATACAAGCGATTCCCTTCCCGCCTTTAAAGTGCATATAGAAAGGGAAATTGTGCCCCAGGATAACCCCAAAGCCAAGGTAAAGCATGTATAGGTAAGCCACCCCTGCGTAGTCAGGACGGCCGCTTAAAATGACCCGAACCAGGATACAGGGGATCATGGCCTTAAAGGCGTCCCCTAGAAATACCACCAATCCCGCCTTTTTGCCCATAACCCGAAGGGCGTTGGTGGCGCCGGAGTTACCACTGCCGTGCTGGCGGATGTCCATGCCATGGATCTTCCCATAGATATAGCCGGTCTGCAGCAAGCCGAATACATAGCCTGCCAAAAGAAATATCACTCGTTCCATGATGATTACCCCTTTTCCTTTCTCTCCCTTACCAGGATCTTTAAGGATGTGCCTTTAAATCCAAATGCCTCCCGAATCTGATTCTCCAGATACCGGGCGTAGGAAAAATGCATCAGCTCCTTATCGTTGACAAACACAACAAACGTTGGCGGCTTCACCGCTACCTGGGTGATGTAGTAAAGCTTTAACCGCTTTCCCTTATCCGATGGCGGCTGCTGCATGGCCACCGCCTCCGCCATAATCTCATTCAGAACACCTGTGGCCACACGGAGGGTCTGGTTCTCCCGTATGGTATCGATCAAGTCAAAAAGCTTCCCAAGCCTCTGACCAGTCTCCGCTGAGATAAAGAGATATTCCGCATAAGGCATAAAGGAAAATGTCTCCTTCAGCTTCCTGGTGTACTCGTAGATGGTCTTATCATTTTTTTCGATGGCGTCCCATTTATTCACCGCCACAATAATCCCTTTTCCCCGCTCATGGGCAATGCCGGCGATTTTCGCATCCTGCTCCGTAACCCCCTCCTTGGCATCGATCACCACCACCACCACATCCGCCCGCTCCACTGCGGTCACGGTCCGGATAATGCTATACCGCTCTAAATCTTCCTTTACCTTATTTTTCCTTCGAAGGCCTGCCGTGTCAATGAGGATATACTCTGTTCCATTTTTTACCAGCTGGGTATCCACCGCATCCCGGGTAGTCCCGGCCACATCGGAGACAATCACCCGGTTTTCACCTAAAAGCTTATTGATAATGGAAGATTTTCCTACATTTGGCTTTCCCACCAGGGCAATCCTTGGCCGCTCATCTTCCACCTCATCCTCTGCCTCAGCAGGAAAATGCTTCACCACTTCATCCAGTAAATCGCCAATCCCTAAGCGTGAAGCTGCGGAAACGCTTATCGGGTCTCCCATGCCCAAGTTATAAAATTCGTAAATGTCATTTCCGTATTTTTTTATGCTGTCCACCTTATTCACCGCCAGCACCACCGGCTTCCTGGACTTGCGCAGCATGTCCGCTACCTTGGTATCCGCGTCCACCATCCCCTGGCGCACATCCACGATGAAGACGATCACGTCCGCTGTGTCCACAGCAATCTCCGCCTGCTCCCGCATTTGAGACAGAATCACATCCCTGCTCTCCGGCTCAATGCCACCAGTGTCAATCAAGGTAAAATTCCGGTCCAGCCAGGTACAGTCCGCATAAATCCTGTCCCTGGTCACCCCCGGCGTATCCTTCACAATGGAGATGGTCCCCCCTGCCAGGGCATTAAATAACGTGGACTTCCCTACATTGGGCCGCCCTACGATCGCTACAATCGGTTTACTCATGTTTCCTCCATATTTCTGTCCATTTCATCATACAGTTCCCTTAGCTCATACTGGGAATGCTCTGCCGCCTCCTTTTCCACCGGATACAGCAGGGCGTTCACCAGGTCATATCCGCTTGATTTTACAATATTCACCGGGACTTGTAAAGCATTTTCCAAATCGGTCAAGGTAATATCGTCCAAAAGCACCTCTTCCCCGCTGCGCAGAAGACAAGCCGGGAGAAGAAGGCGGTTGCCTAAGGCCTTCCCCTTCAGCTGGCGGATCAGATCCTGTCCGGTGAGAAGCCCGGCCACGGTGATCTGCTGGCCAAAGAACTCATTTACAATGGGATACAGATGGATTTTCCTTCCTGCAAACCGATCCGTCACCCAGCCCACAAACCTCTTTAAGCTCTCGTAGGCCAGCAGCCCCGTGGCCAGGGAGATCTCCTCCTCCACCCCGTCATCCGCTCTTTCTTCCAAGGCGCGGCGCACTTCATTCTCTAAAAGCCGCAGCATCCCCACCCCGTTCTCCAGCTGAAGATACCCGTCGTACCGCTCCTCCTCGGGCATGGGCCTTTCTGCCAAGAGGTAAAATTCATCGCTTGGGTGAATGAAATGGGTCCCATGCTTTTCATAGATCCGCCTCTGCCAGTCCTCGATTAAGTCAATCACCTGCTCCGCGTCCTCCCTGGTAAAGGCTTCTAAGGGGTAGAGCCCCTCCCGGAATCTGGTGAGCCCCACCGGCACCACGGATACGCTCTCCATCCAGGGGAGATACCGCACCAAATCGCCAATAGTTCGATCCAGTTCCTGTCCGTCATTGAGCCCCTTGCACAGCACAATTTGCCCATTCATGGGCGTCTCCGCCTGGTACAGCCGGTCGATCATCTGCAAGGCTTCCCCGGCAAACCGGTTGTGGAGCATCTTGCAGCGCAGCTGAGGATTGGTGGTGTGCACTGAAATATTGATGGGGGACAGATGAAAGCGGATAATCCGGTCAATGTCCTTCTCTTTCATATTGGTGAGGGTGATGTAATTTCCCTGAAGGAAGGAAAGCCGGGAATCATCATCCTTAAAATACAGGGTTTCCCGCATCCCCGGAGGCATCTGGTCGATAAAGCAGAATATACACTGGTTGGCGCAGGAGCGGTACTCGCTCATCAGTCCATTCTCAAAGGTAATGCCCAGATCTTCATCATCATGCTCAATGTCTAATTCCCATTCCTCCCCATTGACCTTCTCCACGGTCATGGTCAGCGCGGGGCTGTCGGTATAATATTCGTAATCGAAAATGTCTTCGATCTCATGTCCGTCGATGGCCATTACCCGATCCCCTGGCTCCAGTTCCAGCTGCCAGGCGATGGAGCCCGGAGCCACCTCGGCGATCCGATGGCCGGACGGAGTTTTCCTGGCTGCGCGGTTTGTGTGTTTCTTGCCCATGAATTGCCTGCCTTTCGTCTGATATCCAACGATTCTTAATCCATCAGAATCCCCTAAATGTTAAGGAAAAATGGCAAAATCAAAATTCCCATTTCCCTTTCCATAACCATAGTAGGTGAACCATCGATATTGTTTATCCATTGTCCTGTTCAACTTTACTTCATATTGCCGCCACTGATCTTGATCATTATGCTGGATAAACACCTTTGTCCCTTTCCCCAGGAAAGCGTCTTCTGGGAGGTGGACGGTGATTTCTCCCGGCGCATCTCTGATCACAGAGTAGACCTTGGAACAAGGGCTGCCTTTGGTTTCTCCCAGATCCATCCATTCCCCCTGTCCCGTCGAGATAACCGGCTCTTTTCCCTCGCCTTGTTCCCTGCTGCTGATAATTATTTTCTCGTATTCCCGCAGCACAAAGCGGCTGACCACCTGCTCCTCCTCCGAAAAGACGGCATAAGATCGGATGTACAGCCCATCATTGCCAATGTCAAAGGCAATGGGGCCCCCTTCATTATACGAATGGGTGCTGCTCCTCTGGTAATCCTCCCTGCTCCGATAGGAAATCAAAAGAGCCTTCATCCCCCAGTTTTCCCCATAGTTTTGTAAAAAAACCCAGGCCTCCGGATGTTCTTTTAGGTATTCCTCCAAATCCTGCCCGTTACAGTCGTCGATCCGTATCCTGGCAGGGTACTGCTGAAGAAAGTCTTCAATACTGCCAGGCTGGTAGAACCGATGGATCAGACCGGCTTCACGGGCTGTGGAAGCAAACCCCAGCGGGGATTCCTCCCAGTATCCCAGATAAAAATCGTGGAAGTCATACCCCAGCAATGTCTGAAAGTATTCTCTGGCCTCCTGGCAGATAAGGCCATATTGAAGATCATCCGCCCCCGCAAGGGTGGCCTCCTCACCGCTGATCCCCACGGTAAAAGCCTCCTCCCCACGGCGCAGAAAGGCCAGTACATTCCCGTTGGCCCAGGGCAGAGGTTCCCCATCCTCCAGAACCATGCACAGCTCAATATTGTCAACCTCCGGGATAAACCCATATTTTTCCATCACATAATTTACCGCGTTTTCCCGGCCTAGGCGCTGGATCTCCTCCATACGGGCCTTTTCCTCTCTGGAATAACCGCAGGCCCAAAGAAATGGGACGCAGAGAAGGGCAAAGAAAAATAGACGCAGTATGGTAATTTTTTGTGTTAATTGATAAACGGTCATATGGTTCTTTCAGCCTGGCTGCGCCGTCACATCCGCAACCTGGAAGGCAATCACCTTTCGCAGATCCTCCGGGGCTAATTCCACCTGTACGCCGATCTTCCCGCCGCTGAAAAAGAACGCCTCCAGACCTTCCACCTGCTTATCAATAGTCGTGGTAAAAGGTTTCTTCATCCCAACAGGGGAACAACCTCCGTGAACATATCCGGTGAGAGGCAGAAGCTCCTTCGCCTTCAGCATGGCCACAGACTTTTCCCCCACCGCCTTGGCCGCCTTCTTTAGATCCAGCTCCTTCTCCACCGGGATCACAAACACATAATGCTGTCCGCTTTTCCCTTCAGTCACCAGCGTCTTAAATACCTTCGCCGGATCCTCCCTTAAAATCTGCGCTACCTCTATCCCGCTGACCGCTCCAGTATCGCCGTAAAAATGGGGCTGGTAGAGGATTTTCTTCCGCTCTAAAATCCGCATCACATTCGTCTTTTCTTCCATGGCTTCACCTGTCCTTGTTATGATAACTATACCATATATTGAAGGAAAACTCTACTGGTTTGGGGCAAACCTCACGTCCCGGAATATTTTCCAAAAGTATGCCAGCTCCGCAGCCCCTGTAATTGTCCAGGAAAAGACATACAAAAGGTACAGGGATTCAATGGTCCGGTAATGAGCAAATATCGTCCATATCCATATCAGCCGGAATACCGTAGAGCCGGCGGTGACGATGAGCATGGGAACAATGGTTTTCCCCAGTCCCCGAGACGCGGCAATGGTACAGTCCATAAAGGCGCTGACGCAGTAAGACAAAGCCATAACCGAGATCCGCCGGATGCCGGCATCCACCACCGGCTGCTCATTAGTAAACAGCGCCAGAAAAGGATAGCGGAACACATAGATCCCCACTCCCAAAATCAGGCCCAGCCCAAAGGAATATACTGTGCAGATGTAAAAGCTCTGGCGCATCCTCTCCCGCTCCCGGGCGCCCATATTTTGGGCGATAAAGCTGGTGCAGGCCGTATAGAAGGCGGCCATCATGTCGTATACCAGAGGATCGGAATTAGCGGCAGCGGAATTTCCCTCCACCATCACATGGTCAAAGTAATTCACGCTGGTCTGGACAAAAAGATTCGCCACCGCAAAAAGGGCATACTGAATCGCCGAGGGCACCCCGATCCGCAGGATCCGGCGGAGGACATCCCGATCCGCCTTCAATCCCTTCATCCGCAAAGCAAAAATCTCCTCACTGCTCAGGAGAAGACGGAGCACCAGCACAGCGGAGATATACTGGGAGATAATGCTGGCAAGGGCAACTCCCATGACCCCCATGTGGAGAACAATGACAAAAAACAGGTTTAGCGCCACATTTACCACTCCTGCAAGGGTGAGATAATTTAAGGGTCTCCGGGTATCCCCGGCGGCGCTCAAGACCGCATTGCCAAAATTAAACATTGCCAGAGCCGGTGTTCCCAGCAAATAGATTCGCAGATAGCAGACCGCGCCTTCGATCAACTCCTCCTTGGTATGCATAGCCGTCAGGATCGTTCTGGTAAGGATAATCCCCATGGCCATAATGGCCAATCCGGCAGCAGCCATCAAAAGAGCTGAGGTGTGCACCGTCTTTTTCACCCCGTCCCGGTTCTTTGCGCCAATATAAAGAGCGGTCAGGGCATTGACGCCACTGGAAAGGCCTAATAAAAGACCAGTGGACAACGTAACCAGAATGCTGGTGGAGCCCACAGCCCCCAGGGCGATAGGGCCAGCAAATTTCCCCACCACCGCCACATCCGAAATATTAAAAACAATCTGCAGGATATTTGAAAACATCAGGGGTACGCTGAATATCAGAATCTTCTTCCACAGAGAACCTGTGCACATGTCCATCTCATAACGTTTCATCTTGGTGTTCCATTCCCTCTCTAAAAGCATCAGCTACCATTATATGTCCTGGGGAATCCCCAGTCAATAGGTGAGTCCGGGAATGCCTCGCAGAATATTCCCGGTGGGCAGGAACGCAAATTTTCACAAAACTTTATAAATTCGTAAGGAAATATTGACAATGTTTACCTAATATGATATAAAAACATTAAATGAAAACGTTTGTTTTCATCGTTTTTTACAAAAACTCCATTCGGCCGAACAGAGTATGTACCAAAAATTACAAAAGCAAGGGGGATTTAACATTAACATGAAAAAACTGCTGATAATGGTGATGACCATGGTTTTTTTATCTTCTTTTTGTGCATTTGCTGATGAAACAGCGGCAAGGACACCGTCTATTGACGGAGAGGTTACCGCCGCAGCATTGGAAGAGCTGCAATATGATCGGGACTATGTAGCCTATTATCCGGGGGCCTATGCAGGAGATTTTTCTCAGTTTTACGTTGATTTCCACACCCTTTCCCGGAAATTGCGCACCCAGGGCGGTTTTTATGCCAGCGATGCTGCGGCGGTAGCTGAGCTGACAGCAAAGCGCACTGCGCTGACCCAGATTGTCGCAGATCCCCAGAGCACACTGCTCTATATCTGGGGCGAGCATATGCCCAATGAAGCCGTTGCCCTGTCCGATGAAGGCTGGGATGTCTCCTATGATAATAAAACCTTCCGTCCTTCTCTGGCGCCTTATCTTGTAGCGGATCAGAGTACAGCAAAAGGGAATATCATCGTGCTCTCTGGCGGCGCCTTTACCCATCGCTGCAATCAGGTGGAGGGTTATCCTGTTGCAGAATACTTCCGGAGCCAGGGGTATAACGCCTTTGTTTTACAGTACCGTGTACAGCCCTATGCCGCTTTAGATGCATCCTTAGATCTTCAGCGCGCCATCCGCTATATTCGCTACTACGGAAAGCAGCTGGGCATTGGAAAGAGCGAGACCGTAGCCGCAGTCGGATTCTCTGCAGGCGGTATGACAATTATGAGGCAGATCTCCGACGCCTACGGCGTGACCACACCCGATACCTATTATCCGGACTATGTATGCGACGCGGTAGATAAGGTTAATTCCAACCTGGATGTGGCCATGCCAATCTATGGTGTTTCCGTGCCGGAAGGGCCGGATATGAATTTCAATGGGAAGTATATCCCGCCCATTTTCACCGTCATTGGACAGAAAGATGAATTCTTTGCAGCAGAAGCCGCTTCCGCCCTTCAATTTCTCCTGAGCCTGAATACGGAAGTTTCCTATTGGCTTGCTCCGGATGCGGGGCATGGCTTTGGTATGGCTACCGGCGTTCAGAATTATGTAGACGGCTACACGGTAGCCTGCGAGAATTGGGGTGACATGGCTGTCAGCTTCTTAGATACTCGTCTGGGCTATCGGGCAAAGTCCACTTCCAAGGACGCGGTCGCTCATCCAAACTAGGACACGATTTCTTATCGGTCAAAGGAGCCTGTGATTTGCATCACAGGCTCCTAAACCTTTACCGTTCCATAGGTTTCTTTCGCTTTTCTTTCTGGGCCTTCTTGTATTCTGTAGGCGTACAGCCCCACACCTGGCGGAACATCTGCCCAAAGTAATGGGGACTGTTTCCAAAGCCCACTTCCTCTGACAGCTCATATACCTTAATCTCCGGATCCTCTTCGATTCGTTCCTTGGCCCGCTCCATGCGCAACTCAGTCACATAGCGGGTAAAGGACATGCCTGTCTCCTTCTTAAACAGCTTCCCCAGATAATCTGGATGAAGAAACAGCTCCTTTCCAGCCACCATTGCCAGGGAGAGACGTTCATCCCCCAGATGTTGATGGACATAGCGGATTGCTGTGCGCACCGTGGCGCTGCAGCTTGCGATCCGCTTTTCCAGGCATCCGGTTTCCCAACGGCTTAACATCCCGAAGAGCATTGCCCTCAAACGTTCAAAGTCCGAGTCTGGTTTCATCATCAAAAGCTCCATCAAGTCCTTATCTTCCACTGGCCCGGAAGGATATCGTGCCAGGCGCAGATAAAGCTTCAGGCAGTACTCCCTGGCTTCTGCCGGCCGTTTATTCAAATCCTTTAATCGTTCCAATGCTTCCTGGAGCCTGGCATAGGCTTCCACTGGATGCTCCTGCCAGACTGCCTCCTCCAGACGGGAAAAGTCCGGGGATCCTGGCTTTTCCTCGATGGAGTCAGGGGATAAAACCTGGAAGTCATGACAGTAAAAGCCATAGTCTGACAGCTCTGACAGCTTCTCGTAGGGACGGCGCAGGGAATTATGCCCATCTATAGGAAGCCAGGAGACAAAGAATGTCCATTCCAACGTTTTTTCCCATGCTCTTAGGGCTTCCAGAAAGGCTGAAAACGCATCCTGTTCTGAGGGAAGGGCAAAAACAGCGTGATCCGTGAACAGGACCGCCGTCCCCTCCCCCTTTCCCAGAATAATCCGCAATCGTTCCAGGAGAAGGCTTCCATAATACCGCTCCTCCTGCCGGCTCCCTGCCTTGGGGATACATTCGCCCAGGAAGAAATTTTGTCCCAGGTGGGAAGCAATCTCCACTTCCATTTCCCCGGTCATAAGATACTGCTCCAGCTGCCGTTCCAGCCGTCTTCCCTCATCTCCTCCCCATCCAGAAGACGCGGAGCCAAAGCCCTCTGCCATTCCCTGGCTTTTCCTCATCTCTTCCCGGATCCGTTTCTCCCGCTTCCCCTGTATCTCACAGATCAGCCTGGTAATAATCTCCCCAAGTTCAGTCTGAGAAATAGGCTTTAAGAGATAATCGGTCACGTGATATCGGATTGCCTCTCTGGCATAGTCAAAGCAGTCATAACCAGACAACACGATAATGGGGATGTCCGGATTCGTTTCCCGTATTCTGGCGATCAGCTCCAGTCCATCCATCTCTGGCATCCGGATGTCCGTGATAACCAAGTCAAATTCCTGTTCTTTCAGAAGAGCCAGGGCCTGGATGCCCGTCATGGCTGGAACTGGCAGAATCTCCATAGACTTCCAAATTTCCATTTTCATCAGCCCTTTTACAATTACCGGCTCATCATCGGCTAACAGCGCGCGATAGCTCATCACAGCTCACCTCCCGGCTGAGCGATAACCAGGCAGATCAGCGTACCTTTTTTCCCGCTGTAGATCTGCATCTTGCTTCCTTCTCCTCCCAGCATCTGGATTCGCTCCCCAATATTCATCAGCCCTACTCCTGTACTCTCCCTGGGCTCCTGATTTCTCAGCTGGCAGAGGGTGGCTGGCGGGATGCCCGGGCCATTGTCCCAGATTCGGATCACCAGCCGCCCTCCCTTCTCTCTGGCATCCACATGGATTACGCAGGGTGTCATGGCATGCTCCGCCCCATATTTTATGGAATTTTCCAAAATGGGCTGAAGGGATAGTTTTGGCAGGGAAAGCTCCATACACTCCGGTGGAATGGAAAAGCATACCTCCAGGCGATCCTCCAGGCGGATTTTCTGAATGGTAATGTAAGAGGATACCAGCGCCAATTCCTCCCGCAGAGGAATCCAGTAATTTTTCTGGTTAGTGGACTCCCGGAAAATGGCGGCCAAAGCCTGAACCATACTGGAAATTTCCGGCTTTTCACAGTCCATGGCCAGCCAGTTGATGGTGTCTAAGGCATTATAGAGAAAATGGGGATGGATCTGAGACTGGAGAGCCTTTAGCTGATACTCTTTTTCCTTGAGGGCACGGAGGTAATTGTCCTGAACCAGGCGGTTGATCTCCTCTATCATCAAGTTAAAATTCATCGCCAGCTTTTCCAGCTCCCAGATCCCCGTCCCCAGCCGCTCTAAAGAAATCTGAGCTGAAAAATCCCCCTTTTCCACCATCTTCATCTGCCGCTCCAGATACCCGATAGGCGCCGTGACCTGGCGCACCACCTTGGCGGTTGCCAAAAAGGAGACGACCACAATCATCAGCACTGCCGCTGTGAAAAAAATCAGCAGCGTATTGGTAGAGGTTAAAAGCACAGCATAGGGCTGATAGCCCAGGTACGCCACCCCGGCAAAATCGGAAGCCGCCTCCGCTACAAAATAGCGTGGGTTTTGCCGGATATCTTCCAAGATTTCCGGAGAGGTGAATACCTCCCGCGCTTTGGAATACACTGGCCGTCCCTCGTAAAGGATCACCAGGTTTTCATCGGGTGGGCCATAAGGCCGTCCTTCTGCCTTCAGCTTATCTAAATTTACCCGGATATAGATCCGGCCAAGGGGGATCTGTCCTACAAAGGGCCCCTGATATATTTCCCGCCCGTATATCAGCTCCCCCGCCTCTTCCCTGGCAAACCAGATCGGATCCCACCGGCTGCCCCGCTTTGCAAAGAGCTCCATGGAAGCCTTTATCTCCTCCTCAGAAAAATTTTCCGTCAGGCTTCCTGTCCCATACTGGCGCTCTGCCTGGTCAGTGACAAGGATGGTCACCGCGTCATTAGCCACAAGGGAGCTGGTGATGATGCGGTAGTACAGCTCATCCAGAAGGGGATACCGGTCATCACTCTGCTGATTCATGGCAGAGAGGGCCCTGCGAACCGTCTTGTCATTGGTAATCTGGAAGGCAATATTTTCGATAAAATGCAATGTATTTTCAATGCTGGAAAAGGAGGCCTGATACCGGTTTCCCGCCTCCTTTTCCATGCTCCGCTTGTACATGCCGTAGGATAGCGCCATACCGCTCCCTGCAATCAGGAAGAAGATAATGCTGTCCACCGCCACCAGCGTTCTTAACGCCTGCTGAAGTGTTGTTTTCCTTTTTGATCCTTTTTTCTTCTTTTCCATCTCTCAATCGATTGCGTTATCCCTTTAACATCATTTCCCATCTTCGCCCCTATAATTTAACAGCTTCGGACAACTGGCCGTCCCTCCTGCCTGGAGCGAAGTCCCATCTGGGCGATTTCCACAGAGCGGACTGCTGAGGTCCCGTCAAATAAGTCTTCATAGCCATGGGGGATAGCTTCTCCCTGGATCACCTGGACAAACAGCTCCAGCTCCTTTCTCAGGGCAGACAGGATATACTGCGGCGGTCTCTCCCCTGGGCTTCCGTAGGAAATCCCGCCATCTGTCCGCTGAAACAGCTGCCGGATGGCCGTCTCGCTCTCCTCGTCCTCAAACAGAGAGAGCCTTTCCTCACCCTCATCCCGAAAGATCCGGATCTGGGCTGCCTGAAAGTCGATCACCGCGCCAGCCAGGCTGCCATTCACCCGAATCATATGGTTCCCTGTCCGGAACCCGGATCCATACTCCATGGAGGCCACCGCGTCCCCGGGAAGACGGGCAGTTAACAGGAGCACATCGTCCTCGTCTCCAAAGCCGGATCCCTGATGTCCCAGATTTCCTCCTGTGCCATAGATCTCTTCCGGAACCCCTATCATCCACTGGAGGAGATCCAGCTCATGAATGTGGTGGAACAGATGTCCTCCAGACTGATCCTGCATCTTTTTCCAGCTTACCTTGTCCTTACGTTTCTCCCACCCGGTCCGCTGGATATGCATAGACAAAAGCTTGCCAAACTCTCCTCCATCAATCATGGCCTTCAGCTTCCATATTCCTGGGTAGAAGTGCATAATGTGCCCCACCATCAACGTGATACCGGCCGTCTTGCAGGCCTTTACCATCTCCCTGGCATCCTCCAGATCCAGGGCAAAAGGCTTTTCGCAGAAAATGTGCTTTCCCGCCTCCGCCCCCATAAGTACATGCTCATGGTGAAGGTAATTCGGCGTAGCCACAATCACAGCTTGAATCCTTCCATCCTCCATCATTTCCTGTATACTTCCCGCCCGCTCGCAGCCTAATTCCCTGCTGACAAGTCCGGCCCCTGTTCCCGGGCTGTACACCGACACCAGCTCTGCCTCCTCCATCTCCTTTACCGCCCGGGCAAATTCTGCTCCAAAATACCCACAGCCCAGCACGCCGATCCGCACCATATCTCTTTCCTCCCATTCTCTCTTCAGGCTTTTCTAAACTCATTAAAGCAGCGTTTCTCTTCCTGTCTCCATGCTCTCATTCGCCGCCTCCAGGAAGCGGATCAACTCCTCCAGCTCCAGAAGGCTTACAGGGCTTACGCCACAATCAAACATCCGGATCACCTCCTCCAAAAGGCTTTCATAGTATCCCCGCTTATCCCTGGATACATCCACCGGAATATAGCTATCTCCGCAAAAAATAGCGCCGCCAAAGCCCTGGCAGCCCCGGCGTATTCCCCTTATGGTTCCCAGACGTCCGTCTTTCCAGACTGCAGTAATCACATCCGCCTGCTCCGTGTGCACCGCCCTCACGCTGCGGCAGCCTCTTCCCATGACCCGGTACAGCATGTCCGCCATATGGACGCCGTACCAGAAATACCCAGGCTGGGTAGGGGTAAACGGCATTGGCCCGAAAAAATCCCCGCCATAAATCGGCTGATCTTTGCATGCGCTCAACGCTTCCGTCAGACTGTCTGCAAACCGAAGAGCAGAGGCGGAAAGAAGGGGAATTCCCTTTTCCTCTGCCAGAGAAATCATCCTCCGGCAATCCTTACTGCTTAAGGCAAATGGCTTATCCACAAATACTGGCTTGCCAAAAGAAGCGATTGCTTCAAACTGCTCTACCCGCTTCCTGGCATCCACCTGCTCAAGAAAAACTCCTTCCACCTGCTCCATCACACTGGGAATATCTGGACAAAGCTTTACCCCCCAGTTCTCAGTCACTGCTTTCGTAAAGGGCTCCATCCGTTGGCAGCTCATGTCAAAATCCTCTGACCGCTCCCCAGTACAGGCGGCAACCACTGGATGTCCTGAGATATGGAAAGGCTCCTCCACCCCGTTTAAAATCCGTGAAAACTCCACTGCGTGGGAGGAATCCAATCCAATGATCCCCAAGGGCTTGCTTTTATTTTCCATTCTCTTCCTCCCCTCCCTCCCAGCTCAGAAGCACCGGCCCCTGCCTCTCTATGGATTCCATGGCGCTATCCAACAGTTTCATACACCGGAGAGCCGCCGTCCCATCAACGAGGGAGCGATATTCCGGCCGGATCTCTCCCCGCCTTAACAGCTGGTGGAAGGCAGCAAGTTCCGATGCAAATATAGATTGCATCCAGCCAGAGGTCTTCATCCCCGGTTTCCCGAAACCCTTTCCCGCGTCAAATCGGTTTTTCTGGTATCCTTCTCTTCGCTCCTGATCCTCTTCCTCCGTTTCATGGAGAGGAAATTGTTTCGTAACCATCCTGCCCTTCTCCCCCGCAAGCTCCACCAAAATACGCGATTCTTTAAAGTCCAGGCGAATTCCTCCTTTTTCCCCCTGGATCTTCACAAAATGATCTCCCTGATGGAAAGCCGAGCCTATAGTAAGGCTTGCCAGTATCCCGGGGATCCCCATCTGCTGGACTGGAGGCGCTGTAGGAAAATCCATCAAAAGCATCATCACGTCCTCCTCATCCCCAAAACCCGGCCCAAAGTGGGCCAGATTCCTTCCCAGGGCGTACACCCTTTGGGGCAGGCCAGCCAGCTGGCAGATTAGTTCTGCCTCGTGCATATGGTGGTAGAGATGCCCGCCGGACAACGCCTTTTTCTGCTTCCAGCCCACTTCCCTCTGTGGACCAGCCCAGTCTGTATGTACCGCCTCAATCACCAGAAGACGACCGATGGCGCCCTCCAGCAACAGGCGCTTGGCTGCCTGTACCCCCGGGATAAAATTGGTGGTGTGGGCAGCGAAAAAGTGCACTTGGTTATCCCTGGCCGCCTGAAGCATCTTCTTTGTATCCGAAAAGCTTAAGGCCACTGGCTTTTCACAGAAAATATGCTTTCCTTTCTCTGCCCCCATCACTGCTGGCTGTACGTGACGGTGATTGGGCGTGGTGATCAGCAAAGCATCTACCTCTGGATGCTCGCACAGCTGTTCCAGGCTGCTTGCCGGTTCTGCCCCGTAGTCTCTGGCAAAACACGCTGTCCGTTCCGGATCCACATCCCAGACAGCTGCCAGCCTGGCCCCAGGCAGCTTAGTTATATTTTCCCCGTGGATTCCCCCGGAATATCCGCAGCCCACGATTCCATAGCCAATCCTCTCCTTCATTTCCAAATCTTCCTTTCTGTCCATTCCTTCTCTTGCCGCTGTCCGCAGCTCACCATCCATACCTACCGATCCGCCCCCGCGGTCAGCCCTCCGGCTATCCGCTTCTGAATCAAGGAGAAAAACAGGATAGAGGGAATCACCACAAGCACCGAGGCCGCCATCATATCCCCCCACTGCAGCGTCTCCATCCCGCCCTTAATAGAATAAAGCCCCACCGACACGGTCTGCCGGCTTCCACTGCTGATAATCAGCAGAGAGTAGAGAAACTCATTCCAGGCATTGATAAAGGCGAAAATCCCAGTGGCCACCAGCCCCGGCGCCACCAGAGGCAGGGCGATATGGAGGAATACCCCCGGCCTGGTCAGCCCGTCGATCCTGGCTGCGTCCTCGATCTCCACAGGAACTGTCCGGAAATAGCTGACCAGAAGATAGGTGCAAAAAGGAACCGTAAAGGACATGTAGGCCAGCAAGAGCCCGGGGAGGGAATTTGCCAGTCCCAGATTGGATACCAGGATAAAGTAGGGGATGGCCAGCAGAATAGGCGGAAACATATAGGTCATTACAATCACCCTGGTTAATTGCTTCTGCTTCTTTCCCCCCAGCCGGGTGATGGCGTAGGCGGCCAGGGAGGAGATCACCATCCCAAGGATGGTGGACAGCAGAGAATAGCACAGGCTGTTTCTCACATAAATCAGGAAATCCGTCTTCTCCAGCAGATCCCGATACCAGTAAAGGGAAAACACCTTCGGCAGCAGGGATGCTGTATTGGATACAATCTCATACTGCCCTTTAAAAGAAGCACAGATAACGATCAGCAGTGGTCCAGCTGCAAATATGGACGCAATGATCAAAATCAGGTAAGATGCAATCAAGCCTTTCTTCACTGGCTCACCTCCTTTTCCCAACGATCTAAAATCCGAAAATAGAGGAAACAGGCCCCCGCCAAAAATAGGAGGAGGAGAATTGTCACTGCTGAGGACCGTCCCAGGGAATAGAGGGTCCACCCCATACGGTAGGCGAATATGGGAACGGTCACAGTGGACGTCCCCGGTCCTCCGCCGGTCATTAAAAAGATTAGGTCAAAGCTGTTAAAAATCCATATGGTCCGCAGGATAATCAGAAGCCCCGCGATCACCCGCACAAAGGGAAGGGTGATAAAGCGGAAGCGCATAAGAGCGCTGGCCCCGTCTATCTGTGCCGCCTCATAGAGATCCTTTGGGATAGTCTGAAGGCTGGCCAAGATATTTACGGCAAATAGCGGCACCCCAAACCACACATTCACCAGGCTGACCGTGATCATGGCAAACCTGGGATCTGCCAAAAATTGGATAGGCCGGGCGATAAGCCCCCACTGCAGCAGCTTCCCATTGACAATCCCGTACAGGTCATTTAACAGGTAGGACCAGGTAAAGGTGACAATGATCATAGGAAATGCCCAGGGAATCAAAATCAGTGTGCGGAACAGGCCCTGAAACCGGGTAATCCGGTTCAGGGCGAGGGCAAGCAGGAACCCCAAAAGCAGTTGCAGGGATAGGGAAATCACGGTGTAGACAATGGTATTCCACAAAGCCTGATAAAACTCCGGATTCGACAGTACCGCCTGATAATTACTGAGGCCTACAAATTTCAGCGGTTTTCCCAAAAGGCTTTTATTAGTAAAGCTATAAAAAATGCTGATGCAGATGGGATACGCCAGAAGCAGTACGGTAACCAAACATGCTGGCGCAATGAATACCCCACACATATGGCGGTTGACAAATTTTTTGATCATACTGTCTCTCCTGCCCTTCCTGCTATTCCATCAGAATCTGAATCGCTGCGTTTAATTTCTCATTGGCCTTCTTCGCCGCCTCCTCTGCAGGAGTATTGTTCAGCACCATATCCTGAAGGCATTCCTCGATAATGCCCTGGCTGGTCAGCGCTGCCGCCGCAGGGGTAAGACCAAAGTCCATGCCAATGAAGGTTCCCTTTTCAATGCCTTGCTGAATGTACTGAATCTCATCCTGAAACTGACGGATGGTGTCGTTGTCAAAAAATTCTTCTGAATTGGCTACCTCTGTGGTGGCCGGAAGCTGTCCTCCGGGTATCAGATGAAGGAACTCGATATAGCGCTCATTCTCGAAATGGAAACGGATAAAATCATACACAGTTTCCGGATATTCTGTCTGATTCCAGCCCATAAGGCCGATGACAAAGGCCGTATCCCCAAGGGTTTCTCCCTCCGGCCCCATAAAGGGAACCGCTGCAATCTTATCTAACAGCTCTGGCGAATTCTGCTTTACCCCGTTGATGTGGAAGCCAGAGCCGAAGGCAAAGGTGGATTTTCCCTGGAAGAACACGTCATTCTGCTCAGACAGGCCGTAATTAATGGAACCCTCCGGGGATCCGGCCTTATATAAGTCTGCCATCAGTTGGAGAGCTTTCACCACTTTGGGATCCGTCAGATTGCCCTGATTATCCTCGGTGATCAGCGCCGCCCCCTCTGCTTTGGCAAAGCAGCTGAGAAGCTGAGCGCACATCTGGTCATTCTTGGACATGGCAATGGTGAAACCATACTGGTTCGGGGGATCGGCGATAGCCTTCACCGCAGCCAACAGCTCATCCCAGTTTTTCGGGACCTCCAGGTCCTTCTCTTTCAGCACATCCTTCCGATACCACATCACATAGGAGTGAAGGTAATAGGGAATTCCCAGGATAACCTCATCATAGGTAAAATTGTCCAAGGGCTTTTTCAAAAAATAGTCTTCTCCTACAGCGTCGATCAGCGGGTTCATGGGAAGGACTGCCCCAGCCTGCTGGATAGCAAAAAGATTATCCGGATTCACGCTGCTTACATCGGGAAGAGCCCCGGCCGCAAGGCCCGCTGTCCATTTCTGCGTAAATACATTCCAGGGGTATACCTCCACATTTACGGTAACATTGGGGTGGGCTTCCATGTAGTCCGCTACCATCTGGTCAATATAGTCCTTCCGGGCGCCCTCGGTGAAGGTATGCCAATAGGTGATGGTCTTCTCTGTGCCGTCATCGGTGACCGCCGCCATGGGATCCCCGGCCTTTTCCTGGGATTCTTCCCCGGTACGGTTCCCTTCTGAAGGTGCTGCCTCAGAACTCTTCCCGGAGGCCTCTCCGGCTCCGCCGCTTGTGCTCACCGGCTCAGCTGGTTTCTTCGAATTCCCGCAGCCCGCTGTAAGGGCGGATGCAGATACAGCTAATGCTAGGATAATTGCGATTCGTTTCTTCATAATGCTCCATTCCTTTCTGTATTTTGTCCCTTTACTCGATATGATTCCCCGGATGAATCAAATGTATCGTGGAAGCTTCCCTTAAGTGTCTTTATTTTACCAGAGGGAAAGGGGGATGTTAATTCAAAAATCCGATAGGAATGGTTGTAAATCCGGACAAAAGAATACACGACCGGCATTTGCTGCCAAGAAAAATTTTATATTAATCACGGGGAAAATACAGCTTTGATTTAAGGAAGGAAAATAAAATCTGAGAAACCTATTGACGGCAATCGTCAGAAAATGATATAAAAAGGAAGTAAGGACAATCTTTAGCCACAAGAACGGAGGAGCCGCCAATATGGCAAATAATTATGTATTTAATGATTCCCTGCCCGTAGCGCCCTTAAAGGTCGCAGCATTGGAAAGCATTGAGCCCTTTGCCCAAAAGGTAAACGACCACATTGTTGATTTCCGCAGAAATGACACCCAAGAATTAATCCGCCGGAAAGCAGACCTGCATTACCGGGGCTACGATGTCGATTCGTACCTTCTAAACTGTCACTGTCCCCGCTTCGGCAGCGGAGAGGCCAAGGCGGTGATCCATGAGTCAGTCCGCGGAGCAGATATCTTTGCTATGGTGGATGTGACCAATTACAGCCTTACCTATAAAGTAAGCGGCAATGTAAACCACATGTCCCCAGACGATCATTACCAGGATTTGAAGCGGCTGATCGGCGCCTGTGCCGCCACGGCCCACCGGGTAAATGTGATCATGCCCTTTCTCTATGAGAGCCGACAGCACAAGCGCTCTAAGCGGGAGTCCCTGGACTGCGCCATGGCGCTCCAGGAGCTGGTCTCCATGGGCGTCAGCAATATCATTACCTTCGACGCCCATGACCCCAGAGTGCAGAACGCCATTCCCTTAAATGGCTTTGACAATTTTATGCCTACATACCAGTTTGTCAAGGCCCTGTTCCGCCATGATAAGGAGCTTCGGATTGATAAAGACCACCTGATGATCATCAGCCCTGATGAAGGCGCCATGAACCGCGCCGTGTACCTGGCTAATAATCTTGGGGTGGACATGGGCATGTTTTATAAGCGCCGGGACTATTCCCGAATTGTCAACGGCCGGAACCCCATTGTAGCCCATGAATTTTTAGGAACCTCGGTGGAGGGAAAGACGGTTTTAATTATTGACGATATGATTTCCTCTGGAGAAAGCATGCTGGATACGGCCAAGGAGCTTAAGGAACGGAAGGCCGCCAAGGTGATCGTCTGCTGTACCTTCGGCCTGTTTACCAGCGGCCTGGAGCAGTTTGACCATTTCTATGAGAAAGGGTATATCGATTACGTGATTACCACTAATCTGAACTACCGTCCTGCCCAGCTGCTGACCAGAGCCTGGTACATCGAGGCGGATATGAGCAAATATCTGGCGGCGATTATTAATTCCTTTAATCATGATGTGCCCATCGGAGCGGCGCTCTCTCCCACGGAAAAGATACAAAAGCTGATACAAAATTACCATGGGGATGGATATAATTACTATCAGGTGATCCGGTAAGGGTTCTCTCTATACCGCCCCTATAGCCGCCTTATCTTGAGAAAACCCGTTTCACCTAATCTGCCCAAAGCCCCAGGAACGCTGCCAGGTTTCCCCGCTTTTCCCCGCTTTTCCGGTGAGAAAACAGGTATTGGTGGTTGCAGAGGGTACAGAGGTTGGTAATGGTGATCTGGCTTTCGGGCACGCCAGCTTCCTTTAGGACAATCTCATTGGCCTTCCACAGATCCAGCTGATACTTTCCTGGCTTTCCATTCTCCTGACAAATCTCTTTCCAGTCAGCCAGGGAAAACGCGTTTTGGAAGGCCTCCGCCACCTCTTCCCCTACCTCATAACAGTCTCTGCAGATGCTGGGGCCTACGCAGGCGATTACATCCTCCGGCCGGGTGCCGAAGGCCGCCTCCATGGCCTTCAGCGTCTGCGCCCCCATCCGGTTCACTGTGCCCCGCCATCCGGAATGGCTCAGCCCGATAGCCTGGTTTCTCCGATCCACAAAGTATAGGGGGACGCAGTCCGCGTAAAAGGTTACCAAGGTAATCCCGGGAATATCACAGATCAGCCCATCCACATCCCGGTAATCCCGCTCCCGGATAACCCCCTTCCCCGCATCCTCTTCCGTTACCAGCCGCACATTCGTGGTGTGGGTCTGGTAAGACACCACCATCCGATCCCGCTCCACGCCCAGGGCATGGGCCATCCTGGTATAGTTTTCCAGAACATGTTCCGGGTCATCCTCCCGGCTGTAGGAAAAATTCATGGTGGCGAATATCCCTGTGCTGGCTCCTCCCATACGGGTGGAAAATCCATTTGCCACCAGCCCTGTCTCCTCCAAAACCCGGAAGGACAGGTAGGGAGCCCCCTTATCCTGTACAGTTCGAAAGACCTTCCGGTCATCTGCAAAGTTCCAGCGAATTGGCTGCATATCCATTTTCAAACTCACTCCTCCACTTTCTTTTCTCTGAAATACCTGCGCAGCGGATCCTCACCATTCAAAGGCATTTTCAATCTGCTCAATCCTGCCATCCCCATAGAGGGCGATCACATCAAACCGGCAGGCCTTATCCTCTTCATATCCATTTTTATACAGGTAATACCGGGCAGCGCGATACAGTTTCTGCTGCTTTCTCCAGTCCACTGCCTCCGCCGGATCGCCGCAACCTCTGCCGCCGCGATATTTTACCTCAATAAACACCAGGTAACCTTCATGCTCCCCGATAATGTCAATCTCTCCCTGACGGCAGTAAAAATTCCGGGCCAGAATCCGATACCCCTTTTTGCGCAGAAAGGAAACCGCCTGTTCCTCTCTGCGGTTTCCCATCTGTCTCTTATTCATCCTCAATATTTTCCTTTACAAACTTTCCAATGAAGCTTTTCCGGTGTATGGGGCATGGACCATAGGTTTTCAAGGCTTGGATATGGGCAGCTGTGCCATAACCCTTATGCTTTCCGAATCCGTATTCTGGATAAAGCTGGTCATACTCCGCCATCATGTGATCCCTGGTCACCTTAGCCATCACGCTGGCCGCTGCAATGGACAGGCTGACCCCGTCCCCGTGAATAATCTTCACCTGCTTCATCTCCAGCCCTGGGATAAGCACCGCGTCATTCAGCAGCACATCCGGCTTCACCGAAAGGCCGCTCACCGCCTTCCTCATGGCCTCGTAGGTGGCCTGGAGAATGTTCATCTCATCAATCTGTCCCGGATCTGCCAAGCCTACCGCCCAGGAAATTGCTTTTTCCTGAATCTCCAGGTAGAGCTCCTCCCGCCGCTTCTCTGAAAGCTTCTTGGAGTCGTTGAGATAGAGGATCCTGCAGTCTTTGGGAAGGATCACCGCCCCTGCTGCCACTGGACCAGCCAAGGGCCCACGCCCTGCTTCATCCACGCCACAGAGATAAGATGCCCACCCATACTGGCGCTCATAGACAAGCATCCCCTCCAGCCTGGCCAACTCCTTCTCCAGTTTCTCCCCGGTCAATGCTTTTGTTCTCCCCATTCCCTTCTCCTCCAAGTGTATCTTCATCTAATTCCGGAAATAGCCTCAGCGTGCTCTCCTACTGAACATTCTCCGGAAGTTCCAAGGTAATCCGTCCCAACTTCCCACCACGGAAGTCGTCAAAGAGGAGATTCGCCGCCCGGGCCAGATCCAGCTCCCCGCCCTTTTTCAGACAGGCTCTTGCCCTTGCAATGGCCTCCAGCGTTTCCTCCGGGCCTTCGCTCGCTATCTGATAACGAGCCTTCACTGCCTCCGGGTAATGCTCCTTTAAAAATGCCAGAAGCCCCCAGGCCAGCTCCTCCTTTGACAAAACATCATCATTGATGGAGCCGATAAAGGCCAGCTTTTGCCCCACCTGTTGATCCTCGAATCTAGGCCACAAGATCCCTGGCGTGTCTAAAAGCTCCAGGGTTTTATTCAGGCGGATCCATTGATTGCCCTTAGTCACCCCCGGCTTATTCCCGGTTTTCGTGCAGGCCTTTTTGGCAAAAGCATTGATAAAGGTGGACTTTCCCACATTGGGAATCCCCACCACCATGGTCCGCACCGGCCGGTTTAATATCCCTCTTCTCCGATCCCGTTCCATCTTTTCCCTACAGGCCTCGGCCACAGCTCCATTGATCTGTTTTAAGCCATTCCCAGTGCGGCAGTCCATCTTCACCGTCTGGATACCCCTGGCGAGGAAAAAGGACATCCACTGCTCGTTGGCCCGTTCATCTGCCAGATCCGACTTATTTAATAAGATCAGCCTGGCCTTTCCCCGGCCTAGCTGGTCAATGTCTGGATTCCGGCTGGAAAGAGGCGCCCTGGCATCCACCAGCTCGATAATCAGGTCAATTAGTTTAATATCTTCCTCCATGGCCCGCTTGGCCTTGGTCATATGTCCCGGATACCACTGTATATTCATCGTTCATTCCTTTCCTCAGACAAACAGGCGTCGCCTTATGTCTTGGTGTTCACCTGCGGTGGGATGCAGAGAGTGATCCTACTGCACATTCCCCATCTCTACGGTGGGATAAATCTGGAACCAGACTTTTCCAAGGATCTGGTGTTCCTTCACATTACCCACATTGGCAAAGCGGCTGTCCTCGCTGGAATCCCGATTATCTCCCAATAGAAAGTATTCATCCTCTCCCAGCTCCACCGGATTCTCTGCCAGTCCGGCCAGAGCGATCTTCTTCTGATCCTCCGACTCTTCTATCACCTGGCCATTGACCAGGATCTGACCGTCAACAATCTGAATGGTTTCTCCAGGAAGGCCGATCACCCGCTTGATATTCTGCTTCTGATCCTCTCGCTGAAACACAACCACATCAAATCGCTCCGGTTTTCCCAGATCGTAGCCGATCCGATTCATCAGCACCACATCCCCGGATTCCAAAAGGGGAGACATGGAATTCCCCATTACCGTGATCTGGCCTCCAAAGGCATGTACCGTAAAACAGGCCAGGGCAATCACCACAATAATATCCGTCGCCCAGCATACTGCCCGGCGAAGCAGGTTCGTCTCTTCTTCCACGAAAAAGTCCATTCATTCACATCCTATTCTAAGATGAAGGAAAGGGACTATTTATCATAGTCCCCCTCCAAATACATCCATCTCTTTTCGCATTACTTTACCAATTCTTTTACCTTAGCGGCCTTTCCTACACGGTCTCTTAAGTAATTCAGCTTCGCGCGTCTCACCTTACCTCTGCGGACTACTTCAATCCGGTCTATGAAAGGAGAATGAACCGGCCAGGTCTTTTCCACGCCAATACCATTGGAATTCTTTCTCACGGTAAAGGTCTCTCGGGAGCCGCCGTTCTGTCTCTTTAATACAGTGCCCTCAAATACCTGGATTCTCTCCCGGTTTCCCTCTTTAATCTTGTTGTATACCTTTACGGTATCGCCAACATGGAACTCCGGTACGTTTTCCTTTAACTGGGTGGCTTCGATGCTCTTAATAATATCGTTCATTTGTGAACCTCCTTGTACTATTTGATGTTCTTACATACGTTTCTGTATCAGAGGACCATCTCTTATCGTCACAACATTATAAATATTAGCATAAGGGCCGAAAGATTGCAAGGACTTTTTTCCTCCTTTTTCTTTCTGTTCAGCTATGAATAAAGTCAAATAAGCTCAGCTGCCTCCCGCCCTCATTCTCCCCTTTTCCCTTTCCACGGGTTTTCATCAACAGATTCTTTGGCAGATCCTGGAGAAAATCGGAAGCATTCCCCGAGGAAGTGATAATCAATTCCTCCTTTGCCCTGGTAATGGCCACATAGAAGAGCCGCCGCTCCTCTGCAAGATCCACTTCCCCTTCCTTGGGCGCAAAAGGGATCATCCCCTCTCGCAGACCATAGAGAAAAACTGCTGGAAATTCTAGTCCCTTAGCGCCGTGCATGGTCATCAGCTTTACCGCGTCGCTGTGAAATTTCTGGCCGCTGCGCTTTAAATCACTTTCTCTTCCAAAAGAGAGGGCAGTGAGCATTTCCTCCATAGTTTTGTGAAACACAGCCATGGACAATAATTTTTCCATAGAAGGATTGTCGGATAAGGACATATCGCGATTCCAGCTCTGCCAGATTTTCTGGGGCTTTTCATGTTTACATAATAATTTTATGTAATCCTTAGCCAACCGGTCATAATCATCGCTCTCTCCCTGCCACAACAGCTTCTGGCATAATCTTTTCGAGCCCTCATCTCCTGGAATAACCAAGCTTTTAAAGAAGGAAATGCTCCCTTTTACCCAGTTCTCCTGAAGAAACTCCTCTCTCCCTGCCACCACATAGGGGATACTCTCCTTCTTCAAACAGGTTTCCAAAAGCTTTGCCTGGCGGTGGGTGCGGTAGAGTACAGCAATATCTCCGAAGCTTCTGGGCTTCCGGTGATCTGGACAGGCAAAGCCCTCCTGCACATCCAGCATATCAATACCGCCCAGGAGACGGTTAATCTCCTTTGCGATAAAGATGGCCTCCCCCATCTCCCCGGAAGCCTCATAAAGGCGAACAGGAAAGCCAGAGGGGCAATGCGCCGCAAGGGGTATTTCCTGGGAAAGTGGACGTACCACCTCCTGGGAAAGATTCAGAATCTCTGGTGTGGAGCGATAATTCTCCCTCAGCCGGATAAGCTCCGTCTCCTTTTCCTGACAGAAGTGGGCAAAACTTTCCGCATCCGCTCCCCGGAAGCCGTAGATAGCCTGATTGGGATCGCCGATGATGAATACCTCTCTGCCGCCCTTCTCCCAGGCCTGGATGAGACGGTACTGCAATGGGCTGATATCCTGGAATTCGTCCACCAGGAGGTAGGGGAAGGCACATTCTCCCGCCTCGGCCAACTCCAGCGCCTCCAGCAAAAGATCATCAAAATCCAGGAGATTAAAAGCATTTAGCTTTTCCTGGTATCCCTTCGCCGCTTCCTCCAGCCAGTCCGGCGTCAAGGGATCATCCTCTGTCCGGGAAGCGCTCTCCTCCCTCTCAAAGGGCCTTGCGGTCTTCCACGCGGAAATCCTCTGGCGCAGCTTCCCTGTCCCCTCCTTGATTTCCAGCTCTTCCCTCAGCTCCTTAACCAGCTCCAAGGCCATATCCTCATCCGCCAGGATAAATTCCCTTCCCGCCTCCTTTAATTGGTCACAACAGATGGAGTGGAAGGTGCCGATCCGAAGCTTTTTGACTGCCCGCTTTCCTCCCAGCTGCTGTTCCAGCCGGGCTCTCATCTCCCCGGCAGCCTGGTTGGTAAAGGTGACAGCCGTGATCTGTCCCGGCCTTACCCGGCGGTTTTGCAGCAGATAGAGAATGCGGGAAACCAGAGTTTTCGTCTTCCCAGTCCCCGGCCCAGCCATAACCGCGATTCTCGGCGAGACGGATCGGACTGCCCTTTCCTGATCCTCGTTTAGGGCGTCCCCCGCCTCTGGGACTTTTACGTTTTCTGGAATCTTTGCCCTGGAGATTTCTACGTTCTGTTCTTCTGAGGCAGTATTTGGAGCAGCCATAGCTGCTGCTGCCTCTCTTCTCGCAGCCGCTGCCCCGGTCTCTGGATTTATCGCTGCAGCATTCTTCTGCCCTGGCTCTCCCGCGCCTTCGCTAAATTCCATACTTCCCCATCCAAACATGGTAATCTGGCCATCCATTGATTCCAGCTCCCAGGGGGCAAACAAGCGGACAGTGCCATACTCCCCGTCAAAGCCTGGGAATCGCTGTACCTTCCCCTCCCTCAGCCTCCGGATTCCCTCCCCGATGAGATATCCAGCCTCCCTCTGGATCTCCTGAATAGGAAGCTCCCTGAGGATGGAAAACTCCGTTCCCAGCTTTCTGATCATTTTCTCATACTGCCGCTGTACCGCCATACTGGTTGAGGAATGGCCGGTGGACACAGCGATAACTTCCGGCAAAGGCACCAGGCTTTCAAAAGGCCTGGCCCCGGCAGGAAGATATCCCTCCTTCCGATCCGCCAGCTGCTCCACCCGGTGGGATACTCCCATAGTCAGCTTTTTCCCACACACCGGGCATTTGCCCTGATACTTCTTTGCTTCCTCCGGACTTAGGCAGAGGTGGCATTTCCGGTGTCCGTCATAGTGGTACTTCCCCTCCTCCGGGAAAAATTCAATAGCCCCCGCCAGTCCCTTTCCCTCCTGGATGGCATCGTACAATCCGCTGTAGCTCATGGGAATATCCAACAGATTGGCTTCCCGTCCCAGTTTAGCCGGGGAATGGGCATCGGAATTGGATATCATTTGAAGGTGATCCAGGGCGGACAGCCGCCAGTTCATGGGCGGATCTGAGGACAGTCCGGTCTCAAAGGCCCGGATGTAAGGCGTCAGATCCTCAAAGCACTCTTCAATGGTGTCAAAACCAGAAAATGCCCCGAACATGGAAAAATGGGGAGTCCAAATGTGGGCTGGAACAAATATCGCCCTGGGGCAGACATCCAGGGTAATTTCCAGCAAATCCCGGCTGTCCAGGCCCAGAATTGGCCTTCCGTCGGAATGAATATTTCCAATATGTTCTAGCTTCTGCGCCAGCTGATCCGCCTCATCCAGTCCAGGGAGGAGTATCACATTGTGTACCTTCCTGGTCCGGTCATTTTTCTTATAGATGGAGCTGATCTCCCCAGAAACCACAAATCTGGGAAATCGCTCCCCGGCAGGCCCGCCGTCCTTCACCTGCAGCCCTTCCTTCAGCCGGTAAAATCCCTCTTCTGCCGGGACAAGCTTCTCCCTTAGCTCCTCTCTCCAGGCCGGATGGGTAAAGTCTCCTGTCCCCAGGATGTCAATCCCCTTTTTCCTGGCCCATAGATCCAGATACTCCGGTGTCCCATCCTTGCTTGTGGCCCTGGAATACCGGGAATGGATATGCAAATCTGCGATATACACAACGCCATCCTCCTTAAGCCCTATGTCAATCGGTTTCTCAATTCCCCTTGGGGATATATCCGGACAGGACGGAAGCCATGTGGCTGATTGGCATAGTTTGCAATATCACCCGCCCAGGTCCAGTTAAGTAGGTGTGAAACAGCCCTTCGCCGCCTATCAGCTTATTCTTCAGGCCCGGAACCTGGCAAATGTCCATAGATACTGTGCTCTCGTAGCCGGCTACATAGCCAGTATCTACCACAATCTGCTGTCCCGGCCCCAGGTCATATTCCACCATATCCCCGTCAATCTCCACAAAGGCCAGCCCTGTTCCGGAAAGCCGCTGCATGATAAAGCCCTCTCCGCCAAAGAAACCAGCTCCCAGCTTTTTGTTAAAGGCAATGGACAACTCCACTGTGGGCTCCGAGGCCAGAAAGGCGCTCTTCTGCATGATCATCTCCCGTCCGCCGCTTACCTCCACTGGCAGGATCTTTCCCGGAAAGCTGGAGCCAAAGGCGATCATGCCTTCCCCTCTGGCGGTGTAAATATTTTGGAACATGCTCTCCCCGGAAAAGGCTTTGGAAAACATCTTCCCCAGTCCGCCGCCTTTTGTCTCCATCTCCATATTGGGGGACATCCATACCATGGAGCCCTTCTCAGTAATCATGCGCTCCCCGTCCTGCAACTGGCAGACTACCACTGGGAAGGAACCTCCCTTGATCTCGTATTGCATATGCTTACCCTCCTAATAAAAATCCTTTATTACTATCCACAGGCGCTTCCTCCTGGGCCCCTTCCTCTCCAGGCAATGGCTCCGAAAGCAGCCGTTCTCTGAGAATCTCAGCCAGGAATTTCCCTTCCTTTTTGGAAAATCTGGCCTCCTCTAACAAATCCGGACGCCGTTCCATGGTGCGAAGAATGGACTGGCGCCGCCGCCAGTCCTCAATATGTTTGTGATGGCCGGAAAGAAGGACCTGGGGCACCTGCATATCCCGGTAGGTTTCCGGTCGGGTATACTGAGGATATTCTAGCAGATTATCGTGAAAAGACTCCTCCTGGGCGGAGGCCTCATTGTTCAACACCCCGGGAATCAGGCGGGAGATGCAGTCGATCATCACCATGGCCGGCAGCTCGCCGCCAGTGAGGACGTAATCCCCCAAAGAGAGATAATCAGTGCAGACAAGCTCTAGTGCCCGCTCATCGATCCCTTCGTAATGACCACAGAGGAATACCAGATCCTCCTCCTTTGCCAGCTCCCTGGCAATGTTTTGATTAAACACGCTGCCCTGAGGCGTCATATAGATCACCCGAGGAGGTTTGTGGGAATCTTTAGAAATCCTGGCGCAGAGAGCCTCGTAAGCATCCACCACCGGCCCTGGCTGCATCACCATGCCGGCCCCGCCCCCATAGGGCGCATCGTCCACATGGCGATGCTTATCTGTGGAATAATCCCGAATATTAATCGCCTCCACTGAGATGATCCCCTTCTCCATAGCCCGTCCGGTAATGCTGGCCCCAAGCCCTCCCATCACCATCTCAGGAAACAGGGTTAACACATGAAACTTCATTTCTGACGCCTCCCTTATAAGTCCAAAAGCCCTTCCAGAAGGTGCACCTTCACCTGACCGGCCTCCAGATCTACCTTTAAAACGCACTGGGGAATAACTGGGATCAAAACCTCTTTTCCCATTTCCATGTCTACCACATAGACATCATTCGCCCCGGTTTTCATCACATCCTTTAAAGTTCCCAGCACCTTCTCTTCATCGGTAATCACCTGAAGGCCGATGAGATCCGCGATAAAATACTCCCCCTCCTCCAGCGGCACCGCCTGTTCCCGGTGAATCAGCAAATCCCGTCCCTTGTAGCACTGGATATCATTGATATTATCATATCCTTTAAACTTCAGGATAACCATATTTTTGAAAAATTTTACGCCGGTGATCTCTAATTCCAGATACCCTTTCCCAGTGTCCAGCATCACCCTCTCCAGATCCCGGAACCGGGCTGGATCATCCGTAGTAGGAAATACCTTCACTTCCCCCCGCACCCCATGGGTTGAGCTGATCACGCCCACACGAAGCATTTCTTCCATCCTGCTCCTCCTGTCTTTCTAATCCTCCACACAAAAAAGTTACTGTTCATGTCCAGCAGATCGGCGTAAACAGTAAACAAAAAGGCTGCTGCATCTGCAGCAG
>CATJIO010000075.1 GCA_949740725.1 uncultured Lachnospiraceae bacterium | reverse complement strand
ATGACGATTTAACAGATATAGAGATTGAAAATTTTGTTAATGAAGTCAATAAGACGGTTCAGGAGCAGGGCTATGATACCGCTTTCCAAAAAGCAATCAGCAAAATACACGAATATCCCACCTGTGAAAAATTGATATATTCGGTCATTCTTTATTTGGAGGGAGTACTTGCTCTTTATAACGTATCTGAAATTAAGAAATACCGGGAAACATATGAAACATTTTACCAGCGTTTAGCCACAAGTGAAATACCGGAAATAAGGGATACCGCAACCAGTATGCTGATTTCCTATGCACGAAATCGAGGAGATTTTTCAAAGGCAGAGGAGCTAATAAATTCATTACCGTTTTCTGCAATAGACAAAGAGGAACAATTAGCTATCCTTTATCAACGGCAGGAACGATACCAAGACGCAGAAAAAATCTGGGAGCATCGAGTGCTTAAAGGGGTAACCGAGATACAGACTGCTTTAGCAAATATGTTGGAAATCGCATTACAGGAAAAGCGGGAAAATGATGCAGGTTTTTTCGCAGATTTATATGAAACCGTTACTCGCCAGTTTTGCTTTCCAGAGTGGATATGCTACAATGCCCATTTGCAGCTTGCTTTAGTAAAAAAAGATCAGGGTAGAAGCCTGTCTATTCTTCAAAAAATGTTACCTGCCATGAAAAAAGAATGGAATACGCAAGATTACCAGTTATATCATAATACAAATGGTAGAGTTTCTGCATTTTTTTCAGGTAAACTGACAAAAACAATCACCGATGAATTATTAAACAATGAGGAATACGCATTTCTTCGTGACGGATCGGAATTTGAAGAACTAATGGCACAATTAAACGATTAAAATTTCGTTGGGTTCAAATAGTGTGAGCATTAGGCGAAGCGGAAACAAAGGCTTTTTGATCGCCCTCAATGGAGAGACGACATTTTTCCTTTATCCACGAAAACGGCGCTCGGGAGCATCCGGCACAATACAACTCCCTTATCTTGGCTGGAAAATTATGGATGTACTTTGCCGAGCTCAATCTATTTCCTTTGGAAAGTTATTGCGGTATAATGAAGCCATCGACAAATCAGAAGTTTTAGAAAAGAAGGAGAATTGAATCAGAACTACTCAATGGGGAATCTTTATATGCCGGTGAATATAATGGTTACTGGGTTGAGGAAGAACGCAAAATCCCCAGAAGATCTGTCGTTTTCTGGAACAGGTAGGTGAAAAAGAGTATACTATTCTTGTGTTTCACCGTTTTTTAAAGCGTCAGACCGTTTTTGACTGGCACACAGGCTGCATGTACTTTGGCAAGAGCGTGCGCCAACACATGTTTTTGTGGAAGGAGGGATACGGGAAGGAAAACGAACGATCCAGTATCTACCGCAGCTGCCAAAAAGCGATGGCGCTGGCGGCGGCTACATTCAGGGAATCTACCCCGTGGGCCATGGGGATACACACGGTATAGTCGCAGCCAGCAATGGTCTGTGCAGCCAGTCCATCCCCTTCTGTTCCAAGAATGATCGCCAGTTTTTCTTCTTTCTTAAGCCGTGGATCTTCGATGCTGAGGGCATGGTCGCTTAATGCCATCGCAGCCGTCCGGAAACCCAGGCTAGCAAGGAGGTGAATACCAGGGCAGGGCCATTCCTCCGGCGAAGAGCCGATAAATGTCCAGGGAATCTGGAAAACAGTTCCCATGCTGACCCGGATAGCGCGCCGGTACAGCGGATTGCTGCATGCCGGTGTCAGCAGCAGGGCATCTATCCCCAGAGCAGCGGCAGAACGGAAAATTGCCCCGATATTGGTGGGGTTCATCACATTTTCCAACACAGCGATCCGCCTGGCGCCGGCGCAGATGGCAGTGGCATCCGGCAGAGGCCGGCGGCTCATGGCGCAGAGCACCCCGCGGGTTAGCTGGAAGCCAGTAAGTTGGGTCAAAATATGGAAATCGGCAGTATAGACGGGGATACCCTGGCAGCGGGAGATGATTCCTTGGGCCTGGCCGGTGATATGTTTCTTTTCCAGAAGAAGGGAGAGGGGGATATATCCGGCATCCAGAGCACGTTGGATAACCTTAGGACTTTCCGCGATGAAAATGCCTTTTTCCGGTTCATGCCGATTCAGCAGCTGATTCTCATTGAGGCGGGCATAAACGTCCAATTCAGGCGCTGAAAAATCAGAAATTTCAATAATGTTTGCCATAGGTTCTCCTGTAACTGACGGATAGCGGCAGTTTAATCCATTATTTGTTGAAAGTATATCACAAGGCAAAACGGATGTAAATGCTTTCTCAAGCTTTGTTTTTTTCATAGATTGCCAGTGCCTGTTCTGCCAAGATTCCCTTCAAATACACTGGTTCGATGACCTGGACCTGTGCTCCGAAGGAAAGGAGATACCCCGTGAGCCAGGCATCCACAGGCATTTCAGCAGACGCCATTAAGCTTCCGTCTTTCTGACATTCGATCTGCGTTTCGTCAAATTCGTCATAGACGCGGTACGCCATTTCTTTTGGAAATAGAAGGACTATCCTGGGATATTGCTGCTGTGGACTATCTTCCGCCTCCGGATATGGCCTTGGCACAAAGGTTTGGGCCAGGAGCTCCAGCTTTAGCATACGGTTTAATTTAAAGATACGAAAATCCTGCTTTTTCAGGCAAAAGGACTTCAAGTACCATTCCTTAGATTTATAGGACAGCTTTAATGGCTGAATGATCCGTTCACTACGTTCACGATAGGAGCTTTCGTAGACGATTTTTATTTCCCTGTGCTGAATCAGGGCTGTTTTTAGCTGCTGGAATTTTCGATTATCACCAGTGGTTTTTCCCCATCGTGAGAGATCCACTTCAAGCCAATTTCCTGTGTTCATATGGAAAAGCGCGGATAGCTTTGTCAGGGTTTCCTTACCGGAGGGATAGCCGACGGCGGATATACTTTGGATGGCGGCCAATACCTCTTGCTTTTCATCCTGGGACAGGATTGCTCTGTCCAGAATAAAGTTATCCAATAAATAGATTCCTCCATTTCTTCCTGATTCTGTATAAATCGGAATTCCGGCGCTGCTTAAGGTTTCCACATCACGGTAAATGGTCCTTGGAGAAACTTCAAATTTTTCGGCTAGTTCCGGCGCAGTGGCACTGCCTTTGCCTAAAAGATAATATACAATTCTAAATAAACGGCTGTCTGACATTGGTTTCCCTCCCTACAAGTAAGAATTGTCGGACTCACATCCACCATTTTCCAGAACAGTGAATATAATAAGAATACCATAAAAATCTTGCCATGGCTTGGCAAGTTTTGGTTTTTGCCAAATCTTTTGGAACAGGAGAAGGTGACATATAGCGTTTACTGTTGCTTGCAGTTCCCTCTTGCGTGTGATAAGATAAAACTATTACTGCTCACGTCCAGCATCCTTTCAGGGTGCTTTTTGTGATTGCAAATGAATGTACCCTCAGCGGATAAGGTGACATATGTGTATCCCTTTACCCACTGAGAGCATCCATAAAGAAAAGAATTGAGAGGGAAAAGGGAATAGAGAATGATAAATATCGATTACACAAAACACCAATTTGAGTCCTATCTTCAGGACTATGATCGCGCCGATGATAAGATTCATTTAAAGGAGGTTCACACCTACGCTGTCCTGGATGCTGTAGATGAGATCTGCCGGGAAGAGGGCTTTGACCAGGAGGATCACCAGCTAGCGCTGCTGATCGCCTTACTCCACGACATCGGACGTTTTGAGCAGCTAAAGCAGTTTCACAGCTTTCAGGATAATGTATTTAACCATGCGGATTTTGGGGTGAAGGTACTGTTTGCGGATCGCTTGATTGAGCGGTTTACTTTGGAGCGGCAGGATGATGAGATCATTCGAAAAGCAATCCAGTATCACTCGCTCTACTCCCTCGCTCAGGCCGGAGAGCTGACACCCCGGGAGCTCCTTCACTGCCAAATCATCCGGGATGGGGATAAGCTGGACAATTTCCGGGTAAAGGAAACGGAACGGGTGGAGACGATTTTTGACACACCTGAAGAACAGGTGGAAATGGAGCGGATCACGCCACGGATTATGGACGCGGTACGGGCAGAGCGCTGCATCCTTTCCGGAGACCGGGTGACCCATATGGACTGCTGGGTTTCCTATCTTGCCTTTATCTTTGACTTAAATTTCCCTGCCAGCTTCCGATGGATTTTAGAGCGGGATTACTTAAACCGGAATATTGACCGGATGAATTATCGGAATCCGGAGACCAGGCGGGATATGGAGGAGATACGGGAAATCTGCAATGCCTATGTCCGAAGGCACGCTTTACAGACAGAATAGTTGATTTAGGCAGAATTCCTGGGAAATGAAGGGGATATGTACCCTGGATACAAAAATCAGCTGGATTTTCAGATTGCCGGATTATGGACGAAATCGCTGCTGCTGATTATACTATAAACATAATCAATGGACGGAAGGAACAATAAATTAACCATTAGTAGATCAGGGAGGCATCGGTTATGATAGGCAATGAGATTGGGTTTAATTACTGGAACAGGCAGGTTTGCCCACAGTGGATTGCAGAAGATCGCTTCTATAATTGCGAGGGCTTTTATCAGGCGGCGTCCAGAAGTGGTCTGCACTTGGGGCAGCTGTTTCATCGGACGATCGAGTTTTGGTTTAATGGTATTTAAAGTACAAGGTGATGAAAGAGTTAGAGGTTGCATACACTGCAGAGCCGGCGCTCCATGGGGAAGCCGGCTTTTCATCTGTCCATCTGCTCAGACAGTTGCCCGGCAATACCCTGTATGCGGAATGCCCATTACCATATGGGTGCCACAAGGATAGGATTCCTTGTGACGCTTATGCTAAAGGAATGCCAAACAGGATATAAATGGTAAACAATGACGGACTGATGAATAGTTTATGAAATAAAAAAATTTTAGAATAGCAAATTTCCAAGGAGTGTGATAGAATTAAAATATTGGCAAAAATAATTTACAGAACACAGGGAGGAGAAGGGTATGTATCATTGCCATATTCACTTCTATTTTATAGGCGATTCCCACCATATATTTCAGGAAATAAAGGAAATCTTGCCCCTTGAGCATTTTACCCATGAGTTTTTGGAAAGCAGTGAGTTCGATGAGCGCTTTGGGGCCTGGGCGGACGTGATTCTGGCGGATTCGCGGCAGATGACCTCTGATGTGAGAGGACAACTGGCTGCAGTCCGGAAGGAGGATTCCCAGCTTATTTTACTTGCGGATCAGTGGCAGGAGGATCTGTCGGCTGAGGAGCAGGTGCAGGATATATGGATGATGCCATTGTCAAAAGGGGAGCTTACCTTCCGCTTTCAACGATGGCAGCAGGCCTATAAGATGTCTAAGGATTTTTGGCAGACCAGACATTTTTTTGAGTCCACCATTAATAATATCCCCAATCTAATCTGGTATAAGGATAAACATGGAATTCATGAAAAGGTGAATGACAGCTTTTGCAGGACAGTGAATAAGACCAAGGCCCAGGTGGAAGGGCAAGGGCATGCATACATTTGGGATGTGGAGGAGGACGATCCAGCCTGTATTGAATCGGAGCGGGAGGTTATGACCAGGAAGAAGACCTGCGTTTCCGAGGAGACCATTAAGGCAGGGGACGGTATGCGCCTGTTAACCACTTATAAATCTCCGCTATATGACCTGGATGGGAGTGTGATGGGGACGGTAGGGGTGGCCATCGATGTGACGAGAGAGCGGGCCTTCGAACAGGAGATCATCAGGAAGAACCAGACGTTGGAGACGATTTTTACTACACTTGACTGCGGAGTAATGCGGCACAGCCTGGACGGATCACAGATATTAAGTGTAAATCGGGCTGCGCTAAATATCTTAGGCTATGAGTCCCAGGAGGAGCTGATGGCCGAGGGCTTTGATCTGATCGCGATGTCTGTGGCAGACGAGGATAAGGAGAAGCTGCGGAACGCTATCCGGCAGCTGAAAAATGAAGGCGACTGTGTCAGCGTAGAGTATCGCGTCAATCACAAAGATGGAACGATCCTTCATATTATGGGGAATGTAAAGCTTTTGAAGGAGCAAGGAGAATTATTCTATCAGCGCTTCCTTTTGGATTGCACAGCGCAAAAGCTGGAGGAGAAAAAGCTCCAGCGCCGTCAAATGGAGCTGGTTCAGGCTTTAAGTATTGATTTTAAGGTGGTTTGTTATTTTGATCTGGATACAGGGATGGGAGCCCTTCTCCAGCATGTGGATGATAATGGACAGCGGCTTCCCACAGATTTCCATGGAAAGCTGGAGGAGAGCATGGAGCCCTACATACAGACGCTGGTCTATGATAAGGATCGGGATATGCTTAAAGAGGCTATTTCCAGGGAAAATTTGAAAAAGGAGCTGGCCCAAAAGAGCGTATACTGTGTGAATTACCGGATAGTCAAGGGAGAAAAGACGCAATATTTCCAGATGAAGGCAGTGCGAGCCGGGATGTGGGAAGAGAGCCACGGCATTGTCCTGGGGCTCCGGAACGTGGATGCAGAGATCCGTAGTGAGATGGAGCAGAAGAATCTACTGGAGAATGCACTGACCCAGGCGAACCGGGCCAGCAGCGCCAAGAGTGTGTTCCTTTCCAATATGTCTCATGATATCCGGACGCCGATGAATGCCATTGTAGGTTTTACTGCCCTTGCAATTACGCACATTAACCGGAAGGAACAGGTAGAAGAGTACTTGAAGAAGATCATGACTTCCGGAAATCATCTGCTGAGCCTAATCAATGACGTATTGGACATGAGTCGAATTGAAAGTGGTAAGATGCATCTGGATGAGAAGCCTTGTAGCCTGTCTGACATCCTCCATGGGCTGCGGAATATTGTTCAGGCGGATGTTCATGCGAAGCAGTTGGAGCTGTATATTGATACAGTGGACGTACTGGATGAGGAGATTTACTGCGATAAGCTCCGGCTGAATCAAGTACTCTTAAACCTGTTGAGCAATGCGGTGAAATATACCAGTTCCGGCGGTACCATCAGCATGCGGATAATTGAAAAGTCAGGTGCGCCGAAAGGCTGTGCCAATTTTGAATTTTACATTAAAGACACGGGCATTGGCATGAGCGAGGAGTTTGTGGCCCATATTTTTGAGCCCTTTGAGCGAGAGAACAGCACGACCAACAGCGGGATACCGGGGACAGGGCTGGGCATGGCTATCACGAAGAATATTGTAGACATGATGAACGGCTCTATCGAGGTAAAGAGTCAGCAGGGTGTAGGGACGGAGTTTAAGGTGGTGTTTACCTTCCGTATCAGCCATGAGAAAAAGGAGCCTATCGATATTCCAGAGCTGAAGAATTGTCGGGCGCTGGTGGTAGATGATGACTTTAATACCTGTGACAGCGTATCCTATATGTTGGGACAGATTGGCTTGCGGGCAGAATGGACGCTTTCCGGGAAGGAAGCAGTGCTTCGGACTCGCCAGGCGGCGATGCGAAACGATAATTATAGTGTCTACGTCATTGACTGGCTGCTGCCGGACATGAATGGAATCGAGGTTACCCGGAAGATTCGGAAGGAAGTAGGGGAGGCTGTGCCAGTAATCGTCCTGACCGCCTATGACTGGGCGGATATCGAGGAGGAGGCCAGGAAGGCCGGGGTCACGGCGTTTTGTAGCAAACCTTTGTTTTTATCAGAGCTTAGAGACTGCCTGCAGTCGATTATCAGCACAGATGAGCTGAGAGACAAGGAAGAGGAAAAGAATAAGGTGAGCTTCCAGGCTGGCCGTATTCTGTTGGCAGAGGACAATGAGTTGAATCAGGAGATCGCGGTAGCGATACTGGAGGAGGCTGGTTTCACCACAGATGTGGCAGGAAACGGGCAGATCGCGGTAGATATGCTGAAACAATCTGAGCCAGGATACTATCAGGCGGTGCTGATGGATGTTCAGATGCCAGTAATGAATGGCTATGAGGCCACAAAGGCCATTCGCAGTCTGGAGGATCCGGCGCTGGCAGAGATTCCAATTTTGGCTATGACTGCTAATGCCTTCGAGGAAGACCGGCAGCAGGCTTTCCGCTGCGGGATGAATGGTCATATTGCCAAGCCAATTAATGTAGGGCACTTGTTTGACGCTATGCAGCAGGTGCTGTGTCCATAAAAAGGTGAAGCCCTGGGCTAGAAGAGGATTTGTTATAAGGACTAGTGTACTGTCTGGATTATATTCAGGCAAACCTCCTTGCCTAAATTTCCATCAGGCTGCGTTGTCGGCGGTCAACGATGCCACCGCATCGCCTCTCTTCTCCGCCTTGCTGATGAAAATTTATCCTGTGGAGTTTCGCCGGAGATAATCCAGACAGTACGCTAGTGTGTAAGAGTGTTCAATATAAACAGGAGAGGATAGAAATTCGAAATCGGGGACCGATTTTCCGCAAAGGAAGGGAAATCAGTTCCCGATTTCAAAACGTATGCCGCCCATCCGGCGGATGTCTTCCTCCTGATGGGTAGAGAAGATCAGTAATTTTCCGGTGGTTCGTTCCCGGATGTAGTCCATGACCTTTTCCTTTGTTTCTTCATCTAAGCCAGTGAAGGGTTCGTCCATAATAATCAACTCTGACGGGGCAAGAATGGCCCGCAGGATGGCAGTCCGCCGTTTCATGCCGCCGCTTAAGGTGGCGGCAGGTCTGGCGAGGGCATCCCTGGGCAAAAGCCTTTCTAATTCGTTAATGATTGTTGACAAGGGAAGGTCGGGAAGCGCCAGCCGGAGATTATCAATAGCAGAAAGATGATCGCATAGCCGATCCTCCTGGAAAACCGCAGCGGCCAGAAGATCTGGGGAGGCTGAATAAGGACATGTCCGAACTGTGGATGAGGAATTTGGATCCGGCGTGTCTGGAGTCCGCTGGATCGAACCGGAATCTGGTTTCTCCAGGCCTAACAGCAGCCTTAGCAAGGTAGTTTTTCCTGAACCTGAGGGAGCCATGATACCATTTGGTTGTCGGGAGGAGAAACAGATATTTATTTCTTTCAGCACTTCCAGAGAGCCGAATTTCTTAGACAGATTCATTATCGTAAGTCCATAAACCCCGCTTGATTTTTTCAAGAGTCTTTTTCCCTTTCCCCTGAATATCCAGAAAACATCCTCTGGAACAAAAAAGCGTCCTTTTCCCGTCTGTTTAAGGAGAAATAAAAACAGCCGCTCAAAGCCTGCGCTTGCCAGAATAATCACTAAGGTCCATGCGAACAGCTGGGCTGTGCTCAGATAAATTTTGGACAGATAAAGCTGTTCTCCAATGGTTCCTTCCGGAACGCCGATAACTTCCGCAGCGATTCCTGACTTCCAGCTCATCCCCAGCGCTGTCTTACAACTGCTGGTGAGAAAAGGAAGAAGAGCCGGCCAGTAGAGTCCAGAAAATTTCCGCCATCCGGTAATGCGAAAAACCTGGGCCATTTCTAAAAGCTTAGGATCTGTACTGGCAAGCCCTGCAGTAGTCTGGACATAGATCACCGGAAAAACGACCAGAAAGGCGATGAACACAGACAGGTACTCTGATCCCATCCAGATTAGAGCCAGAATCACAAAGGAAGCTACTGGCACCGACTTCATAAAAGCCACAGCTGGCGCCAGAAATTCTCCTGCAAAAGGATGAAAGTATGCCAGGCTCCCGGCCAGGATTCCCAGTAAAAAAGCGGCCAGAAATCCGAGGCTGATGGTCTGAAAGGATTTTAGGATGGAGATCCAGAAATCTCTCTCCGGAAGAAGCCGGATCAAGGCCAGGAAAACCTCGCCGGGGCCAACCAGCAGGATCCCACTGCCCACCATCCAAGCGCCCAGCTGCCATAGGGAGAGCCAGAAAAGAACGATAAAGGCAGAGCGGATTCGCCCGTTATTCATGATAATAGAATCCGTCATCAGGCAATGCGCCACCGATGGATTTTTCATCCTGGTCGTACAATACCTGCAGATAGCCTCTCAATGCCTCCTCCATTTCCAGCCCAGAGATGCAGGTAATGTTGCAATAGGGCAGAGCCGCCTTTACAATAGGAGCTTTCTCCATAATCCCTGCCTTGACCACCAGCTCTGCCGTATGATCTGCCTGCTCCTTAGTATACGCAGCAGATTTCTCATGATCCCTCAGGAAAAGAGACACCGCATCCGGGTTTTCCGCTAAAAAGTCATTGCGAACTACCGTAACCCCGGTAACCAGGCGGCTTTTCCCGCCGCTTTTTTCCTGAGCCTTTTCCCATTCCTTATTTAAGTCCAGCAGAGCGCTCACATTAGCGTCACTCTGAATGGAAGCTACTGTGGCAAAGGGCTGCGGCAGAACGCCAACGGCTTCTGGCTGCTGTGTCAAAAGGGCAGCTATCTCGGTAGGCTCTGACTTAAACTCCAGCGTAACATCTTCCGCCATTTCCCAAACATCCAGAAGATACTGGAACACATAATCCGGTGTGGTTCCCTTTCCAGTCATGTAAACGGTCCGCCCCTTTAAATCCTCCATAGACTGAATGGAAGTATCACCCGACACCACATACAAGACGCCCAGTGTATTAATATCAATTACCGACACCTCTCCGCCAGTCTGATGATACAAAATACTGGCTACATTTGCCGGAACCAGAGCGATATCCACCTCTCCCCCAATTAGTTTGGGCAACAGTTCATCAGCGGCAGTCGTCATCGTAAACTCATATTGATTTTCTGTCTTGCCACTCTCAGCCATTTCCATCATAAAGACTAATCCCATGGAGGTAGGCCCTTTCAGCGATCCCACTCGCACTAAAGCGGATTTCCGATCCGCATCAGAATCCGAGACTTCCTCATTTTCCAGGGAAGTCTGGGACGTTTCCACATCTTCAGATGTCTCATCCCCCTGTTCCGGAGAACTGTCCACATCACTTTCCAGGGAAGCGATGGCGGTTGTTTCCGCTGAGACGGAAGATGGCTCCGGCTGGGAGGAAGAGGTATTGCCGCTGCATCCGGCGATTAAGGCGGCAGTTAGGAGGCAGGCGGCGGTTAGAAGTGTTCGTTTTTTCATCATTACGGTCTCCTTTTTCGTAGTAGGCGGTATTGCTATTTAGCTGGGGCGCAGGAAGTAACGCCTTGATCCTGCCTGCCGGGGGATTCTGCGGGCGGGTAGGTAAACCAAGTCAGCGACCGATAAAATTCAAACGCAAGCCACTCACGAAGAAACAGCACCCCATCCTTCGGGTTCCATAAGGAAACCGTATGAAACGGCGGCACTTAGGCGCGGTATCCTACGCGCCTTACGTACCGCTCCGTTTCATCCCGAGCGAAAGCGCGTTTCTGTTGGAACCCGAAGGATGGGGCGCGTATCTTTCACTATGTATGCGCCTGCACCCCCCGCCCTCTAAACATACCGACAACCCTTAGCTAGCAATCCACCAGACTTTCACAACAAACAAAAACCCCAGTTAAATCGCAATAACTGCACCACAAATTATACCTCCAGCCTTCCTATTTTGCAATCTACATTTCTTTGCATCTTCCCCTCCTTTTCCCAATTCACCCGTCAGGTGGCAAATCGACCAAAAATATCTTAAAAATTGTAACAAAAATTCTGTTGATAAAAAGTTCACAATATGTAATAATATTTTGTAATAATGCCTTAAAGGCAAAGTAAAAAGAATCATATTATGCGGAGGGAATACATATGAAGGTAACAATCTGTATCGGTAGTGCATGTCATTTAAAGGGGTCCAGAGAGATCATTCAGAAGCTTCAGGGGCTGGTGGCGGCGAATCAGCTGGGAGATAAGGTTGATTTGAGCGGTGCGTTTTGCAGTAAAAATTGTGTAAATGGCGTATGTGTAACTGTAGACGGAACTCTGTTTTCCGTATCGCCGGAGACTGCAGAAGAGTTCTTCCAGAAGGAGATTATGGGGAGGCTGTAGTCAATGAAAAAAATTATTGATTTTAAGGCTACAAAGTGCAAGCATTGCTATAAGTGTGTACGGAACTGCGATGTGAAGGCCATCACCATAAAGGATGAGCGGGCGGAGATTATGCCGGATCACTGTATTCTCTGCGGCCACTGTCTCCAGGTCTGCCCTCAGTCGGCTAAGACACTGGTCAGCGATTTGGATATGGTGAGATATATGATTAAGCGGGGAGAGACGGTTATTGTCTCCATCGCGCCTTCCTATATGGGGCTGTTAAAGCATCGCACTATCGGCCAGATTAATACCGCCCTTCGCAAGCTGGGTTTTGCCGATGTGCGGGAGACTTCAGAAGGAGCGGCAGTGGTAACGGCGGCTTATGATCAGCTGCTAAAGGAAGGCTCCATGGAAAATATTATTACCACCTGCTGCCCCAGCGTGAATGATTTGATTGAGATCTATTATCCTCAGCTGGTTCCCTTTATGGCTCCGGTTGTATCGCCTATGGTTGCTCATGGGATGATGCTTCGGAAAGAATACGGACGGAATGCGAAGATCGTATTTTTAGGTCCCTGTATTGCAAAGAAGAAAGAGGCGGCGGATGAGCGCCACCCCGGCTATATCGATGCGGTGCTGAATTTTAATGACATTAACCAGTGGCTGGATGCAGAGGGGATCGATATTTCTTCCTGTGAGGATACCCCCTTTAAGCAGTTGGATCCTAAGGTGAACCGGCTGTATCCCATTACCAATGGCGTAGTAAACTCCGTTCTCGCTACCCAGAAGAAGGTAGATCATTATCATAAATTCTATGTCCATGGGACGAAAAATTGCATTGATCTCTGTGAAAGCCTGACGAGGGGAGAGCTTTCCGGCTGCTTTATTGAGGTGAATATGTGCTCTGGCGGCTGCGTGAAAGGTCCTACAGTAGAGGATGACAAGTTTATCTCCAGGTTCCGGATTAAGCTGGATATGGAGGAGAACATTCCCAGAGATCCGGTGGATGAGGACGGGCTGGCAAAGGCCATGGAGGGGATTGACTTTAAGAAACGCTTTGATAACCGGGCGCCCAAGGATCCCATCCCCACTGAGGAGGAGATCCGTCAGATTTTGGCTGAGATCGGGAAGACGAAGCCGGAGGACGAGTTAAACTGTGGCGCTTGCGGTTATCCCACCTGCCGGGAGAAGGCCATCGCGGTATTCCAGAAGAAGGCGGAGCTGGGGATGTGTATCCCGTATATGCATGATAAGGCGGAGTCCCTGGCGAACCTGGTGATGGAGACCTCGCCGAATCTGGTTCTGATTGTGGATCGGGATATGAAAATCAAAGAATATTCTGCAGTAGGTGAAAAGTTCTTTGGCAAGACCAGGCAGGAAGCGCTCCAGATGTATTTGTATGAGTTTATCGATCCCACAGATTTTGAATGGGTGTTTGAGACGAAGAACAACATCCATGGAAAGAAGGTCACCTACTCGGATTACAATGACCTGGCGACGCTGCAGAATATCGTCTATGTGGAGAAGGAGGATGTGGTTCTGGCAACCTTTATCGATACCACCAAGGAGGAGCAGCAGGTTCGGCAGGATTACGAGAGGAAACTGGAGACCATTGATTTAGCCCAGAAGGTAATCCATAAGCAGATGATGGTGGCTCAGGAGATTGCCGGATTATTAGGTGAGACCACCGCGGATACCAAGACGACACTGACGAAGCTGTGCCAGTCCCTGCTGGAGGATGGAAGTGAAAGCGAGGTTAAGTGATGGGAGTTACGGTAGATGTTGCTTATAAAAGCTTAAATAAGTTTACGGAAATCCTGTGCGGCGATAAGGTGGAAATCCTCCAGACCAAGGATTCAGATATCATGATTTTGGCGGACGGCATGGGAAGCGGTGTAAAGGCGAACATTCTTGCCACGTTGACTTCCAAGATACTGGGAACCATGTTTTTAAACGGCGCCACACTGGAGGAGTGTGTGGATACCATTGTCCAGACGCTTCCAGTATGTCAGGTTCGCCAGGTGGCCTATTCCACCTTCAGTATTCTCCAGGTTTATAATAACGGGGATGCGTATTTAGTCGAGTTTGATAACCCTGGCTGTATCTTTATCCGGGACGGAAAGCTGGTGAATATTCCGCGCAACATACGGGAGGTTGAGGGAAAAAAGATCAATGAATACCGCTTTCAGGTAAAAAAGGGAGACGCCTTTATCCTAATGAGCGATGGAACCATCCACGCAGGGGTGGGCGATCTGCTGAATTTCGGATGGCTGTGGGAGGATATTGCCGATTATGCGGTGCGGCAGTATGCGCTTACGGTTTCCGCAGTGCGTCTGGCCAATGCGGTGAGCCAGGCCTGCGATGAGCTTTACGGCTACCGCCCTGGGGATGACACCACAGTGGCAGTAATGCGGATTATCGACAGCAAGCCGGTGAATATCATGACTGGGCCGGCGAAGAATCCTGAGGATGATACCCGGATGGTTCAGGACTTCCTTCGAGATACTGCTGCAAAGACTGTGGTGTGTGGCGGTACCAGCGCGACCATTGTATCCAGGGTGCTTAACCGGAGACTGGACGTCTCCCTAGACTATGTGGATCCAGAGATCCCGCCTATTGCTTATATGGAAGGCATTGATCTGGTGACAGAAGGTGTGCTGACCTTAAATCGTGTGCTTCAGCTTTTGAAACGATATGTGAAGAATGAGACTGTCTCTGAGGAATTTTTCCTGGAGCTGGATAAGCCAAATGGCGCTTCCATGGTAGCGAAGATGATTATCGAGGACAGCACCGAGGTACATATGTATGTGGGAAAGGCCATTAACAGCGCTTATCAGAATCCGGGAATCCCATTTGACCTTGGTATCCGGCAGAATCTGGTGGAGCAGCTGAAGCATACCATCGAGGAGATGGGGAAGAAGGTAAACGTCACTTATTACTAATTTAGGAAAGCTCTGATGCAGGGACATAGGGATGAAGAGGATAGGCTTTGAATGTGTATTCCCGGGCCGTCCCCATATCTACCCTTGGGGTTTTGCTTTATCTGATGGGTTGGGGAAAACTGGGTTTCAAGAGATTCCGGGAGTACGCTGAATGAATATGAGGAGGAAAAATCATGGTAACAAATGACGCGACAATCTTACAATTAAAGCATGAGGTGCTGTACGAGGTTGCAAAGCGGGCCTGGGCAGGCACTCTGGATGAGGAACGGGACCAGATCCCCTATGAAATGATCCCTGGGCCCCAGGCGCAGTATCGTTGCTGTATCTATAAAGAGCGGGAACTGATCAAGCAGAGAGTCCGCCTGGCAGAGGGCAAATGCCCTTCCGGACGGGAGAATATGAATGTGGTTCAGGTTATTAACGCAGCCTGCGAGGAGTGCCCTATCGCCTCCTATGTGGTAACGGACAACTGCCGCAAGTGTATGGGAAAGGCCTGCCAGCGTTCCTGTAACTTTGGGGCAATCACCATGGGAGAGATTCATGCCCACATTGACCCGAATAAATGTAAGGAGTGCGGCAAGTGCGCTCAGGCATGCCCCTACAATGCCATCGCCCATCTGGAGCGCCCATGCAAGAAGGTATGCCCGGTGGACGCTATCACTTATGACGAGTATGGCATCTGTGTAATCGATGAGGACAAGTGTATCCAGTGTGGAGCTTGCATTCACAGTTGCCCATTTGGCGCTGTGGGAACCAAGACCTTTATGGTGGATATTATCCGTCTAATTAATGCAGGACAGCGTGTAGTGGCTATGGTTGCACCTGCCACTGAGGGTCAGTTTGGCAAGGATATCACTATGGCCAGCTGGAAGACTGCCTTTAAGAAGATCGGCTTTGATGACATGGTAGAAGTGGGCTTGGGCGGCGACATGACAGCAGCCTATGAGGCAGAAGAATGGGCTGAGGCCTACAAGGAAGGGAAGAAGATGACCACCTCCTGCTGCCCGGCCTTTGTCAACATGATTAAGAAGCATTTCCCCACTTTAGAAGGGAATATGTCCACCACGGTATCCCCCATGTGCGCGGTATCCCGTATGCTGAAATCTCAGGATCCCAATGTGATCACCGTATTCATTGGCCCCTGTATCGCGAAAAAGAGCGAGGCGTTGGACTTAAATATCCAGGGCAATGCAGACTATGCTTTAACCTTTGGCGAGGTGCGGGCAATGATGCGCGCCAAGGGCGTGGAGCTGGAGCCAGAAGAGAATCACTATCAGGAAGGCTCGGTTTTTGGGAAGCGTTTCGGAAATGGCGGCGGCGTGACCAACGCAGTGCTCCAGTGCTTCAAGGAGATGGGAGAAGATATCCAGCCCAAGGTGGCCCGCTGCAGCGGCGGCGCGGAGTGCAAGAAGGCTCTTCTTCTGATGAAGGTGGGACGACTTCCCGAGGACTTTATCGAGGGGATGGTCTGCGCCGGCGGCTGTGTGGGAGGCCCTAGCAAGCATAAGACAGAGACGGAAGCAAAGAAAGACAGGGATACCTTGATTAATGAGGCAGATGATCGGAAGGTACTGGATAATCTGAAGAAATATCCTATGGATCAGTTCTCCATGCATCGCCATTAAAGACAGATATTATCTCCTCCAACGAAAAATGGAAATATTTGCTTTGTTCTTGACACAACATTGCCCTGCTGGATATAATAAGCGTGTGCCAAATCTTGACATCATTTCCATGAGACGGTTTCCAGGAAAGATAGACAGGGCGATGGAGAGAATTTGTATCCTGGTATTTGGAGATTGAGGAAAACCGGTGTGAGAAATTGAAGTTGGGAGATGACGGATAAAGGGCTGCAGGTTCGGTTGTATGGATGACCCCATAGGCCAAGGTCCGGAAAGGAAAAGGGAAAAATATTGCGATTATTGGATAGGACATTAAAACGAGGAGTTGTGGTAGGAGCAGCCTTTGGCGTGCTTACCGCACTGCTTGTGGGCGTGGGTGCAGGCCGTGCCCAGGGAGCGGAAGGCGGCCCAGGCGCTGCTTATTGGGGCAGAGATGATGCAGGAGTTTACCGGTACTTCCAGGAAAACGGCCAGATATTAACGAATGGGGTAACACCGGATGGTTACTATGTAGATGGGCTGGGGGCTTGGATCCCGGATTCGTATGATGTATCAAAGCTTACCTCTATACCAGCGGATGCGAAGAGCTTGATGGTGATCGAGGGCCACGGGACATCGGCCCGGGCATCCTTTTATGTGAAGGAGAAGATCCCTTCCTCTCAGGAAGGACAGAGTGTATACCGCTGGAAGAAGGTGACTGATTCTGGCGGATATGTGGGCCGCAATGGGATCGGGAAGGTACAGGAGGGGGACGAAAGGACTCCAAGGGGCCTGTATACTTTGGATGAGGCTTTTGGAACTAAGCCAGGGCTTTCTACTTTTGCCGTACCTTACCTCCAGGTGGATGACGGTCACTACTGGGTGGGGGATAATCAGTCTCCCTATTATAATACTATGGTAAATATACGGGATACTGGCGCGGTATTTGACACAGCGGCCTCGGAACACTTGAGTACTTATGGGGGCAAGGCTTATCACTACTGTATGGCAGTGGGATATAATAAGGAACAGACGCCGGGAAAAGGATCGGCCATCTTCCTTCACTGCACCGACGGCCCGGGAACCGGAGGATGCATCGCTATTCCCGAGGAGGCGATGGTGAAGGTTTTGGAGAATGTGCAGACGCCGGCCTATATTTTGATCGATGAGGGAGAGAAGCTAAAGAATTATTAGACTGTGTTATTTTGCTTTTCAAACGCAGGAATCCTTGCTGAAATTAGGGAAGGATAGAATCCGATTAACCCTACGTTCAGCAGGGATTTTTTACTTTTTCCATCGTTCCCTATATTTTCTCTTTTGCTTAGACCTTGCTACGGATAAATCAAGGGGTGAAAATCATAATAAAGAAAATTTTGAGGTACATTTGTATGAATATTCAGATATTTTAGGGATAAATCTGCTGTAATATGATGAATTATTTATAAAAATGAAAAAATTATTGAAATATATATGTAAGATATAAACCGACAAAAAATAAATAAAAAAACAAGAAAAAGTATTGACAAAACAGAAATCGTCCGCTATAATAAAGCTATCAAAAAGAGAGAGAAAGGCAAAGGTGAAGGCCAATGCACAGGAAGTTAAAAAGAAAAATCTAAGTAAAGGAGGTACGGACCGCCAAACACATAAGATTAGTTTCGTTATAATCCAAGGATTATAATTGAAACAATAGGACAAAGCCAGTTTTGAACAGGAGGCTCTGGCAGCATACATTGAGAAAATGATGCGAGCTTTATCCGATTTCAAAAATTTATGTTAAGTGAATGAAATAATCGGTTTAGTAATATGACGAGAAAGTATTATTAGGACGAAAAGGATTCTACATAGTGTCAATAGGACGAAGAAGAGAAATCGAAGAAAGAGCGGGATGGTTCAAAACGGTCATACAATTTCATATTTATATAGAGTCTGGTATAGAGTCAGACAAGGATGCACGAAACTGAAATTTTTGAAATTCAAGACATGCATTACAAAATCTGCAAATGACAGACGAAAGAAGCGGGGAATGGAGAAGCGATGGGGCGATTCATTCGAAGCAGAATGGACGAAAGACAACAAACAGAATTGTGAGGTTACAGTCCAATGGATGAAATAGCTTGAGGGCGGATATCAAAGAGAAAAATTTGATATCCGCTCCCTTTTTTGCGCTGTATTTTTGTGAAAAATTTATGTTGTATTTTTTCTTGTTTTCCGTTAGTATTACTCATACTGGTGGCGATTGCGTTAGTATACCTGCGTCGGCACATTATGGTCTCGTGAGCGTGCCTTATGGCAGTGGCACACAAGAATTTGAGGAGGACAGGAAATGAGAAAAAGAGATAGTTCGAAATCAACAGTTCGAGATATGACAGAGGGAAATCCCTTGATGTTGATTTTAAGCTTTGCTGTTCCTACCCTGCTTGGAATGCTATTCCAGCAGTTTTACAGTATGGTGGATACGGTTATCGTAGGACGGTGCCTGGGGGTGGATGCTTTGGCGGCAGTTGGATCTACGGGGGCGGTTAATTTTATGATCAATGGGTTCGTGATCGGAATCTGTTCTGGATTTGCGATACCGGTGGCTCAGTGCTTCGGCGCTAAGGACTATAAGGATATGCGGCGCTTCGTTGCAAATGCCGTATGGCTTTCGGTGGTCTTTGCGGCGGTGATGACAATCGTAATTAGCATGTTTACTTGGGATATTTTGGAAATTATGAAAACCCCGGAGAACATTATCCAGGGAGCTTATGACTATATTTACTATATTTTTCTGGGGATTCCCGCAACCTTTCTCTACAATGTGCTGGCGGGAATGATCCGCTCGCTAGGCGATTCGAAGACACCGGTATATTTCCTGGTATTGTCTAGTATTTTAAACATTGGATTAGATTTGCTTTTTATTCTGACGGTAGGAAGTGGGGTGGCAGGAGCTGCCTATGCAACCGTACTGTCCCAGGCGGTGTCCGGACTCTTGTGCTTGGCATATATGAGAAAACGCTTTCCGATCTTAAGGATGGAGCGGGATGAGATTGCCTTTAAGGGAAGTCATGCGAGGACGCTTTGTTATATGGGGATTCCCATGGGACTGCAGTATTCCATTACTGCCATTGGCTCAGTGGTAATCCAAACGGCGATCAATTCTTTGGGGTCTGTGGCGGTGGCTTCGGTAGCGACGGCGCAAAAATCAAGTCTTATTTTCTGCTGCCCCTTTGATGCTCTTGGAGGTACTATGGCGACTTATGCAGGGCAAAACGTAGGGGCAAAGCAGTTTAAACGAATCGAGAGTGGCGTGAAATCCGCCACACTGGTAGGTTGTGTATATTCGCTGCTGGCGTTTGCTGTGTTGGTTTTCTTTGGCAGGTGGATTCCCCTGCTGTTTGTGGATGTCGCAGAGGAAGCAGTGATAGGCCAGGCGCATCAATATATGATTTATAGCTCGATGTTCTTCCCACTGCTAACCTTTGTGAATGTGTGGAGATTTACGATCCAGGGGTTGGGCTATAGCGCCTTTGCCATCCTGGCCGGTGTATGTGAGATGGTAGGAAGAGCCTTTGTAGGATTTTGCCTGGTGCCTGTTTTCGGATTTATCGCCGTGTGCTTTGCGTCTCCGCTAGCTTGGCTTTTGGCAGACTTATTCCTAGTTCCAGCGTTCTGGCAATGTATGAAGCGGCTAAGGCTGCAGGGGGAAATCAGGGATCAGGAAGAAGCGGGCTTTCACGCACATGGCGGCTGGTTTCGCCGTGCCCGAGTTCACGGCTGAGGATACCCTCAGTGGGAAAGAGGGCGCAGGAAGGACAATATTCAACAATAAGAAGAGAAATAATGGGAGATTGGTAGAGGGCTGGATGATTAATCATCCAGCCCTTCATAGCAGAAAGAGGGGGTGTATTCTTCTTTTGCGCTACTTTTTTCCTGCATGTAGCCTTGGTTCAATCCCAGGCGGATCGCTTCGTCCACGACCTTCTGATATTCGTAGGTGGTAATCCGACGGTTAATTTCCCGGTGTGTTTTCGACTGGTAAAAAGGAGTATATTGACTGAGGAGGCTGATGAGATAGCCATTCTCAGGAAGGGAGGACTTCATCCAACGCAGCAACTGGATGGAGTCTTCTTTTGCTCCAGGAAGAACCATGTGGCGGATGATCACCCCCCGCTTCATCAGTCCACTTCCTTCCTCCAGCACAAGAGGGCCGATCTGCTGAATCATCTGCAAAATGGCCTCCGAGGCAGCCTGAAAATAGTCTGGAGCCTGAGAATATTTCTCAGAGAGGGAGGTGCTGAAGTATTTCAAATCCGGAAGATATATATCTACATAACCTTTCAGTGCATGAATGGTTTCTAGGCGTTCATACCCACCACAGTTATAAACCACCGGAATGGTCAGACGCGGGCGGGCCAGAGCTAAAGCTTCTAAAATATGAGGAAGGAACTGGGTGGGTGTGACCAGGTTAAGATTATGAGCTCCCTGCTCCTGAAGGGATAAGAAGATCTCTGCCAGCTTATGAATAGACAACTCCTTTCCCAGGCCATGATGGCTTAATTGGAAGTTCTGGCAGAAACAGCACCGCAGGGTGCAGCCAGAAAAAAACACTGTCCCGCTGCCTCGGCTTCCACTGATGCAGGGCTCTTCCCACATATGGAGGGCTGCTCTGGCGGCGTAGAGGGCAGCAGAGCAGCCACAGAAGCCAGTAGATATTCTCCGGTCTGCATGGCACATCCGGGGGCAGAGGGTGCAGTCTTGATAGGAAGGGTAGGAAAATGGATACATAGCGCTCAGAACCTCTCATTCATCGTTGAATTGTGGGAATGATATAATCATATCGGGTTATGGGGGAAAATACAAGGAAAAATCATCCCCGTAAGTCGGGAATTAACCGATATTGGGTCAGAGGCTTCTGGTAACATTTTTATTTTCATTTCGTAATACAAATAAAGGATATATTAAAATCATTTTTATACAGGAGGTACGGAATGAGGATAGCAATATACAGTGACAATGCAGAATGGAAACGCTTCGCGGAATCCTGTGTTCGTATCTGTGAAGAGGCGGTGGAGCCGTTAGAGATAGAGGTGTTGGGCTCTGAGGGCACCCTTTTAAAGGCGGTTAGGAGGAAGCGCTATGATTTGGTGCTGGTGAATGAGCCAATTTTGAGAAAAACTAGAGGAATTTTTTTGAAATTTTTGGAAGGGTTATTAGTAGGAATGATCCAGACTGGACCTGGCTGCGTATGGCAGTTTGGAAGAAAGACGGTGGTGCTTGAAAAGCAGGAAATTTATTACATTTCTTCCTGGCAGAAGGAGGTCAGTGTACACACAGCAGCAGAGGAATATCGGATTCGGACGACGATGAAGCAGGAGGAGGAGCATTTCTCTGGGGATGACTTTATCAGGATTCACCGGAATTGTCTTGTAAATTTGGCTCATGTTAAGGAGATGGAGGGGAATTGTTTAAAACTGGATAATGGAGAACAGCTGGAGATCAGTATCCGCAGGAAGCAACAGGTAAGGCAAAGCCTCCATTCCTTTCCGGGGATACTGGGAAAATAGAATCTGGCAAGAAGCGGCCATAACGAAAAGGAATTCAAATTATGCGAATGGATGTCGATTCTTGCGGTAGGGAATCGTTCATGATAAAGTATCACTTATCCGGCAGCTGTTCAGCGCGTCGCATGAAGCTCCGGCGCTTATGGGACGCCGGAGAGTCTTTCATGAAGCCTGGGAAGGGTTAAAAATAAAATCTCTGCAAATTTTAATTGACAGAAGTCCCTGCCTGTGCTATAGTTAAACGGCGTGAATAAACGCCGAGGCTCAGCTGACGGCATCTCCAGCCGCGGCTTGGTTTACGGTCAGAATTAGGAGAGTTAAAGGAGGAAGTTAACATGATTTCAAAGGAAAAGAAAGCAGGAATTATTGCAGAATACGGCAGAAAGCCAGGGGATACTGGTTCACCGGAGGTGCAGATTGCGATTTTATCTGCGAGAATTGCAGAGCTGACAGAGCATTTAAAGAGCAATCCCAAGGACCATCACTCCAGACGTGGTATGCTGATGATGGTAGGTCAGAGACGTGGTTTACTGAATTATTTAAAGAAGACCGACCTGGAAGGCTACCGTGCGTTGATTGCGAAATTAGGCATCAGAAAGTAATGTTGTTGGAATGTAGGGTGGAGTCTTCTCCACCCTATTCTGCTTGTTAAATTTGTGCATAGCTGACGAAAATTTATTCTGCGGAGTTTCGCCAGATATAATACGGACAACACACTAGGCAGAGGAAAGATCTCCGAGATTGCTAAAGTGTACATGGAAGCCATGTCTGCTTTAGTGGTTTCGGCGTCTTCTGTCTGCAGGCAGTGTGCTGCAGGTATCATTTCAGGTAAGTTTATCGAAAAAAGGAGACCAATTATGGCAAAAGAGTACAAGAGTTACAGTATGGAGCTGGCTGGCCGTACCCTGACGGTAGATATCGGAAGAGTGGCAGCCCAGGCTAATGGCGCGGCGCTGATGCATTATGGGGAGACGGTATTGCTGGCTACAGCGACTGCGTCGGAGAAACCCAGAGAGGGGATCGACTTCTTCCCCCTGTCTGTGGAGTATGAGGAGAAAATGTATTCCGTGGGAAAGATTCCTGGCGGATTTAACAAGAGAGAGGGAAAGGCGGCAGAGAATGCGGTGCTTACCTGCCGTGTGATTGACCGCCCCATGCGGCCGCTATTCCCCAAGGATTACCGGAATGACGTGCTCTTAGATAACCTGGTACTTTGTGTTGACCAGGACGCGTCACCAGAGCTTTTGGCTATGCTGGGATCCTCTCTGGCCACCTGCATTTCTGACATTCCCTTTGACGGCCCCTGCGCGGCTACCCAGATGGGGCTGATCGACGGCCAGCTGATTGTCAATCCCTCGAATCCCCAGAAGCAAATATCGGATCTGAATCTTACTGTGGCTTCCACCAGGGAAAAGGTAATTATGATTGAGGCCGGCGCCAATGAAGTCCCGGAGGATGTGATGATCGAGGCGATTTACAAAGCCCATGAGATCAATCAGACCATCATCCAGTTCTTTGATAAGATAATCGCCGAGTGCGGCAGAGAAAAGCATTCCTACGATTCCTACGCGGTTCCAGAGGAGCTGTTTGCCCGGATTCGGGAGCTGGTTTCCCCGGAGGAGATGGAGGAAGCGGTATTTACCGATGAAAAGCAGAAGCGGGAGGAGAATATCGCAAAAATTACCCAGCGGTTGGAAGAGGCCTTCGCGGAGGACGAGGAGGCGCTGGCTATGCTGGGGGATGCGGTATATCAGTATCAGAAGAAGACGGTTCGCAAAATGATCCTGAAGGATCACAAGAGACCGGACGGCCGCCGGATCGATCAGATCCGCCCTCTGGACGCGGAGGTGGACATCCTGCCAAGAGTGCACGGCTCTGGTATGTTTACCCGAGGACAAACCCAGATTTTAAATATTTGTACGCTGGCTCCCTTATCTGAGGTTCAGAAGGTAGACGGGCTGAATGAATGCATTACGGAAAAACGTTATATGCACCATTATAATTTCCCCGGCTATTCTGTAGGAGAGGCCAGAGCCAGCCGCGGGCCAGGAAGACGCGAGATCGGCCATGGGGCTCTGGCGGAGCGGGCGCTTCTCCCGGTGATTCCGTCAGTGGAGGAGTTTCCCTATGCCATCCGCACGGTATCCGAGACCATGGAGTCCAATGGATCCACTTCCCAGGCATCGGTGTGCGCTTCCTCACTGTCCCTGATGGCGGCAGGGGTCCCCATTAAGGATATGGTGGCGGGCATTTCCTGTGGCCTGGTGACTGGGGATTCGGATGAGGATTATCTGGGTCTCACGGATATCCAGGGGCTGGAGGATTTCTTCGGTGATATGGACTTTAAGGTGGCCGGAACCCACAAGGGAATTACGGCGATCCAGATGGATATTAAGATTCATGGCCTTACCCGTCCGATTGTGGAGGAGGCCATTGCCAGGACGAAGGAAGCGAGAATGTATATTATGGACCAGATTATGGCTCCGGTTATCGCAAGCCCCCGTCCAGAATTAAGCAAGTATGCCCCTAAGATCGAGACCATTACCATCGATCCCTCCAAGATCGGCGACGTGGTAGGGAAGCAGGGAAAGGTGATCAATAAGATCATCGAGGAGACTGGCGTAAAGATCGATATTAATGATGACGGCTATGTGTCCGTGTGCGGAACAGATGCCGCTATGATCCAGAAGGCCATCAAGATTATCGAGAGCATTGTAACAGATATCGAGCCAGGCATGGTGATGGAGGGAACGGTGGTGCGCATGATGAATTTTGGCGCATTTGTCCAGCTTTCTCCCAACAAAGATGGCATGGTCCATATTTCCAAACTTTCCGATAAGCGGGTGGCCAAGGTAGAAGATGTGGTGAATATCGGCGACCAGGTTCGGGTAAAGGTAATCGAGGTGGATAAGATGGGGCGAATTAATTTAAGCATGAAGCCCGGCGATCTTGGAAAATAATAATGCAATAACTCTTGCATCAGGCGGCGGATTTTCTGCCGCCTGATTTTGTAAGAAACTTGTAACACTTTTGTCATACAAAGTGTGGTATGCTTAGTTGAGACATTATTTTTTCAGGAGGAGAGAAAAGATGAGAAATTATCATAGATGGGTAGCTCTAGCAGGGGCGGCGATGCTTACGATAACCAATGTTTCCGTTTCTATGGCAGATGTTGTGGGAGGCGGGGAATCTTTAGAGACAGCGGTGACGGTTTCCGGGCCAGAAGATTCCGGCCCAGCGGATACTGCCGGGGACGGCCCTCAGCAGCCGGGGGCGCCACTAGGAGGTCAGGAGACTCCTGGTCAGGAAAATCAGCCCCAGGAGGGCACCGCAAGCCGGGTGATACGGGTAGGGGATAACCAGCCCTCTAATTCCGGCAGTGGGGCAGCTTCTGGTGGGAGCGGGGACAGTAGCTCCGGCGTAGATTATTCTCAGGGACCAGGATTCTTCCAGGGGGGTGGACAGCCCGATCCCTCGCAGACGGCTCTGCCGGGCCAGAATGAGGACATCCAGATAGCTGATGTATCTAATCCCCTCGTTCAGACTACGGCTAAGTATTCCTACGACCAGATGGTCCAGGACATCAATGCCCTGCAGCAGAAATACAGCAGTCGCATGCATGTGAATCCAATCGGCACTTCCCTGGACGGGAGGACCATCTATGATTGTATTATCGGAAATCAGGGGGCTCCGAGGCATATTTTGATCCAGGCGGGGATCCATGGGAGAGAGTATTTAAACCCTATGCTTTTGATGCAGCAGATGGAGATGATCCTAGTAAACTATGACACCGGTTCCTTCCATGGAAACCCTCTGTCTTCCATGTTTGACCAGGTGGCGATCCATTTCGTTCCTATGACTAATCCGGACGGAATCACCATCAGCCAGTTCGGCATCGATGGGATCCGCTCCCAGCAGCTGAAGGATGCCATCAGCGCCTGCTATGTGATGGACTCTGCAGCCGGAAGAGGCGGGGATTTGGGCGTTTATCTGAGCAAATGGAAGGCCAATGCCCAGGGAGTGGATTTGAACCTGAATTTTGACGCACTGTGGGCAGAGGTGTATTCGACAGGATACCCTTCTTATTCCGGATTTAAGGGGACTGCCCCTGGCTCAGAGCCGGAGACTCAGGCAATGATGAATCTTTACTCCAGCCAGTATCCCTGGAAGGCAGTGATTCACTACCATTCGATGGGCAATGTGATCTACTGGGATATCGCCGGGAATAAGGTCCAGCCAGAATCGGCCCAGCTAGCGAACCTGATGTCTGTAGTGACCGGAGGTTACCAGATGCTGCCGTCAGAGGGCGGAGGCGGATATAAGGATTGGATTCAGCTGGGAAATAACCCGGTGCCCAGCGTTACCCTGGAGACCGGACGGGTGTCCTGCCCCATTCCCATTTCCGAGTATGCCTTGATCTGGGCCCAAAACCGATTGACCTGGGCCTATGCCATGGAGTGGGCGATGGGGCGGTAGCGCCAGCAGAAGATGCTTTGCGCTGCCTATTGCCGGGTACAGCCCAGTATAGATGTGAATGGTTAACGGATAAAATAGATATAGGAGAATAAGGAGATGAAAGTGAGAACCAGGTATGCGCCCAGTCCTACGGGACGGATGCATGTAGGAAATTTGAGAACCGCATTATATGCCTATTTGATCGCGAAGCATGAGGGGGGAGATTTTCTTCTTCGCATTGAGGATACGGATCAGGAGCGCTTTGTAGAGGGCGCCACGGAGATCATCTACCACACCCTGGCGGAGACTGGGCTGGCACACGATGAAGGCCCGGATAAGGATGGAGGATGCGGCCCTTATGTCCAGAGCGAGCGGCAGAAGGCAGGCATTTATCTGGAGTATGCGAAGCAGCTGGTGGAGAAGGGGGAGGCATATTACTGCTTCTGTACCCAGGAGCGACTGGAGAGTTTAAAGCATGAGGTCAACGGCGAGATGATCATGAATTATGATAAGCATTGCCTGGGCCTTACTAAGGAAGAGGTGGAGGAGAAGCTGCAGGCTGGGCTTCCTTACGTTATCCGTCAGAATAACCCTGTAGAGGGGACTACAACTTTCCACGACGAGATTTATGGGGATATTACGGTAGATAACTCAGAGCTGGACGATATGGTTTTAATTAAGTCTGACGGCTATCCCACCTATAATTTCGCCAATGTGGTGGACGATCATCTCATGGGGATCACCCATGTGGTCAGGGGAAATGAGTACCTTTCCTCCTCTCCCAAATACAACCGTCTGTATGAGGCCTTTGGGTGGGAGGTGCCGGTATATGTCCACTGCCCGCTGATTACCAATGAGGACCATCAGAAGCTGAGCAAGCGCAGCGGCCATTCCTCCTATGAGGATTTAATCGAGCAGGGATTTTTGACAGAAGCAGTGGTGAATTATGTGGCTCTCCTTGGCTGGTCGCCGGAGGGGACCAATGAGATATTCTCTCTTGAGGGGATGGTCAATGCCTTTGACTACCGCCGCATGAGCAAATCTCCGGCTGTCTTTGATATGACGAAGCTGAAGTGGATGAACGGGGAATATATGAAGGCCATGGATCCGGAGAGATTCTATAAGATGGCATTGCCATACTTAAAAGAAGCGCTCCACAAGGATCTGGATTTCAAGAAAATTGCGGCCATGGTAAAGACCAGGATCGAGGTATTTCCGGATATCCAGGGCCATGTGGACTTCTTTGAGGCGATGCCAGAGTACGATGTATCCATGTACCAGCACAAGAAGATGAAGTCTACCCCGGAGACCTCCCTCCAGGTTCTCACGGATATTTTACCGATTCTGGAAGCTCAGGAGGATTACTCCAATGATGGGTTATACCAGGCGCTGATGGCCTATGTGACCGAGAAAGGCTGCAAGACCGGCTTTGTGATGTGGCCCATCCGTACGGCAGTGTCCGGAAAGCAGATGACCCCGGCGGGGGCCACCGAGATTATGGAGGTGCTGGGTAAGGAAGAGTCTTTAGCCCGGATCCGGGCAGGGATTGCCAAACTGCAGAGCTTGTAAAGATTCTTTTTTGCCCATGGATTCATTTTAATGCGAGGAAATACCATGCCTTTTAATCAAGCGCAGTCCCAGGCGGTGAGCCATGGGAAGGGGCCAATGATGGTGCTGGCCGGGCCTGGTTCAGGGAAAACCACGGTGATCGTGGGCCGGGTCAGGCACCTGGTCCAGGAACAGGGGGTGAATCCCTCGAATATTCTGGTGATCACCTTTACCAGGGCGGCTGCCAGGGAGATGGAGGAAAGGTATCTGGCTTTCGATAAGGGACAGTCTGGTGGAAGGGTCAGCTTTGGCACCTTCCACTCTGTATTTTTTCGAATTTTAAAGCTGGCGTATCAGTATGACCACTCCAATATCGTCAGGGAAGAGCAGAAGATCCAGTTCATCCGCGTGCAGATGGAAAAGCTGAACCTGGATGTGGAGGACGAGGGGGAGTTTATCCAGTCGATCTTAAGCGAGATCAGCGGGGTAAAGGGGGAAATGCTGTCCTTAGATCACTACTATGCGAAAAATTGTTCTGAGGAGATCTTTAAATCCTTGTATCAGGCCTACGAGACACAGATGCGGCAACTGGGGCTGCTGGACTTCGATGATATGCTGGTGATGTGCTATCAGCTGTTCCGGGAACGGAAGGACATCCTTTCCGCCTGGCAGAGGAAGTACCCCTATATTCTGATTGATGAATTCCAGGATATTAACCGGATCCAGTACGAGGTGATCCGGATGATGGCTTTGCCAGAGAATAATCTGTTTATTGTGGGGGATGACGATCAGTCCATCTACCGGTTCCGCGGGGCCCGGCCGGAGCTGATGCTGGGCTTTCCTGGAGATTACCCGGAGGCAAAGCAGGTGCTGCTGGGCACCAATTACCGTTCAACCCCCCAGATCGTGGAGACGGCGGGGAGGCTGATCCTCCATAATAAGACCCGGTTTCCCAAGGACATCTATGCTGCGAAAAAGGGCGGCAGGCCGGTGATTACCAGGATGTGGCAGGACGGGGCCAGGGAGGCGGAGGCCATATGCCAGGAAATCCGGGACTATGTGCAGGCGGGAGCCTCCTATGAGGAGATAGCCGTGCTGTTCCGGACAAACCAGGGGCCAAGGCTTCTGGTGGAAAAGATGATGGAGTATAATATCCCCTTTCAGATCCGGGACGTGCTCCCCAATATTTACGATCACTGGATCGCGAAAAATATCCTGGATTACATTCTGGTGGCCAGGGGCCATGTGGAGCGTGCCAGGGTGCTTTCCGTGATCAACCGCCCGAAGCGTTACATCAGTCGGGAGGCTCTGGAGGGGGAGATGGTAAACTGGGAACAGGTAAAATCCTTTTACCAGGATAAGGGATGGATGGTGGAGCGGATCGAAGATCTCCAGTACCATTTGATGATGATCAAGAAGATGGCTCCCGGCGCTGCGGTAAACTATATCCGGAAGGCGGTGGGATATAATGACTATCTGAATGAATATGCAAAATTCCGGCGGATGAAGCCGGAGGAACTTTTGGAGGTGGCGGATCAGATCCAGGAGAGTGGGGCAGAGTATCCTACCTGTGAGGCATGGTTTCGCCATATTTTAGAATACAGGGAGCAGCTGGCAGAGCAGGCCAGGGATCGGAACCAGAAGAAGGAAGGCGTGTCTCTGATGACCATGCACAGCGCCAAGGGCCTGGAATTTCGGATTACCTACATATTGGATGCCAATGAAGGGGTGACGCCTCATCACAAGGCGCTTTTGGAGGCGGATATGGAGGAGGAGCGGCGAATGTTCTATGTGGCTATGACCAGGGCAAAGGAGCGGCTCCACGTGTACTGTGTGAAAGAGCGCTACCACCGGCAGCAGGAGGTCTCCCGGTTCGTGAGGGAGTATCTGGAGGATAGCAAAAATGAAGGAAAATAATCTTGGACTGATCCATATCTACTGTGGAGACGGAAAAGGAAAAACCACAGCAGCCTTGGGACAAGGGATCCGGGCAGTGGGAAGGGGATTTCAGGTTGGGATTGCCCGGTTCTTAAAAACTGAGGATTCCGGAGAGGTGCCAGCCTTAATCAGAGTTCCGGGGATACGGCTCCTGCCCTGCAAGCAGAGCTTCGGTTTCTCCTTCCGCATGACCAGGGAGGAGCGGGATATGGCTTCCCGCTACTACAATGAATACTTTGACCAGGCAGTATCCCAATGGGGACTGTGGGAGGAGAGAAGCGATTGTCCGCTGACTGACCCAGTTGATCTGGTGATTTTGGATGAGATCTTGGGGGCATGCCAAAGTGGCTTTGTGGCTAGGGAAAAGCTGGAACAATTCCTGAGAAAGCGCAGGGAAAATCTGGAGGTGATTCTCACGGGGCGGAATCCCTGGGAATCCCTTCTGGAGATGGCGGACTATGTGACCGAGATGACAATGGTGAAGCATCCGTACACCAGAGGGCTGTTGGCCCGGAAAGGGATTGAGTGGTAAGCTCCTTGCGCTGTCAGGACAGTCTGCCTCAGGCGGAGAGCTCTGGATAGAGAAGTCTTTTTAGAGAGGTTGGGAACAATGACATCAAAGATGAAGCAATTATTTGCCCAGGTGGATATGACGGAAGGAAAACCATGGGAAAAGATCGTGGCATTTACTATCCCGATGCTTATCGGGAATATTGCCCAGCAGCTTTACAATACCGTGGACAGCATTGTGGTAGGGCGGTATGTGGGGGACAATGCTCTGGCGGCTGTGGGGAGCGCAAGTCCGATTTTAAATCTGCTGCTGGTACTGTTTGTGGGGATTGCCATGGGAACGAGCATTATGGTTTCTCAGTATTTTGGCTCCCGGGATCGGGAAAACTTATCCAGAACCATTGGAAGCACCATTACGCTGACAGCAGCCTCTTCCCTGCTCCTGATGATTTTAGGCGCGGCTCTGATCCGCCCGGTGCTTATCCTCCTCAAGACTCCGGAAAGTATCCTGGACTGGTGCGCATCCTATCTGTTCATCCTACTGATGGGCATTGCCGGGGTAGCCTACTATAATATGTTCTGCGGGATTTTGCGTGGACTGGGGGATTCCCTGTCCGCACTGGTGTATCTCTTAATCGCCACGGTTATTAATATTATTTTGGATGTATGGTTTGTGGCTGGGTTTCCGATGGGCGTGGCCGGGGTGGCTCTGGCTACGGTGATCGCCCAGCTGGCTTCCGCCCTTCTTTGCCTCTTAAAGCTTAGGAGGATGACCCATCTGTTTGATATGAAGGGGGTTTATTTAAAGCCCCACCGGGAGAACATTTTGACGGTTTTGCGCCTGGGCCTGCCCTCCGGAATTACCCAGGCCATTTTTTCCTTAGCCATGGTGGTTGTACAGTCTCTCACCAACAGTTTTGGGGAGCTGGTGATCGCTGCAAATGTAATTATCATGAGGGTGGACGGCTTTGCCATGATGCCCAATTTCTCCTTCGGGACAGCCATGACCACTTATTCGGGGCAGAATGTGGGAGCAAAGCAGTATGACCGGGTCCACCAGGGAGCGAAACAGGGGACCTTGATCGCAGCAGGGACCTCCGCGGCAATTACCGGATTGATCCTGATGTTCGGCCATCACTTAATGGCTATTTTTACGAATACCGAAGAGCTGGTTACCCTGAGCGCCAACATGATGGCGATTTTGGCTGCTGGCTATATCGCTATGGCAGTGACCCAGAGCCTTTCCGGCGTGATGCGGGGGGCAGGGGATACGATGACACCCATGTGGATATCTCTGGTTACCACGGTAGCTGTGCGTGTTCCCCTGGCCTATGGCATCGCCTATATGACTAGAACGCCAAACCTGCCTAATGGACGGTATGAATGCATCTGGCTTTCCCTCCTATGCTCCTGGATATTGGGGGCGGTGATTACGGTGATCGTTTATCGAATAGGGAAGTGGGAGAAAAGCGCGGGGGGAGTCCCGGCTCAAGACTCAGCTAAATAGCAATATTTATGCTCATTTAACAAAGAATGAACGCTAAAAACCTTGCTTTTTCCCCTGGGGTCTGGTAAAGTAAGGGGGAAAGTGTGGGGAAATCATCTTAGGAGGAATAATCATGAAGGACGATAAAAAGTTTAACGGCAATTTCGTTGGAAGTGGAGAAGAGCCGGAAGAAACCACGGTAACCTTGACATTGGATGATGATACCACTCTGGAATGTGTGGTTATCAATATCTTCCAGGCCGGAGAGAAGGAATATATCGCCCTTTTGCCCATGGAGGGACCGGCGGCAGATGAGGGAGAAGTGTATCTCTATCGCTATTCGGAGGATGCGGACGGGCAGCCGAATTTGGAGAATATTGAGGATGATGAGGAATTTGAAATTGTGTCCGACGCATTCGATGAGATGTTGGATGCGGCAGAGTATGATGAGATTGTGGGAGAAGAGGAATAAACTTCCTAATGTTGAACATTGGAGGGCTTTAATCTCTTAATAACATAACAGAGCCGATAACCGCATTTCTGCGTGTTATCGGCTCTGGGTCTATGCTTCTAGTTGCATTTCCTCAGCCGGTTGAAGCCCATCCGCTTTTTCGTAGCGGAAAAATCGGTGACGCAGACATTCGTCCCAATAAATTTTGCTTGTGATTCTAAAAATTGTCCAACGGTAACCGTATCGATTGGAGGTAACATCGATGAAACTATTAAAGTGGCTTTTGGTGGCAGACCAATTTTACAAAATCTATTTGGACAAACAGCTTGCGCCTTTTGGACTAAACAGCAGTCAGTATATGTTCTTACATTAAAATCTGCCACTCGCCCGGTATTTTGCAGCATTCTTTGATGGATATGTTTTATGTCCATCCGAGCAATATTGTACGGACAGTTGCGGCCTTAGAAAAGCAGGGAATGATTACCCGCTCCCCGCATGATAAGGACAAGCAGACGTGTAAGCTGCATCCCACAAACGTGCATTGTCTGTGATTGACAAGGTACAAACATATCTGTTTATGGTGCTGGTCGGGGTACAGCTGCTTTCTTCCAATTTTTTTACCGCCATAGGAAAGGCAATGAAAGGAGCTTTATTGGCATTGGCCAGACAGGTATTTTTCCTAATTCCCTTGATTCTAGTACTTCCCCTTCGTTATGGAATAAAAAAACACAACGCCAATCTCAGCAAAATACGGAAGTATCTCTGGACTTGGGTGAATGGATACCAGTTATACTGGATGAGCTACATAACGGAGGAACGGCATAGCTTTAGCTATGCCGTTCCTCAAAAACATTCTTATACTGTTTTGTGAGTGGCGCCCTTTTTGGAGGGCTTTTTTTATTTTATCAAACCATTTTCCTATGAAAGAGAAACACTCCACATTCCGGCACTGCGTAAGAAGCGCCAGAGCACACCAAAAAATAGTCTGTAGCATAAGACGCATATTGACAAAACTTGGCTCGGGGGGGGTATTATAAAGCCAGACAATAATTAAAAATGACGAATAACAAATCATTTTTGGAGGTAGATTATGGGATACACAATGCTGAAGAATAAACTGGCAGAAAGAGGCTATGAAGCGCATAGCCTGGAGCAGGCGGTACTGTCGTTTATTCGGGAGGACTGCCAGGGATTAAGGTTTGATTGGGCGAAGGCGTCCAACTTAGATGCAGGCCGGTTTGATTTTGACGGAACCAGCCTGAAGCCAGGGCAGATTCCTTATAATATGGAAAAAGATATTGATCGATTATGTCTGGAAAATGCACTGAACCGGTTTTTGAAATCTGGGAAAAAAGAGGATGCATTTGATGTGTATTTCTGCTATCTGGAAATGTTTGTGGGGGACTATGAGAAGACAAGAAGGATGATCGAGCTGCTCTCGGAATTTGAAGCAAATGGAAGCACCCTTTTAATGAAGCACAGGGATCATTACTCTCATTCAGTTTATGTCTTTGCCTTAGGACTTGCTGTTTATCAGACGAATCAAATTTATCGGGCTACATATCAGGAATACTATCATCTGTCTGGGGAACATGAGGCAGCCTGCCACTATTTACAGTATTGGGGACTTGCTTCATTATTTCATGATATCGGCTATCCTTTTGAGCTGCCATTCGAGCAGGTGGCATCTTATTTTGAAGTTGGGGGAGACAAGAGAGAGGAGCGGCCATTTGTCGCTTATCATGGGCTCGAGCCCTTCCTGACGATTGATGAGCATACAAGGGCATCCTTAGAAAGCATAGTTGGAAAAGCGGATTACACCACGACCAATGAATTATTTGCCTATAGTTTATCGAAAAAGCTAGGGGCGGTCTATGATTTTTCCGAGAACCAGATGCTGGAGTATTTAGTGGAAAAGCCAACACAGCCGAATAAATTTAATCATTTTATGGATCATGCATATTTTAGCGCATTAGTGCTGTTTAAAAAGCTTTTTGGCGAGATGGGCTGTGAGCTGAAGGCGGAGCATCTGGATTCCCTGACCGCGATTTTGATGCATAACAGTTTGTATAAATTTTGTATTGCCAATTATAAAAGTGACCAGAATAAGCCATTCAGAGCAGAATTACATCCGCTGGCCTATATGTTGATGCTTTGCGATGAGCTGCAGTGTTGGGACAGAACGGCTTACGGAAGAAATTCGAAAAGGGAGCTACATCCCATGGGGTGTACGTTTGATTTCTCCAACAATGGCATAAAAGCAGTTTATTTATTTGACGAAAAGGAAATTGCCAAGATCAATGGCTTTAAGGATACCTATATCGAATGGCTTCAGAATCACCAGGGAAAGGCACCTGGATTAAAAGCATATTCCAGTATGTACATCAAGAAGAATGGCGTGTCAGGCTTTCAGGAGGATATAGAGAGAATTGTTGATTTGACCAAAATAAAGCTTTCAGTGGAGACAGGGCTTGCCTCAAATTTTCGCGAAAATAGCAAACGTTATTTGTCGGACAGCACCTTTATCCATTTGTACAATTTCGCGATTATCCTGAATGGGCGATGGGACAGCGCAGAATGGAAGGCGGCAAAGAATGCTGGCCAGGAAGATAAGTTTTTATCAAATGATCAGATGATTGATCAGTTTACTAATGGGTTTAAAGCCCTTTCTCTGGAGTATAAGCTTTCCAATATTAATCAGGCAAAAGCGTTTGCGAAATATATGAATGAAATCGGTTGCTTTTACACCGATAAGGCAGTTGACTTTGAGCTGCTGGAAGGATTTGAGGCAGATCAGCTGATTCAGATCGGTGTGTTAGAGCATCAGAGATGGCTACAGGAGCATTTGGACATGGGGTGGGCATACGGCACTCCGGACAGGAATGGGCGTGACCTTGTAAGGCAGCATTGGGATATGATTCCAGAGCTTGCAGAGGGCCAGAGGGAGATATCCTTGGACCAGGCGAAGGAAAATTACAACCGGCTGGATAAGGCAGAGCAGGACAAGGATACAGAGCCAATGGAGTGCATGCTTGCTATGCTTAAGATGTTTGATGGATTGAGAATATATCGATTGAGTTAGGAGTAAACACAGGATGAATCAACAAGAATATGCGGAGCGAATGAAGGATCCTCATTATAAGGCGCTGGAGATTACCAGGCATGACAATCCGGAGGGGAAAGATTACGTTTTTATCAGCTACCGAGGAAACAGCTGGAAAAAGGTTTTGTCCGGAATCGTCTACCGCCTTCAGACAGAATATGGCCTGCGCGTTTATTTTGACAAAGATTTTGCTAATGAGACCAATGTGTGGGTGGAGCAGTTTCAACAAAATATGGATACATCACACTGTAAAGCTTTCTTGTGTTTCTTTGATGAAGGCTATGTGACCAGCTATGCAACGCTTTTGGAGCTTATGCATGCGATGAACAAGAAAAGCAATCTAAGTGATAAAATCTATTCCATTAATTTTTCCATTGATTGGGACAGGCTCTCAGATCAAGATTACGATACAGGCCTGGGAAAAGAGGACGCAGGCAATCCTGGATGGAAACGGGAAAAGGATGCCTTTGATAAAGAGTTTAAATTACTGAGGAAAAAAAGCGGTTATGAAGAAATTGAGGAGTATTATGGGCCGGAGCAGGCAACTCCCCTGCGGGCATGTGACTGCAAAAATATCATGTCGATCATCCAGCCCAAAAACCAGCGCCAGTATGCAGACGAAAAAGACTTTTATGAGCAGTTTATCATTAATCCGTTAAAGGCAAAGACGAAAACCGGACAATATCCAGAGGGAAGTGTATTTGAACGGCTCTGCAGGGAACCGGAAGACGTGATAGATGATCCAGCAGATCCGCCAGTAGTTATTTTTCCGGAAAATCCGCCGTTAAAAAGCTTGCCATTAAAAAGCTTCTTAAAGATGTTCAACCACAATAACTTTAATAAGTCTACTTTTTCCAAGATTAAAATTACCGGAACTGGCGAGAGTGCAAAGTATTCTACAGACTACTATGAATCTACCTATGATCTGGTGTGGTCATTCGTCATGGAGGTTTTAAAGGAGAATCCGGACTATATATCTCAGGTAAACGCAAAACACAGCAAGGTTAAAAATCCAGTATTCTTACTGGAAAGTGATTACCGGAACCGGACAAAAGAGGAGCAGAGGAAATACCGCCAGATAGAATTAGCAGGATTCGAGGACTGGTATATGTACCGGCATTTCAGTCAGTATGGGTGGATGGATACAGTACTGAAAATCCGGATACAAGATATGGGTTTATCCTTAGATTCCTTTACTATTGAATATGAAGGTGAGAACCAGGAAGTTGCAGACATCTTGAAAAATTTACCAGAGATCAAGGACAAAAGCAAGAAAAAAGGACTAGGGGAATTAATCCATGACTATTGAGCAGGCAGAGCTTTTGATTTCAAGTAAGTCCTTTCAACAGTTAAAATACTTTCAGGAAAAAACGAATGTGTTTACCATTGTAGGACAAACCCACACAGAGCATTGGCACAGTTCATTCATAAGTTGGCTGTTAGATCCTAACTCTAGCTTATGTCTGGGTCACTATCCCCTTGTCCGGCTTCTGACACTGTACTTGATAAAAAATGAACATGCTGCCATAACCCTGAAGGACATCTACGGGATGAAATTAGATGACTTGCATTTTGAAACAGAGAAAACATTTTTTACCTCAGATAAGAAAAAACGGTCCATGGATATATATGGAGAGAGCGATGAGCTTGTGCTGGTTATCGAAAATAAGGTGAAGGCCAGGGAGAATATGAACGGCACAGCCATAGGCCAGACTCGGGACTATCGAGACTATGTGGAAAACAGTAAAAAAGCAGGGCAGAAAGCGCTATTCCTGTTTATTACACCTGATCCGAAACAAAAGCCATTTGATTCAGCCTATACCCAGATTACCTACCAGGAGCTTTATGATTATGTGATCGGAAAATGTATCCAACACCCCCAGCTGAATAAGGATGGAAGGTATCTGCTGGAACAGTATGCGAATAATCTGCGGGAGCCGATCCATGGTTCGCCTATGGCCTTGGTCAATACCAGGCTATGTAACGATATTTACGATGAGTATGGGGACCAGCTGGATGAGATCTTTGAGGATGTGGAAAAGAATTTGGATCCGTTTTGCGACGATAAATTAACCTGTGTGGTTTACCAGCATTATCAGAGCATTTTTGATGAGATCTACTTATCCCTTGACGAAAAACGATATGGCAGGACGCCCAATTCTGCTATACGGCGGAAAATGGTGAGCATTACCGATTTATACCGTGCGGGGAAAATCCAGGATGGCACAGAATTTGTGATGGAGTACGATGGGGCCCGGCATTATGCGGTAGCGGAGTATGATCCTAATGACAAGGAATGCTATATGCTACTGCTTGATGATGAGAAGAAACCTTATTTCAACGGAAAAGGGGAGAAAATTGGATATTACAAAGCATCATCGCAGGCTGGGATCGATGCGGTTAATATTTATCGAAAGCGCCATCAAATGGACAAAAAGGTGGAAACCTTAAATGGCCCTGCATATTGGAGGACAAAAGATGGGGTGATGATAAAGGAATTGATTGATTCATTATAAACAACAGGGATGAATACGAGGGAGGACAGCGAGGGTGAATAAAACCAGAAAAGTAGATTTGCTGTACAAGAAGGCGAAGGGGCAGAGTATCGATGCTGATCTCAGTGAATTAGTGGAGTTAAAAAAATACAAGATTTCCTCGGGAGAGGGAAATTTCCACACCACAAAAGCAAACATCCGCGCTTATGTGGATGCGGTGGATAAGGAAGGGTGCCGGATTTCCTTTTACGATTGGTGCATGAATCATCACAGGGCGGACAAAAGACGAAAAGGCTCCAGCAGAGAGGAAATCGCCTCAGTTAACCGGCAGCAGGGCCTGGGAGCGATAATGCTGGGATGGCTCACCTGGGGGATAGCGGTTTACTGGATTTTTGACGCCAGGATGACGGTGGGATCCTCGGCGGTAATCGGCGCGGTGATTGCCTTTGCGCTGGCCAGAGTTTCAAGGAGATGGATAGTATTTACACTTTTTCTGCTTCCGATAATCCTGGCTGCTTTGGTGAACAGTTGATCCTTTTGGGAAAATAAGAAAAGTAAAGGAGAGGGGCTATGGCAATACAGGAAGTGATTAAATATGAGGGAGAAAATAATGTCCTTATTTACAAGTATCCTGAAGAAGATTTTCATACGCTGTCTCAGCTGATTGTACATGAATCGCAGGAGGCTGTATTTTTCAGCGACGGGCAGGCATTAGACAGCTTTAAAGCAGGAAGGTATACCCTGGAGACGAAAAACATTCCCTTGATATCAAAATTAAGAAATTTGGTCTCTGGCGGCGTTTCTCCATTTCATGTGGAGGTGTATTTCATTAACCTGGCTACTTTGATGGATATTCCCTGGGGCACTCCAAGCCAAGTCACGGTGAAGGATCCAGTTTACGGCTACAGCTACAGCGCAGGAGCCAGCGGTTCCTTCGGCATCCGGATCACAGATGGGCGAAAGCTTCTGGTGAATATGGTAGGAACGGAAAGCCGGATGACCATTACAGAGGTACAGCGATATTTCCGGGATTTGATTGTTACCAGGGTGAAGAATTATATTGCAGTAGAGCTGAGTAAATACAGCTACAATGTATTTAACCAGCATTTAAATGAGATATCGGATCATGTGGCGGGACAGATTGGAAGTGGGATTTCCGATTATGGAATCCAGGTGCTGAATTTTTTCCTGTCCGCGGTAAATATCAAGGCGGAGGATCTGGAGGAATTAAAGCTTCTGGACAACACCATGGCGCAAAAACGTTTTGACGCCATGGGAAACCGGGAGGCCACGGTGATCGAAGCAGAAGGAATGGCAAAGGCCCGGGAGATCCAGGGCTATACCTGGCAGCAGGAACAGCAGTTTGACGTCAGCCGGGCCTTTGCCGGGAATGAAGGTTTTGCCGCCAATCCTGCAAACATGATGGCGCAGATACCCCTGGCCTTTTCCATGGGAAATGTGTTGAAGGATCAGGTAGTGGATGCGGCGTCGTCGGCCCAGCCGCAAAATACCTCGTCATCTCCAAGCCCAGGTCTCACCTGTGTAAAATGCGGAACGGTTATGCCGGGCCATGCGAAGTTTTGCTTTAACTGTGGGGAGAAACTTAATGCTGGGCCGGTTTACTGCCTGCAGTGCGGTTTTGAGATTCCGCCGGAGGCGAAATTCTGCATGAACTGTGGGACGAGGAGGGAATCATGATGAAGTTTATATTTTGCCTGCTGGCATTGCTGATACAGCCCATTGTTGCCTGGTATGCTTTTCATGGGCAGGATAAGCGCCAGGCTGCATTAAAAATGCCTGTGATATTTTTCAGCGGGGTTTATCTGGCGGCACAGTTTTACGTTTTTTTCAAATACTGTATCCGGTTTCCGGAGCGTTATCAAATATGGGCATATCTGATCCAGGCGGCGATTCTGCTTGCATTTTTGGCGATAGAGTTTCTGTTTTTTGGAAGTAACCGGTATATTGAGCGGATCGATAAGCAGGAGCAGGATTCCATCTGCGGGTTTAAACATCTGATCCAGGAGCTGGAGCTGTACCGGATGGAGGTAGCAGACGGAGAGAATCAAAGGTGTGTAGATTCTCTGCTGGAAAGGATGCGGTATGCAGATCCGGTTAGCTCTCCCGCTGTGAAAGCGGTGGAGGCCCGGATCCATGATCTGATTGCCGAATTGCCAGGGATCACAGAGCAGGAAGCATTTAAAAGAAAGTGTGATGAGATTGCCAAACAACTGGAGATCAGAAAAATAAAAAATATAAAGGAGCATGGATGAGTATGGAAGCAATCAAATGCCCAAATTGCGGAAGCGAAAAGGTGCAAGAATTGACGGAAGATAAATATGTATGTCTGGCCTGCGATAATATTTTTCAGATATACAACCGGTCAAAGGAATTCCGCCAAACAGATGCTCACATCACCAATATGCATCAGGATTTAAAGGAAGATATTAATAAGATTTCTACTCAGAATTTTCAAAATCTGAAGGAAGATCTTGGCCGGATGTCAGATAGAAATTATTTGGACGAGCAGGTGACTTTGGATAAAGCGGAAGGCCATATGAGAAATGGGAATTTTGCTTTGGCCTATGATTTCTTTTCCCAGGTGGCGGCGGATTACCCCCAAAAGTCAGCTGGATGGTATGGCATGTACCGGGCGCTGACCGGCGAGTTTACTCAAATAGAACGGTATGCCAGATTTGTGTGCGATGGGAATTATATTGACCTGGGGGAAGGGGAAGAGAGAGTAAAGTTTGAAGGAAACATCTATGTGAAGAATGCTCTTTCTTGTGAAGATGCGGATGTATCAAAGATCAAAGGAGAGGTCACGCAGTTTATAAAAAAGTGCGCGGAATATGGAAAGAAGGATATTGAGGAATGCATTCTTGAATTAAAAGAGATATTTAAGAAATCACTGGCAGAAAAAAAGAAGAAGAAAGTATTAATCGCGGAAGGAAAAAGGAAAGCCCAGAGAAAAGCACTTGCGCCGTTATTATTGATTGCCGGTCTCATTTTCTTGGCTGTCATGTATTTCTTTGCATCAGGCGACTGGCTGGGAAAGCTGATCAGTATCGTGGCGATTGTGCTGATTCTAAAATTCGGAGGCAAAACGGTAATCAACAGAATAAGAATAGCAAAGGATACAGGGAAACAATGGGATAATTCGTGGGCGCAGGTTGCTACGGATCTGGTTGGCCAGATGGATGAACAGGTGCTTATGCTCAGGTCGTATTGTTCTGATTTGGACAATTATAATCAGATTTTATGTGAAGTGGAAAATGAAGATAGATTTATCCAAAAATACATAAATAATCCGCTAGAAGGGCTGTATTTTTTTTCAGGCAATGGAGATGATTCAGAAGATTTTGTATTTTGTTTTCTTAGAGGGCAGATTGAGAGATACCAGTATTTGGTATCGGATGACTTGAATAATCCAGAAATTTTTGAAGATGACCGCTCACATCTGGCGAAGGCATCTGGTGTGTTGGCTGCCGCGGTGGGGCTGCTTAGCGCTGGGGCAAAAATAATTATGGAAAAAACCCACAGTGGCGCAAAGAATCTTACAGGAAAGCTGAAAAATTTTTCGGAAGTAGGGAATCCAGTGGAAACAGCCAGGAACCTCGCTAAAGAAGTGACGAATTTTACCGAGAGTTTACCGAGCAGCTTGGGAGGCAGCGAGGGGAATCCGAGCCGTTCAGACGTCCGCTTCTGTTCCTCATGCGGAAACGCCGTGGAAGAGGATGCAATTTTTTGCACCAAATGCGGAGCAAAATTAGGATAAAAGGAGCAGGAAATGTTTTGCAAAAAGTGTGGAAAGCAGTTAAAGGATGGAGTACAGTTTTGTCAATACTGTGGGCAAAAGGTAACGGAAGTTAGCGCTTTCGTTCCGAAGGAAGGGCTGGAACCCAATCAACCAGAAAGAGAGCAGCTGGATACAAAAACGCCGGTTACTTCCGAAAGAAGCGTGAGCGCTCCTAAGCCCCTTAACAGGGCAGGCATTCCCAGGAGCATGATGTTAACCGCCGCAGCCGTAGGAATTATCGCAGCCGCAGGGATACTGATTTGGTCAGTGGGTTCGGCTAAATCCGGAAGGAACCAGGAGCTGGAGGAGACCAGCGGGGTTTTGGCAGAAAAGGAGGAGGAAGATGTTAAGCCTCCTGCCGAGACAGAGAAGGAGAAAATCTTGGAACCGGAGGATTCCGGGAAGCCAGATGAAGCTACTGTCCAGGAATCAACAAAAGCGGAGGAAGAGCTATTGGAGGAGGATGTTGAGGGATCGGTTAATGATCCGGAACCTCTGGAGGAGGAAGTGTTTACGGAAGAAGAGAGTCCTTATATCCTTCCGGATAGCGATTCAATGTATTTGACCAGGGCGGATCTGGAGGGGTTTACCCAGTATGAGTGCAGGCTGGCGCGGAATGAGTTGTATGCCCGGCATGGGAGGAAATTTAATGCGGCGGATCTCCAGAATTATTTCAATAATTGTGAATGGTATACAGGCAGGATTGAGCCGGAGGATTTTCACGACGAGACCATGCTGAATGCATATGAGCTGGCGAACCGGGATCTGATTGTGCAGTATGAGAAAGACATGGGATATCAGTAAGCAGTACCCTCAGTGGACAAGGGGATACACGCCCCAAGGGCCGTCTTTTGGCGGCTGGCGGCGTTAACGTCAATCGGCGTACGTCCAGTACGCCTCATTCCGT
>CATJIO010000074.1 GCA_949740725.1 uncultured Lachnospiraceae bacterium | reverse complement strand
TAGACTCTTAATCTATTTGTCCAGGGTTCGAGTCCCTGAAGGCGCAGCAAAAAGTTCCGATCTTGCAGAGATTAGCTGCGGGGTTGGGGCTTTTTTTGTCTCCCCAGCAGAGTTATGCAGGGAGGGTAAACATCTTAACGATAAGGGCGCAGATTTTTGCGCCCTATTTTTATGATTCGTCTGGATGGAATTATCCGAAGATCCTCCAGGCACAGATAAAGTTATTTGCCCACCAGGATCCTAATGCATGATGGATAACCCGCCCGTTGGAGGAAGAGGCGTCAATCACTGTACCACCTCCAGCGGCAATTCCTACATGCCCGGTTACTACCACAATATCGCCTGCCTGGATATCAGAGAAATTATTGATCCGTGTATAACGTCCCACATTTCTCCATCCAGAAGAGGTAATATAACTTTGATTAACGCCGACCTGATTTAAACACCAGTACACAAAGCCGGAGCAATCAAAAGAATTAGGGCCCTTGGCTCCCCATACATAGGGGCATCCCAGCTTTGACTGGGCCACCGCGATCAGGGAGCCCGCGCCTCCTGCCACATGTACAGTACCTGCAGCAGAGCCACCGGAAGAGGAACCGCCAGGGGAGGCCCCAGCAGAGTTTCCACTGCTGGTGGAGGAACCGCCGGAGGAAGGCCTGGATGTGTTTCCACCAGAGGTAGTTCGATTGGAATTAGCAGGCGCCTTTTTCACATCACTGCCAGTGAGCTTTGCCATGGTCATAGCTCCTACTGTGCCGTCAGAGGAAAGCCCATTTTGGGTCTGGAATGATTTTACTGCCTTTTCTGTAACCTCGCCGTAGTATCCGGTGACATTAGCGGAGTTTAAATATCCATATTTGCTTAATAATTTTTGTATGTTGGAGACAGTATTTCCTTCATCTCCCAACCGAAGCCCCATGGGCTTTGCCTCTGCGCTGTTTAAAACGATTCTGGTGCCAGGACCTAAGTAGCCATCTACGATCTGATCATTCCGGGCCTGGAACTGCTTAACCGCTTCTACCGTATCCTCCCCGTATGCTCCATCCGGCTCAGAGAGAAGATAACCCAGAATCTTTAAGCGCTGCTGGCTGGCAAGAACCACATCGCTTTTTTCCCCCAAGGCCAGAAAATTTGCTTTGATCTCATCTGAGTAGAGAAGCTCCAGGGTCTGCTGCCCTACCTTTCCGTCCTGGCTTAGTCCATTAACCTCCTGAAGCTTTAAGATAGCCGCTTCTGTGGAATCGCCGAACATTCCAGTTAATAAATCCTCAGACGCCAGATAGCCTAAATCGTAAAGGCGGCTTTGAATTCGGCTGATATCATCGCCCTCGTCGCCCTTCTGGGCAGCATAATGCTTAGCTTCTGGGGACATAATTGCCTCATAGGTGGATCCACCTACAATTCCATCTTGGGCTAGGCCATTCTGCCGTTGAAAAATCTTGACTGCACGTTCCGTCTGCGTACCGAAATATTCTGTAGGCTCGTCATAATCCATAAATCCCAGGGTCATCAGCTGTTCCTGTAATTGGTATACCACCGGATGACTTTCCCCAACCCGCAAAAACTCCGGCATGGGAACTGCTTCCGGCACAGTAACCTGAAGCTCCGGCAGGATTTGTCCTCTGGGGCTTAAGGGAGGGATGGTTTCTGGCGCTGTGGTAACCACGATTTCCAAAGGTGTTTCCTCTACAGAGGTTTGCATCTCCTCTGATGAGGAGAGAGACTGGGAAGCAGGAGCCTGCTTCTGACAACCAGTGGTGAGAAGTCCGCAGAGGGCAGCCACCACAGTGAGACGGTGAAATAGGATCGATCTATTCTTACGTGTGCTGAGTTTCATAAAAATTGTCCTTTCTTTTGTTTGCGTCTTATTCTAGCACATCTTGAGGCAGATTTCCACAAATTGTGTCTTTTTTCACCGGGAACTTTACGTAAACTTTAAATAAATCTCCATCAATAATAATATCAAAGGTCCCCCGTTGAAGCTGAGTCAGACTCTGGGCAATGGAAAGCCCTAGACCGCTGCCTTCGGTAGTGCGGGACACATCGCCCCGGACAAAGCGCTCAGTCAGCTCTCTGCTAGAGATATTTAAGGGATGTTCAGAGATATTTTTGATGGTAAAGACTACTGTCTCCTGTTCTTGGGCAATATCAACATAAATTCTGCTATGCTCCATAGCATATTTAAATGCATTATTATACAGATTTTCCAGAACCCTCCAGAGGCGTCTTCCGTCTGCTTCAATCAGAATCGGATCGGATGGAAGCCGGCTGATCAACTCCAGATGCCTGAGGGCAAATTTCTCCTCAAATTCGCCGTTGGTCTGATTAATCAGTTCCACAAAGTCAATATCCGAGATCTCCAACTTTAAGTTCCCAGAACTGGCCTTGGAGGCCTCCACCAGATCTTCCGTTAAAGTTTTTAGTCGTTGGGATTTTTGTTCCAGGATCTCCAGATAATTCTGTACTCGCTCATTCTGCACTTGCTCCCTTTTGATTAAGTCCACATAATTGATGATGGAGGTGAGAGGAGTTTTTAAGTCATGAGACACATTGGTAATTAAATCGGCTTTAAACCGCTCGCTCTTTACCTTCTCCTGAAGGGCGAGGTCCAGATTTTTTCCAATATGATTAATGTGATCTGCCGTAATTTTTTGCTTACCGCTGAATTCCTCTACATTTACACAGTAGCTGATATCACCAGAAGAGATATTTGCTACAGCTTGGGAAATTTTCATATTTTGGTTGGTTTTTTTAATAACAAGGTAAAAACATACCAGATCCATGAGAAACCAGATCAGGGTCAGAGCGGTAAATATAAGCTGCTGCCGTAGAGTGTCCATGGTAAGAAACAGGTATATCACACCTCCAGTAAAGCTGATATTTAGAATGAGAAAGGAAAGGTACAGGTATGCTGCGCTGTGGGAAGAATGCTCCTGAGCAAAATAATCCTGTATTTCCAAAAGCGCCTTCCGCGCCCAGCTTTTTTCCCATAGCGTACCTGCCTTGTAGCGTCTGAGAAGACTGAAAAAGCAAATCAGGGCGGTGAGATAAATGACGATCCAGGTGGCCAGGATCTCAACAAAATACCAGTTGTTTTGGGAAACCACCAGGTGGATAATGCGAAAGCCTATCATCCGCATGATATAACACAAAATTCCACCTAGGAAAACGAAAAGAAGGATGCAGGATTCGGCGCGTATCTGGTCAAAGGAACACAAGGTTATCTGGCTGTGATCCTTGCTGCTATACCCGGATACCAGCATTAAGTATAGCAGAGAAAAAAGGCAGCCCAGAATTCCAAATCCCAACATAATCAGTCCATAAATAGTCCATTTGCGCATCTCCTCATAATTAGAAGCTTCTTGGGTATAAACATCCACATGAGGAAAGTTGGTATCTACAGACAGGATGAAATGGCGAAAGGTCTGCTCATAAAATGAGGTATTGCTCACCAATTCCTGGATATAGTTGGGGATCTGCATCATGTTAGTCTCCACATGGAGCTCATCCATAGAGTATTCCGCGTATAGCCCCATATGCTTGATCTTTTCCCAGGAGGGGCTGGAGACATTGGTGTAGGTCATGATATCATTGGGAAGCATGTTATTTTCATTATTGCAGGTAAGCTGGAAAGAGAGGTTTGAGGGAGCTTGGATCATATTATAATAAACATAACAGTAGCGGCTGAAGTTGCCTAATGCCTCATAGCACAGATCCTTCATCTTCCCGTAGGCCTGTCCTGGTTCAGTGAATACAGGATCTGGATCATAGGATTTGTATTCCACCAGGAGAGGCTCCTCCTCTTTTAATCCAAGATCCGGGATAATCACCCGGATGTTCCAGTCATCCTCCAAAAAATAGCCGTAGGATTCCCCGACCTCGATCACATCTGCCAAAGTGTAATCAACAGATTCATTGGGGCCATAGCTGATGATAAGAACCACCTTTTCCATGTCCAGCTCTCCGTCGGTCTCAAAAGCATCCCGCAGTCTGGCATAATCAAAGATGGCAGTGATGTCTGACTTGAGCTGATTATAGAAAAGATCAGACTGGATATAGGTCTCGCTCTGAATCCAGGAAATGCCCCGACCAAAGTTGGAATGGATAAAAAGGATGGCAATGCCCACCACAATCAGGCCGAGACAGATTAGGTGGAAAAATGCTGCCAGTTCTTTAAAGAAGCGGGTTAAATTTAGTTTCATGGACTTCTCCTATTACTGCTTTTCAATTTTGTATCCCACGCCCCAGACTACCTTTAAATAGCGGGGTTCTCTGGGATTGATCTCAATTTTTTCCCGGATGTGGCGAATATGGACCGCTACGGTATTATCTGCGCCGATGGCTTCCTCATTCCAGATCTGTTCATAAATCTCATCGATGGAAAATACCTTTCCTGCATTTTTTACCAGAAGTAAAAGAATATTATATTCGATAGGGGTCAGCTTTATGGGGTCGCCGTCCACAGTGACCTCTTTATTATCATCATTAATCTGCAGGCCGCCGCATTTATATATCTGTCCCATAGCCTGCTGATTTAGATTCCCCAGCTGAGTGTAGCGCCGAAGCTGGGACTTTACCCGGGCCATCAGTTCCAGAGGATTAAAAGGTTTGGTGATATAATCATCAGCGCCGATATTTAATCCTAAGATCTTATCTGTATCCTCGGATTTGGCAGAGAGAATAATGATGGGAATGCTACTGGTCTCCCGCACCTTCAGGGTGGTGCGGATCCCGTCCAGCCCTGGCATCATCACATCCAGAATTAAAAGATCTGCCTGATGGGTCTCCAGGAGTTTTAACGCCTCAGAGCCGTCATAAGCTTTTATCACATGAAATCCTTCGCCGGTTAAATAAATATCGATTGCTTCTACAATTTGCTTATCATCATCGCAAACCAGGATTGTCGCCATGAGAAAACCTCCTTAAATTTATGTAATTTTGCAGATGGAATTTTCTTCAATTATACAACAAAATTTCTATCTGTGCTCATTACATTTTAATGAATTTTTTGTTACTGTTTGCCAGGAGCGCCCCGGAGGCTATTTTTGTCTGTGGAGGCCGGGGGCTTTTGAGGATAGCTGGAAACCATTTTTTTCGAAAGCAGAAGGCTTTCAAAATAGTGCTATTTGTAGTACAATGGGTAAAAGAAGCATATATGCTTGATATGGGGAGGTGATCAGTCAATGCAGATTTTATCACTGCACATCCGAAATTTTAAATCCATTCAGGAGATGAAGATCCAGGGGATCGAAAATGCATTGATTCTGGTTGGCAAAAATAATACAGGAAAAACATCGGTATTAGATGCTCTCCGGGCGGCTTTTGGGATTTATCAGGTGTCGGAGGGGGACTTTAATGAGCGGAGGCAGAAGATTGAAATCAGCATTTCCCTTCGGATCACTGAGGAGGATCTGCATCAGCTTCATCAGCTGGGGAAGGTGAGCATGTATAAGCGGTACGAGGTGTGGAAAAGGGACTTTGCGGCAAAGCTTCCTTCTTTTCATGATGGGGTTTTGTCTTTTACCTGTGTAATTAACAGTAAAGGAAGCCGACGCTACAGCGATGGGGTCAAAAAGGACAACCAGAAGATACAAGAAATTCTTCCCAGGATTTATGATATTGATACAAGCCGGAACCTTTCTCGATTTCAGGAGGATCTGTTGATGTTTCGGGAAGATGTCCGGTTTGAGCAGCTTCGTGCCAATGGATGTATGTTTGATTCAGCTAAGGCATGTAATAAATGCTTTCAGTGTATCGGACTGATTAATCAGAAGACACCAGAGCAGATAGACTTATTTGAGACCGTGCGTCTCCTGGAATATAAGATGTACCGGATGAACCTTAGGGATTTCGAGGAGAAGCTAAATCGGAACTACCGGAAGAATGGGGGCCATGAGAGGATTCATTTTACGCTGGATTTTAACCGGCAGGAAATGTTTCATGTGTCGGCTCAGTTTATCCGGGAGGACGGCAGGGAAGAGAGAGATGCATCTCCCATCGAATATTTGAGCAATGGAATGAAAAGCCTCTACATGTTGTCCATGCTGGAGACTTATACCGATGAAACGGCCAGGATTCCCAGCATCATTATTGTTGAGGATCCGGAAATATTTCTTCATCCGCAGCTCCAAAAGGCCTCAAGTGAGATCCTCTATCACCTTTCCAAGAAAAATCAGGTGATATTCACTACCCACTCTCCGAATCTCCTTTCCAACTTTACCACCCGTCAGATTCGCCAGATTATCCTGGACGCCCAGTATTACTCCATTGTAAAGGAAAAAGCCAATATTGATGTGATCTTGGATACGCTGGGATATGGGGCCAATGACCTGATGAATACCAGCTTTGTCTTTATTGTGGAGGGGAAGCAGGATAAAAGCCGTCTGCCCCTTCTCCTGGAAAAGTACTATTCGGAGATTTATGACGAAAGGGGAAAGCTTCAGCGGATATCCATCATTACCACCAACAGCTGTACGAATATTAAAACCTACGCAAACCTGAAGTACATGAATCAGGTATACATACGCGACCAGTTTCTGATGATCCGGGATGGGGACGGCCAAAACCCGGAAGAGCTGGCGGGCCAGCTGTGCCATTATTATGAGGATCGGAACCAGGAGGATGTAGACAAATTGCCCCGGATCGCCAGGAAGAATGTTCTGATATTGAAATACTATTCTTTTGAAAACTATTTCCTGAATCCGGCAGTTATGGCAAGGCTGGGTGTGGTGGAGAGCGAGGAAGCCTTTTATCAAATTTTACTTCAGAAATGGACAGAGTACCTTCACCGGTTAAAGAGCGGCCGCAAACTGATGCATGTGATCGGAAAGAATCTGGAGACTCCGGAGGATGTGAAGCGCTATTTAGAAGAGATCAAGATCTATGTCAGAGGACATAATTTATACGATATTTTTTACGGAGCATTGAAAAAAGATGAGACTGAGCTGTTAAAGAAATACATTCAGCTGGCGCCCAGAGAGGACTTTCAGGACATACTGGAGGCGGTAGATAGGTTTGCCTATTTTGACAGCAGGAGAGTCTATGAAAACAGATAAGAGAAAGAGGTGCGGAGAATGAAGGAATTAATTAAGAATCAGAGTAAGAGAGAGTTGCTTCGCCTCTGTGGCAGTATGGAGCAACTGGCTAGTGTGCGGCAAATAGAGTATCAAGACGGCAGGGCATCCGGGCTTCGGTGTGCTATGGTGGATAATGGGATGCTGTCTTTTCCTCTGATGCTGGATAAGTGTTTAGATCCTGCCTGGATCCGCTATAAAGGTAGGAATTTAAGCTTTTTATCCAAACCCGGGATCCAGGGAAGGAATCCTTATGATACGGCGGGAGAGGAAGCTATTTATTCGATTATGGGCGGGGCCATGTTTACCTGTGGACTGGGGAATGTCCATGGCTGCAGGACCATAGATGGGGTGGATTATCCCACCCATGGAAGGATCCGGACTACTCCGGCAGAAAAGATAGGAATGGATGCATTTTGGGATGGGGATGATTACATTATCCAGGTAACTGGGGAGATGCGGGAAGCCAGACTTTTTGGAGAGCATTTGATTCTTCGCCGGAGGGTGGAGACCAAATATGGATCCAGAGAAATCCGATTTGTGGATGAAATCGAGAATTTGAGTGCGGAGCCTCAGCCACTGTGTTTCCTCTACCACTGTAATGCAGGTTATCCTTTCCTGGAGCCAGAGACACGGCTGATTATTCCGGAGAAGAACTGCGTCCCCAGGGATGAGGCAGCAGAGAGAGGGATGGAAGAGCGTAAAGTGATGGGAGCTCCCGCAGATGGCGCGCCAGAGCAGGTATTCCAGTATACATTGACAGAAGATTCGGCGGGAAATACCTTTGTTGCTGTGGTAAATGACCGGTGGGAAGTGGCTCTATGCATTTGCTGGAATAAGCGCCAGATTCCCTTTATGACTCAGTGGAAAAGCAGAGCCTCCTGTGACTATGCTATGGCTCTGGAGCCTACTAATTGCGGCTTTGAAGGCCGTGGGGGACAGGTTCAAATCCTGCCGCCTTTTGAAACCCATGTGAATGAAATCCGTTTCTCCATTCTGGAAGGACGGGAGTCCATAGAGAGGCTGGAAAAAGAGGCAAAGGAGAGGAAAGGATAAAATTCTTTTTCTCACAGGGAAACTGTGGTATACTACAAGCGGTCAAATGGTCAGCACACAGGTGTTTGAGCGAAGTAAAGTTAGGAGCAGGCGTACTGACGAGAGTATCCAGTATAAAATATGGAGGATGGGATGGAAGGCCACAGAGAGATAGAAGATATTGGGGAATGGATACGGGATGTGGTGGCAAACGCTACAGAATCCATGGATTTTGGACAATTAAATCAGGCCATCAGCGATACGGTAAATGCAGCCATTCATGAAGTAAAGTCCCAGACAGATGGATTTAAGAGCAGGTTTGAGGGCCTGGAAAGAGAAAAGTTTAAACCAGCCCCATTAAATATACGGGTAAACTGGGTAGGAAGAGTATCCGGAATATTATTTACTGTATTTGGCAGCATTGGCAGTGGTGTTTTCGGCATATTGACCCTGGTCTGGCTTGTGATCATGGGAACTTCACGAGCAAATTTGGTTAGCTGGTGGCTTTTGGGGATGTTTGGGGTTAGTTTAGCTGGTTTCATGCTGATGCTGGGGACGGGCATTCGGAATAACAGCCGAATAACCCGATTGAAGCGGTATATAAAGGAGCTGAAGCATCGGGGAAAGACTTATTGCGCGCTAACCGATTTGAACCGAAGCGTGGCAAAAGGTCTCCCTTTTGTCCGGAAGGATATGAAAAAGATGCTGGCGCTGGGGATGCTTCCAGATGCCCACATGGATGACGGGGAGACTTACCTGATCCTAGATGAGGAGACGTACCGTCAGTACCGTATGACCCAGGACTCCCTGAATGAGCGTCAGAGACAGAACCAGACAGAGAGAAAAGAGAAGCCAACCGAGGAAAGGCGGAGGGAGCCAGAAAGAGAAGCGCCGGTTTCGGAGGTGATTTCCCGGGGAGAGGCCTATATGAAGCAGCTGGACAGGCTTCGTGACTCCATGCCTGGGGAGCCTGTCCGGGAAAAGCTTCTCCGCCTGGATACCATCTTGGAACGCTTATTTCTTGTACTGAAAAAGCATCCGGAGCAGCTGGGTGAGTTGGAGCGATTTATGGAATACTATCTGCCAACGACAATGAAATTAGTGATCTCTTATCAGGAATTTTCTGAGATAGAATTCCCTGGAGAGAATATTAACCACGCGAAACAGGAGATTGAAAAGACACTAGAGACGATAAATGATGCCTTCGAAAAGCTTTTAGATGATATTTATGAGGATACAGCCTTTGATGTGCTTACTGACGTGTCAGTGCTTCAGTCCATGCTGGCCAGAGACGGCTTGACAGAGCCAGAATTGAGGAACTGAGAGGAAATGGAGGAGTGATATATGGAGCAGCCAGAGTTAACCCTTGAGCCCTTTTTCCAGGAGGAGAGGCAGGAAGCAAATCTACAGCAGGAGCGTTCTTTTAAGGAGGAGGATCCCCAGATGGTATTGAGCCCCCAGGAACAGGAGATAGTGGACGATTTTGCCTCCAAGATTGATCTAAATAATTCTAATATGGTATTACAATATGGCGCAGGAGCCCAGAAAAAAATTGCAGATTTTTCGGAGACTGCCCTAGGCCACATGAAGACCAAAGATTTGGGTGAAATCGGCCAAATTTTAACCGATATGGTGGGAGAGTTAAAGACCATGGAGGTGGAGGAAGAAAAGGGTATTTTCGGCATATTTAAAAAGAAGGGAAATCAGCTTAGTAGCCGGAGGGCCAAGTACGAAAAAGCACAGACCCATATTAATCAAGTCTGCAAGGTGCTGGAGGGCCACCAAATCCAGCTGCTGAAGGATGTAGCGACCATGGATCGTATGTATCAGATGAATCTGTCCTATCTAAAAGAGCTCTCCATGTACATTCTGGCAGGCAGGAAAAAGCTGAAGGAAGCTAAGGAGATCCAGCTTCCTCAGGCAGTGGAACGGGCCAGATGCTCCCGGCTTCCAGAGGATACACAGGCAGCGAATGACCTGGCTGGTTTGTGTAACCGGTTTGAAAAAAAGCTTCATGATTTGGAACTAACCCGGACTGTATCTCTGCAGATGGCTCCCCAGATTCGCCTGATCCAGAATAATGACACGATGATGTCAGAGAAAATCCAGTCTACCCTGGTTAATACCATTCCTCTGTGGAAGACACAGATGGTTTTGGCTGTGGGCCTGAATCACTCCGCACAAGCGGCGAAGGCCCAGAGGCAGGTTTCGGATGCAACCAATGAGCTGCTAAAGAAGAATGCCCAGATGTTAAAGATGGCTACCCTGGAGACCGCGAAGGAAGCGGAACGGGGAATTGTGGATATGGAAACCCTAAAGCAGACCAATCAGATGCTGATTTCCACCTTGGATGATGTGATGAAGATTCAGGAGGAAGGGCGGATGAAACGCCGGGACGCAGAGCAGGAGCTGGGGCGGATAGAGGAGGAGTTAAGGCAAAAGCTTCTGGCGATGAGTTCAGGTCAGAACAGCCGGGAAATACAGAATGGATAAGTACGGAATTTTAAAAAAGTATTTTGGATACGATTCCTTCCGCCATGCTCAGGAGACATTAATTGATAGTATTTTGTCAGGAAGGGATACGCTGGGAATTATGCCTACAGGAGCAGGAAAGTCACTGTGCTATCAGATCCCGGCCCTGATGATGGGAGGGATCACCCTGGTGATCTCTCCCTTGATTTCTCTCATGAAGGATCAAGTATCCGCTCTAAACCAGGCAGGAATCCACGCGGCATATCTGAATAGCTCCTTGACAGCAGGACAGTACTACAAGGCTCTGAACCTAGCAAAGGAAGGCCGATATCCGATCATTTATGTGGCGCCGGAGAGGCTGGAAAGCGGGGGCTTTTTGGACTTTGCATTAAATTCCCAGGTGAGGATTTCCATGGTGGCGGTGGATGAGGCCCACTGTGTCTCTCAATGGGGGCAGGACTTTCGGCCTTCCTATCTAAAGATTGTGGAGTTTATTCAAAAGCTTCCCTATCGCCCCATTGTCAGTGCTTTTACGGCCACGGCGACCCAGGAGGTTCGGGAGGATATTATGGATATTCTCCTTTTGGAAAACCCGGTTGTGTTGACCACTGGGTACGATCGCCCTAATTTATATCTGGCTGTTCAATCTCCCCAAAATCGCTATGAAGCCCTGAAACATTACCTAGCTACCCATCCTAATCAATGTGGAATCATTTATTGCCTTACCAGAAAGTTGGTGGAGGAGGTGAGCGGGCGGCTGATTAAGGATGGGTTCTCCGTTACCCGCTACCACGCGGGCCTGAGTGATGCGGAGCGGAAGCAGAATCAGGATGATTTTATTTACGATCGGTCAATGATTATGGTGGCCACTAACGCCTTCGGAATGGGTATTGACAAGTCCAATGTTCGGTATGTGGTTCATTATAATATGCCGAAAAGCTTAGAGGCCTACTTTCAGGAAATCGGAAGAGCAGGTAGGGATGGGGAGCAGGCAGAATGCATTCTGTTCTATGGAGGGCAGGATGTGATTACCAATCAACTTTTTATTGACCACAATCAGGATAACCGGGAGCTGGATGAGATGACCAGGAGGCTTGTGGCGGAGCGGGACCGGGAGCGGTTGAGAAAGATGACATTTTACTGTTTTACTAAGGACTGTCTGAGGGACTATATTCTCCGATATTTCGGAGAATATGGAAAAAATTACTGCGGAAACTGTTCTAGCTGTCTGATCCAGTTTGAAACAGTGGATGTGACTGAGATGGCCAGAACAATCTTAGGATGCGTGGAATCCTGCCGACAGCGATATGGAGCGACGGTGATTTTGGACACAGTCCACGGAGCCAATACCGCGAAGATCCGAAATTACGGCATGGATCGCAATCCCTATTACGGGGAGCTGGCTAAGGTTCCCATGTATCGGCTTAGGCAGATTCTAAATTACCTACAGCTTCAGGAGTACCTTTTGGTAACCACGGATGAATATGCGATTGTGAAATTAACCCTTAAATCCAGAGAAGTGCTGGAGGGGGATTGTCGGCTTATGATGAAGCTGGCCAGAGAGACGGAGTCTTCAGGAAAGGCCAGGGATGGAGGAAATAAGGGAGCCAGGGCAGGGAAGAGGCTTCCAGCAGGAGAAATCAAAGGAGAGGAGAAACTCTTTGAGTCCCTCAGGACGCTTCGCATGGAGATTGCGAAGGAAGAGAAGGTTCCTCCTTACATCGTCTTTTCGGATAAAACCTTGGCCCATATGTGTGTGATAAAACCAAAAACCAGGGAAGAGATGCTTCTGGTTTCCGGTGTGGGGGAATTCAAAGTAAAGAAGTATGGAGAACGCTTTCTGGCATGTATTGCAGAGGATAAGGGAGGAAATTTGAAATGAAGTGCCTAAAAAAGAGTTTGGCAGTACTGGTGGCGGCCTTTGCCATATGCCAGTTTCCCCTTTGGAATGGGGCCGCAGAAATTTGGGCGGATACTAGCCAGGAACAATCTGTCCCGCCAGCAGAGCGCCATGGCGCGCTCCAGGTGAAGGGGACAGTCCTGGTGGATGAGAAGGGGGAGACAGTGCGGCTCCAGGGGATGTCTACCCACGGGATTGCCTGGTTTTCAGAATATATCAATAGGGAGGCCTTTCGCACTTTGCGGGACGACTGGCGGGTAAACTGCATCCGGCTCGCCATGTATACGGAAGAGTATAATGGATACTGTAGTGGAGGGAATCAGGAAGAACTGAAAAATTTGGTAAAGGATGGAGTAAGGTATGCCACGGATTTAGGCATGTATGTGATCATCGATTGGCACATCCTCCAGGATCAGGATCCGAATATTCACAAGGCAGAGGCCATTTCCTTTTTCCATGAAATGTCTTCTCTTTATTCGGAACAGAAAAATGTAATCTACGAAATTTGTAATGAACCGAATGGATCGGCTACCTGGGAGAGCGTGAAAAGGTATGCAGAGGAAGTGATACCAGTGATTCGGGCTAATGACCCGGATGGGATGATTATTGTGGGAACGCCAGTCTGGAGCCAGGAGATCGGGCAAGCGCTGGCATCGCCGCTAAAGTATGACAATATTCTGTATTCTCTTCACTTTTACGCGGCGACACATACAGACTGGCTTCGGGAAAGGGTGGAGGCTTGTGCGAGTCAGGGGCTTCCTATATTTGTCAGCGAGTTTGGAACCTGCGATGCCTCGGGCAATGGAGAAAACCGTTTTGACCAGAGCCAGAAATGGATGGAGTTGCTGGAGCGGTACCATATCAGCTGTTGTGCATGGAATCTGGCGAATAAGGCAGAGAGCAGCAGTGTGATTGCCTCTGGATGCCAGAAAACCTCCGGGTGGAGTGAAGAGGATCTAAGCGAGAGCGGAAAATGGCTTCGGAATTACTTTCGTCAGGCAGGAAATCAATAGAATTTCGGACTGAACTAAGGAATAGTTTCGGATAAAGGGTCATATAATGTGGAAAACTTTTGAGGTGGGAGTCGGCTATGTGGATATCCTTTTTAATTTGGTTGTCTTCTGCGTTGATGCCATTTGCCGTATTTTATATTGTAGGCTTTGGACTGCTGGCGAAGCGCCCTGTGTTTGACGACTTTTTATTGGGGGCTAAGGAGGGAATGAAGACAACGGCAAAGCTGCTTCCTACACTGGCCGGCCTTCTGGTATCCATTGGGGTGCTGAGGGCTTCCGGGTTTCTGGATTTCTTAGGACAGGTATTAAGGGGACCGGCGGAATTTCTGCATATACCAGCAGAATTGGTGCCGGTTTCTCTTCTGCGCCTGGTGTCGAATTCTGCGGCCACTGGGCTGATGCTGGACATTTTCAAAGAGCAAGGGCCAGACAGCAGGCTGGGAATGATGGCTTCGCTGCTCTTAAGCAGTACAGAGACCTGTTTTTACTGTCTCAGCATTTATTTTGGAAGTATTGGGATCCGGAAAACCAGGTATACTCTTTGGGGAGCGCTTTTGGCTACAGCGGTGGGAATTGGAGTCAGTGTATATCTGGGCGGCAGGCTGGCATAGGCCATATTATGGTTCTTATACTGACCATATGCCATCACTGAACATGTCCAGCTCCCGCGGGGAATTTCGGTTGGGGAATGTCATAAAGATTCTGGGGGTTGTGGTCTGCTTTTGTAAAGGTTGCAAAATTTCCTTTTGTCGGATATAATCGATGATATTGGATGTGTATGACATTGAGAGGATGATGATATGGAAGAAAGGAAACAGAATATAGAGAAATACAACACATTCCGGAATCAATATCCGGAATTTATTTATGAAGGATATGAAGCCACTGAGGGAGAGAAGGGGCTGGAGCTCTGCTATCACTTTCAGATTCCCGGCTTGGCAAGATTTTCCCCCTCCTGGAAGTTTCCTAAAGGAGACTTGAAAAGGGGGGCCTTAAGGAAGCAGCTGATTTTTTCACTGGGAATGGTGGAACTGGTCAGTTACTGGAAGCTTACCTGCTCTCCCTGCGTAGTGGTTAAGGCAGGCTATTTATCTCCGGAACAGATTCGGTGGTGGAAGGACTTGTATTTTCATGGTTTAGGAGAGTTTTTTTATGTGAACCAGATAAATAATGTGGACCCAGAGGAGTTTATGGAGCTGGTAGTGGATCCCAGTTTGGAAAAAGATACAAGAGAACTTCCCCAGGAGACATGGAAGGAAGACACGGTATTGGTTCCCATTGGAGGTGGGAAAGATTCTGCAGTTACCTTGGAGCTTTTGAAAGAAGCGGGAGCATCTTGCTATGGATATGTGATTAATCCCCGGGGGGCCACGATTCATACCGCCGAGGTGGCGGGAATTCCAAATGACAGGATGATCCTGGTGAAACGGACGCTGGATAAAACTATGCTGGATCTGAATCAGCAGGGATATTTAAATGGACATACTCCCTTTTCCGCCATCGTGGCATTTTCTTCTCTGATTGCAGCAGCACTTTACGGGCTGCCCTATATTGCGCTGTCCAATGAATCCAGCGCTAATGAGAGCACTGTGTCTGGCAGTACGGTGAATCATCAGTATTCCAAAAGTTTCCATTTTGAAAAGGCATTCCACCAATATGTCGAGGATTATCTTCCGGGGAGCAGCTGCTATTTCAGCCTGTTGCGTCCGCTGAGTGAATTTCAGATTGCCCGGTACTTCGCTGAGAAAAAGCAGTATCATGAGATCTTCCGCAGCTGCAATGTAGGAAGTAAAGAGGATGTCTGGTGCGGACACTGTTCCAAATGCCTGTTCGTTTCTCTGATCCTTTCCCCCTTTTTAAGGCAGGATGAGGTAATCCACATTTTTGGAAGGGACATGCTGGAGGATGAGTCCCTTTATCCTCTTCTTGAGAAGCTTACTGGAATCCAGGAAGAGAAGCCTTTCGAATGTGTGGGAAGCCGGGATGAAGTGAATACGGCGATTGTACTGACTATCCGCAGGCTGGAGAAGGCGAAAAAACCTCTGCCCAGGCTGCTGGAGAGATATCGGGAAACTGACTGCTATGCCAGATATGAGGGGCAGAGCAAACAGTATTTATGCTACTTTGATGAAGAAAACTTGGTTCCTGAGCCGTGGAAAAGGCTGGTGCAGGAGCGCTGCTGCAGGGATGTGGAGGAAGCTTAGATTATGACAGGAATAGACCCTTTTGTAAGAGGGAAAAAAGTACTGCTTTTGGGATTCGGCAGGGAAGGAGCATCTACTTGCCGAATTCTGATGAAAAACAAAGTATACCAGGAGCTGGCGGTTGCTGATCAGGAGGATAAATCCCATCAGTTGGAAAGTGATATTCGTTTTATTACCGGACCAGATTACCAAAGGGCTATGGATGAGTATGACGTTGTTTTTAAGAGTCCCGGCATTGTGCTGGAACGTCCGCTAGAAGAATATTCTTGCCAGATTCTTTCACAGACAGAGGTTTTTTTTCGCTTGTATCGGAACCAGATCATTGGGATTACTGGTACAAAGGGGAAAAGCACCACAGCTACTCTTTTGCACCATATTTTCACCACGGCAGGACGCAAGACTATCCTGGCAGGAAATATTGGAATTCCCGCGTTTGACCATATGGATGAAATCCAGGAGGACACAGAAATTATATTTGAATTATCTTGTCATCAGCTGGAACACATTACGGAATCTCCTCACATCAGCATCCTTCTGAATATTTATGAGGAGCATTTGGATCATTATGGCTCCATGGGACAGTATGTGAGGGCGAAGGAACAGATTTATCGAAATCAGGAGGAGAAGGATATTCTTTTCTGTAACCGCCAGTGCGCGCCCAGGGAGGGACGCTGCCGTTCGCGAGTGATATTGGTGGAAGACTTTGGCCAGCAAGCCCAGAGCGCACCTCAGGAGAAGAATCAGGATATCAGGCTTTTCGGGGGAGAGATCTGCTGGGGCAAGGAACGATTTTCCATTCCAGAGAAAGAGATCCATCTGATGGGTCACCATAATTACTTTGACATTGCCTTTGTGTATGGGGTTTGTAAATTAAAGGGGCTCACGGAAGCGGAATTTGCAGAGGGCTTGCGAACTTACGAGCCCCTTCCCCACCGGCTTCAGTTTTTAGGGGAAAAGGAAGGGATCCGTTATTATGATGATTCCATTTCCACCATTGGAAATACCACAATTCAGGCGCTGGAAACCTTGGAAGATGCGGATACTGTTTTAATCGGCGGCATGGATCGGGGAATTGATTATGGGGATCTGATCCAATATTTATCCTCTAGTCCAATAGCTCACATTATCCTGATGGAGGACACTGGAAAGAGAATATATGAGGAAATCCGATCTCAGCATCCAGAATTTCAACATCCGGAGAGACTGATCCTAACACATCATTTAGAGGATGCTGTTGGCCAGGCAAAGCGGATTACCGAAAGAGGAAAAAGCTGCATCTTATCTCCGGCAGCGGCCAGCTACGGGATTTTTCAGAACTTTGAGGAACGGGGAGAGGTCTTTAAAGCATTGGTTCTTTTGTGACAAAACCTTCAACGTTTGATAAAAAATGGTAAATATCACAAAAAAATCACAACCTTTTAAGAATTTTATAAGGTTTTCCTGGTTGTGAAACTTGAAAAAATCATGTATAATCAGCAGGTACGCGAAACACAGACAAGAAAATTCCGGGGAAGCCGGAAAAGCGAACGCTGGGAAAGGGAACGCGCGTGGACAGTTACGGAACATTAAATGAGGCATTGGTAAATCTGTTTCGGGATATATTAGAGATTGAGGAAAAGGCTCTTGCGATTTCCGAATTTAAGGATCTCACGAATAATGATTTGCATGTGATTGAGGCAATAGGCATTGGCCAGCCCAAGAATATGTCTGCAATCGCCAAAGTATTGTCCGTCACTGTTGGTACTCTTACGATTGCGATGAACAGCTTAGTAAAAAAAGGGTACGTGACGCGGGAAAGAGGTCAGACGGACCGGCGGGTGGTATATATTTCCCTATCAGAAAAGGGAAAGGCAGCATACCGTCATCATGAACGGTTTCATCAGGAGATGATACAAAGCGTGATGAGTGAGATGACAGGAGAAGAGCTGGGAGCGCTGACAAAGGCCCTTACGGTATTAAATCAGTGGTTTCGAAAAAAAAAAGAATAAGTGTATCGGATGAAGGAGGCAAATTTTATGAAAAAATTCCTTGTGTGTTTGTTATCAGCGGTGATGATGGTGTCCTTAGCGGCGTGTACGCCGACTAAAGTAGAGGATCAGAAGCAGGAAGAGACCACGATGCCGCAAACCACGGAAGCGTTTAAGGCGGATACCATGGAAATCCGCAACAGTGGGAACGAGGACCTGCCGGAGATGGCTACTGTCTCTATCTACCGCATCAGCAAGAACCGGATCGGCCTGATTCAGGAGATGGACGGATTAGAGACGGAAGAGCTGGAGGCTCAGGGTATTATTGACTTATTAATCAGCTATGGAGTTCTTGAAGAAGGAACTCAGATGATCAGCTTCGAGCAGACAGATGATCGGGCAGTTCTTAATCTAAATCAGATTACCAGCCAGGAGGATGCCAAGGAGATCCGTCTGGTGGTAGAGTCTTTAGTGAATACATTTACAGAGAACTATGAGTTGGAGGGTGGCTTGATCCTTCAGGAGAATGGATCCATTTATACCATTGATTCTGTTCCGGCGGAGGAAGATGGCTCCATGTTTTATAATGACGAGTACCGGAAACTGGATTAAAGGACAGCCAGGGGCTGAGAGTACCTGGATGAAAACGAGGCGGTTGCCAGATGTTCTCCATCTGGCAACCGCCTCGTTTGACAATAAAATTTGACGTTGAACATTCCTGAATATACTTTTGGATAGCATACTAGGGCTGGTCTACTGGAAACAACTGGGGACAGCCAGGCTTTTGGATCTGGAGGAGCCGCTGATTCCTGCTTCCCCGAAACTGGAGAGAGATATCATATAAGGACTGCTCAAACTTGCCGTCCACCAAAATATCAATACAGTGAAGGATCCTGTCGGTTACCTCGCAGTGGGCGGATCCATCTGGCGCGAGAAGATCCGATTCATAGGTATACCCAGTATAGCACCAGATATCCTTTTTTGCATACCTGGCTTTAAACTGCTCTAGTAAGGGGAGCAGGGCCCGTTGATTCACTGGCTCTAAGGGTTCCCCGCCTAAGAGAGACAGACCGGCGATATAGCCGGGAGCGCAGGAATCCAGCAGAGCTTTTATGGTTTCCTCTGTAAATTCCTCGCCATACTGGAAATCCCAGGCGATTTCATTAAAGCAGCCCTTGCATCGGTGGGTGCAGCCAGAGACGAAGAGACTGGTCCGCACCCCGAGGCCGTTGGCAATGTCGTAGTGTTTAATATTAGCATATTTCATCGGATAAACTCCTTACAGATGCATTACCCGTTCCTTGATTTCCTGGGTTCGGCCCTGATTCCAGAACTGGGTGCCAATATAACCACAGGTCCGTCGGGCAACATTCATCTTATCTTGGTCGGTATTGCCACATTTGGGGCATTTCCAGATTAGCTTGTGATGCTCGTCCTCGATAATCTGGATTTCTCCGTCATATCCGCAGCACTGGCAATAATCACTTTTGGTATTTAACTCTGCGTACATGATGTGATCGTAAATATGCTGCATGACTGCCAGTACTGCGTCAATGTTATTTTGCATATTGGGAACCTCTACATAGCTGATGGCTCCTCCGGGAGACAGCTTCTGGAACTGAGCCTCGAAGGTCAGCTTGTCAAAGGCATTAATTTCCTCAGTCACATGGATATGATAACTGTTGGTGATATAATTCTTATCAGTTACACCAGGGATGATTCCGAAACGATCCTGGAGGCATTTAGAAAATTTATAAGTTGTGGACTCCAGTGGCGTACCGTAAAGGCTGAAGGAGATATTGGTCTCAGCGGCCCAGCGGCGGCAGGTGTCATTGAGATGGTTCATCACCTTTAAAGCAAATTCCGTTCCCCCCTGGTGGGTATGGGAATGGCCAGTCATATAGCGGACACACTCGCACAGGCCAGCATAGCCAAGGGAAATGGTGGAGTAATTGCCATAAAGCAGTTTGTCGATGGTCTCACCTTTCTTTAGCCGGGCAAGAGCTCCATTTTGCCATAAAATGGGAGCTACATCTGAGGGAGTTCCTTTTAACCGGTTATGGCGGCACATCAGAGCGCGTCTGCACAAATCCAGACGTTCTTCCATAATTTCCCAAAATTTATCCATATCTTTTCCAGAGGAGCAGGCCACATCCACTAGATTCAGCGTTACCACGCCTTGGTTAAATCGTCCGTAAAATTTATAGTGGTCGGAATCATCTTTATATACGGTGAGGAAGGAACGGCAGCCCATGCAGGGATAACAGTTGCCATCTTTTAACTGCTTCATGATTTTCTCAGAAATGTAATCCGGAACCATCCGCTTTGCTGTACACTGGGCGGCCAGCTTGGTTAACTCCCAGTATTTAGAACCATCAGTAATATTATCCTCTTCTAAGACGTAGATTAACTTGGGGAAGGCAGGGGTGATAAAGACGCCTTGCTCATTCTTAACGCCCTGGATCCGCTGACGGAGCATTTCCTCGATAATCAGTGCCAGGTCATCTCTTGTCTGGCCCTCAGGAACTTCATTTAAATACATAAAGACGGTAACAAAAGGCGCCTGCCCATTGGTGGTCATCAGCGTGATAACCTGATATTGAATCATCTGCACACCCTGCTTGATTTCCCGGCGCACCCGCATCTCCGCCATCTGGGAAATCATCTTTTCATCCGCATCAATATGCTGGGCTTCTAATTCCTGACGTACTTCCCGGCGAAACTTTTCACGACTCACCTGGACAAAGGGAGCGATGTGGGATAAGGTGATGCTCTGGCCGCCGTACTGGGAGCTGGCGATCTGAGCAATAGCCTGGGTGGCGATATTACAGGCAGTGGAAAAACTATGAGGCCGTTCAATCATGGTTTCGCTGATGATGGTGCCATTCTGGAGCATGTCTTCTAAATTTACCAGACAGCAGTTATGCATGTGCTGGGCAAAGTAATCAGCGTCATGAAAATGGATAATGCCCTTCTCATGTGCATCCACAATCTCCTGGGGCAAAAGGAAGCGCTTGGTGATATCCTTGCTCACCTCACCGGCCATGTAGTCACGCTGAACACTGTTGACTACTGGGTTCTTATTGGAATTTTCCTGAAGGACCTCTTCATTATTACATTCCAGGAGAGATAGGATTTGCTTATCCGTAGAATTAGACTTGCGGACAAGCTCACGTTTATAGCGGTAAGTGATGTAATTGGTAGCTACCTTGTAGGCTCGCTGCTTCATGATCTCTTCTTCCACCATATCCTGGATTTCCTCTACACTGGGGCTGCGCTTCATGTCAACACACAGTGCAGTGACCCGCTCTACCACTTCCCGGATCTGCTGACCGCTAAGACGATCCATCTCCTGGACGGTACAATTCGCCTTATTGACCGCATCCTCTATTTTCACCGAGTTAAAAACGACTTCCTGGCCGCTTCTCTTAATGATATTCATGGATTATCCTCCCTCTATAATTATATATATGGTATCTCTTATGATTTTAAACGCTACATATAGTATTATAACCGATGTTTCAAAATAAGCAAGAGGAATATTCCTACTTTCAAAAAAACTTTTATTCAGATAACCAGTCCGAAAACCAGCCCCGGATTAGGGGAAAAGGAGCAGGGCCTTTCTCCAAAAGAAACTGATGAAAGGAGGACTCATCGAAGCGATCACCGAAATGCTCAATGGCCTGTACCTTCATTTGACGGATTTCCAGATAACCGGCATAGGTAATCACACTGTCGCCTGGAGAATAAATGGCGCTGTGGTAAAGGGTTTCAGCGATGCCTTCTTCATCCAGAGAATAATGCTCTGCCAAAAAGCCCTGCACATCTTCTAAGCCCCATCCATAATAATTAACCTGGATGTCGATTAAGGCATGAATGGCCAAGAAGGAGGACAGGGAAAGGCGGGCCAGCTGCTTTTCCTCAGGAAGCAGCCCATTATCATAGGAGATTGCACAACTTCTTCCATAGAGATCCCATCCCTGCTCCCATCCGGAAAAGCCCAAAAGAGAGAGAAGTGGCATGTCTGGATTGGATTTTAAATAACTTTCCCGGTAATATTTACCGGGAAAGCCAACAGAAGATAAGGCGTCGTATAAAAGCGCATGATTCTCAGCCATATGCTGGCTGATGAGCAAAGTTGCTGTTCCCGAATCCTGGAAAGAATAATCCAGACAGGGAAGCTTCCACAAATCCTCAGTTTCCGCTGGGACGATAGCCATGTTAAGGGGATCAGGGCTGGAGGAAGGAAAATAATGATAAGTTTCTTCCTTAAGAAAGGAAAGCAGAGACGTAGAACTGCGCATTGCAGCTGGAGAGCTTTGACTACTGTCCAGAGGCAGCTGGTTTATAAGCGTGTCCAGGGTGTAAGTGTTTTGTCTCAGCTGTTCTTCAATTCCTTGCTTTAGCTGGTGGATATCTGAATAAGAAGTTCCGGATTCCCGGATAATAAAAAGGCGGTAATATTCCCGGCCATTTTTCTGCCCACACAAGCCCTCGTAGGGCCTGGACTGAGCTGGAAGGGATCGGATCTCCTGGCTCAACTTCTGATACGCAGGAATCACCTTTTGGATCATAGCCTCCTGATTTCTGGCTAGATATGCCTCCTGTTCCTCCTGGGTCAAATCCCCAATCCCTTCTAACCGGCGGGAAAAAGAGAAGACCAGACTGTTATGCTCTGGCGTCAGGCAGTAAGGGGCGCAGGCAGAAGCAGCGTCCTGCAGCCACTGGCTGGTAAAGGAAATACTGACGCCTGCCTCCTCCCGGCAAAGATCGCCAAGATCCTTAAACAGCCGGGGCAGATCAGATAAAAGCAGCAGATAATCCTCCACATTCTGGCGGTTGTTAAAGGGAATGGCATTTAAGTCCCGGGGAATCTGAACCATTAGACCAGATTCTGGTGACAGATAATGAAGGAGACGAAAATCCTTCATCGAGGCCATGTCCAGCTCTTTATCGGCAAAAAAAGACAAGATCTCATAAAACTCTCGCTGCGCTGGCGCTAAAGAGGCAGGCTCTATGATTCCCAACTGAAATTTTAAAGACTTTATCACCTCCAGGCGCTGATCCCATCCCATTTCAGACAGATCAGGAAAGGCAGGATTCAAGAGCGGGAGCTGGGGAGACGGCCCAAAAGGAGCAGTAAGCTGAGCCACATAATCCAGAGAGGACAAGTCCTCGTATAACTCTTGCTTCAGCTGATTAAACTCTGCAGATATTTCCGGAGAAAAGGATGCAGCTGAGCTCTCCTCAGGGCCGCTCTCCTGGGAGGGATGAGAATACAGAGGGCTCCTTTCATCCCCCGGACGACTGCAGCCCGGGCAGCACCAAAAGAGTGAACAGGCAGTCAACACAAGGGCCAGGGATCGGTTAAATCTTCGGGCAGGTAGATGAATCATCAGGCGGCCTCCATGGGTGGTTGATAAAAACGAAAAAAGTAATGCTATTATATATTATATTCCTGGAGATTACAAGATATCCAATTACAAATCATTTTGTGCCGCGTTCATAGCCAATGTGATTAGTTTAACGATAAATTTTCAAATTCTTTACTCGCGGGAGCCCACCTGCGCTCAGCAACAGTTCTATCTCTGCCAATCTGTATTTAGCAATGAGCGATTCTGCCCTTGACAAATGGATAAGAAATCGGTACACTAAGAAGCATAACTTATGATAATAGAATAATTCAAAAGCAGGGAAAAGAAGAGTAACTGGAGGAAGCATCCACAGAGAGTCCCCCATGGCTGAAAGGGGATGATGACAGATACCGGCGAATATGGTCTTGGAGCTTCGGAGCTGAGCAGGATGGTTAGGCTTCGACGGGTTCACCCGTTATCGTGAAGGGCTGTGATAAGCGCAGCCTGAGGAGGCTTCTGCTGTGAGGTGGGAGCGAATTAAAGTGGTACCACGGGATGATCTCGTCTTTAAGCAATTAAAGATGGGATTTTTTTAATGAAAGAAAGGAAGATGAGAAATGTGCAAGAATTGTAGCAAGCCCTATTATATTACCACAGCCATAGCCTACACCTCTGGTAAGCCCCATATCGGGAATACCTATGAGATTGTTCTGGCAGACAGCATCGCCCGGTTTAAAAGGGAACAGGGATACGATGTCCGCTTTCAGACCGGAACGGATGAGCATGGACAGAAAATTGAACTAAAGGCAGAAGCCGCTGGAGTGACCCCAAAGAACTTTGTGGATAAGGTAGCCGGGGATATTCAGACTATATGGGATTTGATGAATACCTCCTATGACAAATTTATCCGTACAACAGATGGGGATCACGAACTCCAGGTACAGAAGATATTTAAAAAGCTTTATGATCAGGGGGATATATATAAAGGATATTATGAGGGATTATACTGCACGCCCTGCGAGTCCTTTTTTACCGAGTCCCAGCTGGTAGACGGCAAATGTCCGGACTGTGGTGGCCCGGTGGTTTCGGCGAAGGAGGAGGCTTATTTCTTCCGGATGAGCAAATATGCCCAAAAGCTGATCGACCATATTAATGAACATCCGGAGTTTATCCAACCGGTTTCCCGAAAGAATGAGATGATGAATAATTTCCTCCTTCCAGGGCTGCAGGATTTATGCGTGTCCCGCACCTCCTTTACCTGGGGGATTCCAGTATCTTTTGATCCAAAGCACGTAACATACGTTTGGCTGGACGCGCTGACTAATTACATTACTGGTCTAGGTTATGACTGCGACGGGAATAATGGAGAGCTGTTCCAGAAATACTGGCCGGCGGATCTTCATCTCATCGGAAAGGATATCATTCGTTTCCACACGATTTATTGGCCTATCTTCTTGATGGCGCTGGATATTCCTCTGCCAAAACAGGTGTTCGGTCATCCCTGGCTGCTTCAAGGGGAAGGAAAGATGAGTAAGTCAAAGGGCAATGTGCTTTATGCCGATGACCTGGTTCGTGTATTTGGAGTAGATGCTGTGCGCTACTTTGTCCTGCATGAAATGCCTTTTGACAATGATGGAGTTATTTCCTGGGAATTGATGGTAGAACGGATGAATTCGGATTTAGCAAATATTCTGGGAAATCTGGTAAACCGGACCATCTCGATGAGTAATAAATATTTTGGCGGAATAGTGGAAAATAAGAAGTGTGCAGATGAGACAGAGGAGACCATTGATCAGGACTTAAAGAATACGGTTCTGGCTGCAGTGGAAAAAGTGCAGGAGAAAATGGATCAGCTTCGGGTGGCAGATGCCATTACTGCGATTTTTGAGATTTTCCGCAGGAGCAATAAGTACATCGATGAAACCATGCCCTGGTCATTGGCAAAGGATGAGGCAAAAAAGGATCGGCTTGCGACGGTTCTATATCATCTGGCAGAGGCAATTACCATCGGAGCATCCTTGCTAGAGTCCTTTATGCCGGATACGTCGAGGCGGATTTTGGCCCAGTTGAATGTACAGAAACGGGCGTTGGCGGATATGAGCCATTTTGGCCTCTACCCCTCTGAAATTCAAGTGACAGATAAACCGGAAATCTTATTCGCACGTCTTGATTTAAAGGAGGTTTTGGGGAAGGCAGAAGAAATCCAACAGGCCCAAGCTGCAGGCAGGAAAGAAGAGGCCAGTGCTTCGGGGGGAGAGCCGGAAATCCAGGAGGCTGTGATCGATCTGGAGGCGAAGCCGGAGATCACCTATGAGGACTTTGCCAAGCTTCAATTTCAGGTAGGAGAGATCCTTGCCTGCGAGGCGGTAAAGAAATCGAAAAAGCTGCTCTGCTCCCAGGTAAAGGTGGGAAGTCAGGTTCGTCAGATTGTCAGCGGCATTAAGGCGCACTACACTCCGGAGGAGATGGTGGGGAAAAAAGTTATGGTGGTGACGAACTTAAAGCCAGCTATGCTGGCAGGAGTGCGCTCAGAGGGAATGCTCCTTTGCGCAGAGGACGGAGACGGGAATTTGGCGTTGATGAAACCTGAGAAGGATATGCCGGCAGGGGCGGAAATTTGCTAATCAATATTGGGGAAAGTATTTGCCAGGTGCCTGGAGGAGGGAGGCCAGGAAGGGGAAAATACGGTTTCCAGGGCTTTTCCGGATCTGCGCTAAAGCTTTGGGCTGCAGGATTTATGGTGGCAGATCATATTGGAGCGGTGTTGATCGAACCAGGCCGATTAAGAATACAGGACAAATATGGGATAAACCAGATTATGTCAACCGATTATGGGATGAGATTGTGGCAGTTGGATCGGGCGCTACGGTGTGTGGGGCGTTTGGCCTTTCCCATCTTCGCCTTTTGCCTGGTGGAAGGCTTCTGTCATACCCGCCACCGGAAATCCTATGGCCTGCGTCTGTTCCTCTTTGCCCTGCTGTCCGAGGTGATTTTCGATCTGGCGGTGTTCGACTGTTGGTTTTACCCGGAATATCAAAATATTTATGTTACGTTGTTGATTGCCTTCCTTACTTTGTGGGGGATGGAACGGTTTCAGGAAAAGCGCTGGCTCCCGGCGCTCATCGCAGTTTCAGGCTGTATCGCTTCCTATCTTCTGAAGGCGGATTACGGTCCTTCCGGGGTGTTTCTGATGATTCTGCTGTACCAGATGCGAGGCTGTCCTCATCAGCTCTGGGCAGGGGCAATTCTTTCCGCCTTGGGCAGCTTAAATGCCTATGGATTCGCAGGATTGGCATTTATCCTTTTGGCTTATTACAACAAGGAGAGAGGGCGATGGCCGGGAAAATATTTTTTCTACCTGTTTTATCCGGCGCACTTGCTCTTTTTCTACTGGATTAGGGTGCTGGTGATTTCACCAGCTCTATAAAAAAGGGGGAGCAGGGAGAAGTGATCTTTGATACTCATGCACATTATGACAATCCGGCTTTTGACTATGACCGAGAAGCGCTGATAGAAGAATTGCCTAGGTCAGGGATCGGGGCAGTGGTCAATGTAGGCGCGGATCGAAAAAGTACTAGCCGGTCACTGGAGTTGGCAGAGAAATACCCGTATGTTTATGGGGCTGTGGGAGTGCATCCCTGTGAGAGCGAAAGCTTGTCTGAGGAAGACATCCTGTGGCTTGGCAAGCAGACCGGCAGGGAAAGAGTGGTTGCTGTAGGAGAGATTGGCCTGGACTACTACTGGGAGAATGTAGATCACCAGATACAGAAGAAGTGGTTTCTTGCTCAGCTGGAGCTGGCAAGAGAGGTAGGACTGCCAGTCATTATACACAGTCGAGATGCGGCAAAAGACACCCTAGATCTGATGAAAGCGGCAAGGGCCGGGGAAATCGGTGGTGTGGTTCACTGCTTTTCTTACAGCCGGGAAATGGCCAGGGAATATTTGAATATGGGATTTTATTTAGGAATCGGCGGTGTGCTGACCTTTCAGAATGGGAAGCGTTTGAAGGAGGTAGCGGGGTATGCGCCTATGGATGCCCTGGTACTAGAAACCGACTGTCCCTATCTGGCGCCAGCGCCTAACCGGGGAAAGCGGAATTCTTCACTTTTTCTTCCGCTGGTAGCGGAAGCACTGGCAGAGATAAAAGGATTATCTCAAAGATCTGTGGAGGAGAAAACCTGGGAGAATGCCCGAAGGCTGTATCGTCTTCCGTAAAATATGAGGGCGTTGAAAGCCGCCGGACAGAGAGGAAAAGAAAGCGATGGCAAGTCTTGGAAATCCAAAAAATACCATAGAAATGATTCAAAAGCATCAATTTGCCTTCCAAAAGAAATTCGGTCAGAATTTCCTGGTGGATGAGCATGTGCTGGAAAAAATTATCCGCGCTGCAGGCGTGACAAAAGAGGATCTGGTTTTAGAGGTAGGGCCAGGAATCGGCACATTGACTCAGTATCTGGCAGAGGCGGCCGGACAGGTGATTGCGGTGGAGATCGACGGGAAGCTGATACCAATTCTGGAAGAGACCTTGGGAAGCTATGAGAATGTCATGGTCATCCAAAAAGATATTTTAAAGGTGGACATCCGGCAGCTGGCAGAGGAGTACCATGGAGGAAGGCCCATAAAGGTGGTGGCGAATCTTCCTTATTACATTACTACACCCATTATCATGAAGCTTTTCGAGGAGAATGTGCCAGTAGAAAATATCACGGTGATGATCCAGAAAGAGGTGGCAGATCGGATGCAGGCCTGCCCCGGTTCGAAGGATTACGGGGCCCTGTCCCTGGCAGTGCAGTACTATGCAGATACCTATTTGGCGGCAAATGTGCCTCCTAACTGCTTTATTCCCCGGCCAAATGTGGGCTCGGCGGTGATCCGCCTTACCAGGCATGAAAACCCGGCTGTGGAGGTGGATGACGAAAAGCTGATGTTTTCTCTGATCCGTGCTTCCTTTAATCAAAGAAGGAAAACACTGCAGAATGGGTTAAATAATTCGCCGGAGCTTTCATATGATAAGGATGAGATCGCCCAGGGCATAGAATCTCTCGGACTGTCGCCTACCGTGCGGGGGGAGGCCCTGAGCCTGCAGCAGTTTGCCCAGCTTTCAAACTACCTTGGCCGGATACGGTGACCTCTGGCTTCTCCAGGTATAGATTTATAAGAGCGGGGAATCTTCCCAGCTCAGGATTTTGGCGGAAAATCATGGAGCAATGGAAAAGGATGAGAGGATCCCGTACTTTAGGTACGGTTCTCCCATCCTTATTTTGGTTAAGGGATCATTATCGATCGGTGAAAAGAGAGAAGGCAGCCTCATCGGCAACGACAGTTACATCGCCGTGGAGCTGTAGGATAGAGCCTGGAACATGGGGGGTAATAGGGCCGCATAAGGAGTCAAAAAGCGCTTTAGCCTTGTCCTCTCCACTGGCAATTAAAAGAATCCGTCTTGCGCTCATGATGGTTCGGATTCCCATAGTGTAGGCCTGTTTTGGCACGTCATCAATAGAAGGGAAGAAACGTTTATTGGCATCAATAGTGCTGGGCTGCAAGTCGATGCAATGGGTCCCTTTTGCAAAGGCTTCTCCCGGTTCATTAAATCCGATGTGCCCGTTACGTCCCAATCCTAACAGCTGTAAGTCCACACCTCCCAGACTTTCGATGACATGGTCATACCTGGCGCACTCTGCCACTGAATCTGGATTCGTTCCATCTGGAATATTGGTATTCGCCATATCAATATTGATGTCTTTAAATAAATTCTGGTACATAAAATAGTAATAGCTCTGATCGTTTTCTCTTGTTAACCCCTTATACTCATCTAGATTTGCCGTTTTTACTTTGGAAAAGTCTAAATCCCCATCCTTATACCACTGAATTAGCTGCTGATAGGTTCCCACCGGGCTGGAACCTGTGGCAAGCCCGAGAACGCAGTCTGGCTTCATAATCACCTGAGCTGAGATGACATGAGCAGCCTTACGACTCATTTCTTCATAGTTTTTTGCCTTGTAAAGCTTCATAAGAAAATACCTCCTTTAAAATAAAAAATATTTTTATAAATACCTAAATATAGGATAACATTTTCGAGTCATAATTTCAATGCTTATTTGCATAAAATAAAAACGAAGTCTTATATGGTTACGAAATTAAAAAAGCTGTCCCAAAACAGTAGAACAGGGGGTCGATATGGCAGACTTTCGTAGATTGATATCGTATATTTATGAGTACGAAGGACACGTGAAGGGGAAAAACGTGGGATTTGTAAAACTGGAAGCGAGAAATGGCATGTGCAAGCTTCATGTAAATGTGAAGAAACTGTATATGGGAAGCGGAGATATGGGAGTTTATCTAATGACTGGGAAGCAGGAGATCTTTCTGGGAAATATCTTTCTGCGGAATGGCTCCGGGGAATTCCGCACCATGGTGCAGGTGATGGATGTGCAGGAGTCAGGAGAGACTATGGACGAGTGTTATGGCTTGACGATCCATGGAAAGGGGGAAAACTGGAGAATTTATACCACCATCTGGGAGGACGCGGTAGCCCAGGCAGCGCAGCTTACGCTGGAATCCGTTACGTCGGAGCAGGTATTAGAGGATAAAGTAGAAAAAGGTCTTCTGTCTCCAGTAATACCGACTCAGGAGCCGCTGAGGGAGGAGCGTGGCCAAGAATCTGCGCAGGCAAATCTGCAGAAGGAGAGGGAAGCCCCAGAGATTCCGTTAGAGGAAAGCTCTCAGAAAACCTCGCCGGAAAATACACAAATGGAAGAAACAGATCAGAAATCAATATTATTAGAGCCGATAGTGGGTGATAACGATAACGAAAATGTGATATCAAAGCCGACAGTGGAGGAAACTATTCAGGAAACTATGCCGTTGGATTTGCTGGCAGAGGAAGTAATGCAAAAAAACGCATCATCAAAGCGGCCAATGGGCGAGAAGGCTCGAGAGGAATTGCCGCCTGGAACATCGGCAGAAGAGAAGCTTCAAAATCAAACGCCGCTAACGGGTATCCAGATTATACATAATGGGGAAGAAAGGAAACAGGAAAATATCCCCAATTTTGAGATGGGGCGTTTGGAGATGGAGACAGAGCATCCGGATATCCCCTTGGGACAGCAAGTCCAGACACCAGTGATCCGACAGCACAAGGAGACGCCCCTGCTCATTGGGGATCCGGATGCTTTGGCAAAGCTGGATGCAGAGGATGCATCAGACCATCAGATGCCGGTATGGGACTTTTTCCTAAAAACTTATCCGAAAATTCAGGCCTTTGACAGTGAATATGGCTGCATTATCCTGGTTATTAAGCCTCAGGATATTGGGCTGTTGCCCAGGGAGGTATGGATTTACGGAAATAATAGCTTCCTTCTCCACGGATACTATAATTACCGATATTTGATTCTGGCACGACTGGAAAATCCCCATGGAAAAGCAAGATATTTATTGGGAATTCCAGGCCATTACTATAGCAATGAGAAATACATGGCCTCCATGTTCGGATTTCCTCAGTTCGTTTTGTCGAAAAAGCAGACTGCAGACGACGGGAGATTTGGATATTGGTATACAGACATTCGTATGGGAGACGAGGCCATGTTGCAGACGGATGCAGTAAAAAGTTTAAAAAACAAGGCGATTTAACGGATAAAGATAGAGGTATATAATGAGCAGGAAAAAACGCAAGAAAGAAAAAGAAACAGTGAAAAAATACGGGGAAGTAAAGAAAATCTGGCAGATATCCGGAGACTTTAGAAGGATATGTTGCCAGATTTTTTTATGCAGCTGTTAAGGGTTCCTTTTATGTATATCTATCTGCACTTTAATTAAGGAAGATAAAATTGCTATTTTATTGAGTCGCTGGTTAAGTGAGCCGTGAAGGCCAGGTGAATTGCTGGCTAAGGAATTCGCGGTGGCTTTAGGAGGCGTGAACTAGGTAGGGTGCGGCCAGTTAGGAGACGCAGGCTGTGGGGGAGATGCGGGCGCATACTCGGCGGGGGATACGCGCCCCGTCCTCCGGGTTCCAACGGAAACGCGCTTTCGCTCGGGATGAAACGG
>CATJIO010000073.1 GCA_949740725.1 uncultured Lachnospiraceae bacterium | reverse complement strand
TACGTCTGATTTGGCTACACAGGTTCGCGATAGGTCGAATGAGTCCAAAGAAATGATGCAAAAGCTGCGGAAGCTGAATGTGGAAACAAGCCTTTTGACAGTGAATGCGCTTGAGAACCTTGAAGAATAGGTAATTGCTGGTGCGGACAGAATAATGCATAAAAAGGTTTACGGATTCCCGACGTCTTGTGTATCGAGCGGGGGTACACTCTATATATCAGGGCATTGCTTGCGAGTATTGTCCCGAATTCAGGGTAAAACTCGCAAGCAATGCCTTCTTGTACAGAAGGCTCATTTTCGCAAATTTCCCTACCCGGAAAACCTGTGAAAACGCTTGTTGGTGACATGTCCCTAAGCCCATTAAGATTGTTACCTGCGGTAACGGCTGCGTGTCCGTTTACCTAGTAGTCGTTATAATTTTGTGAATGTTTCCTTATGGCCCCCTGTCATTCGTGGGTGGGCTTACGTTCAGATTTTGTCGGTCGCTGACTTGGTTTATCTACCTGGCCGCAGGATCCCGGCAGGTTCCTAACAGGGACCACTGGTGCTTATCGTGGGGACGCAGCGGTACATAGGACGCGTGAGATACCGCGTCCAAGGGCCTGCCGGGGTCTTCTGCTAGATTAGTTTATTCCGTTAGAGTTCAACATGTATCGAATATTCTTGAGCGGATGGTTAAACTTACGATTAATTAACAAACACAGCCCCTAATTTCCAAGTTTCTGTTCATCTTACTGTCATAGATGAATGGCGTATATAAATACACAGTTATCGCCTTTAGAAAGTACGAATTCAGACGGACAGATATAGGATATTTCGTAAATTAAACCGGGGGTATTGTGTAGAAATAGTTATTGGATAGAAGTAAACGAATGGGGAAGTTCTCAAAAAAGTAATTTATGTGTGACTCTTTCGGAGATTACTTTTGCCTATTGAGCCGCAAAGGCGTTGGATTCGATGAATGGGCGGTATACATCCATGTTTTCCATGAATCCACTTCATTCGGCTAATTCGGGTAACTTCCACTGAATCGATGGCAGCCGATTCCAGAGGGAATTTTGAGAACGCCGGACTCTGTTTATCTGAAGAAGGAACCCAGGCAACACCTGGGAGGGTTCCTTGAGATATGGGCCCTGTATTGTAGGACTCTATGTAGCGCTGCATTCTCACGAAAGAGTGAGTGGTTCCCGCCAAGAATTGGGGGACATAGCCCCATAGATTGGGCAAAAACCAAGTCAGTGACCAATAAAATCAAGCCGCAAGCCCACCCACGAGATAACAGCCCATGGCAGGCAGGATCAAGGCGTCCCCCCCTGCCGATTTGCACCTGCACCTTAAGTCAGCCTGCGACTCTTTAGACTTTTACGTCCCGTCAGCGACTCAATGAGATAACAAAACGCCAATGAACCAATGAGAAATCCTGCCTCCCTCATCGCTCATCAGCGCTGCTCAACTCCATCTATACATTTCTTAAACTAGGGCAACCATCCTCTATCTTCCCCGCCGGCTGCCCCCATGGCTTTTTCCACGGCTGCTTCCGGTAGCCCGCTCGATCCGCACGCTCTTTCCTTTAATCTTTGCATGCTCCATGGCTACCAGCACCTGCTCAGAATACTTTCTTGGGACCTCCACAAAGGTATAACCGTCATACATATCAATGCTGCCGACCACCCGTCCCGGAATTCCGGATTCTCCAGCCACAGCGCCTAGGATATCTCCCGGCGTCACGCCTTGATTCTTGCCAATATTCACAAACAAGCGAGCCATGTCCTCACCAGTAATATAATCCATAACTGCCCGCTCGGCTCCGCCTCTCCTCCGGCTTCTGCCGTAATCCTCTCGACGGCTGTCTCGTCCGAAGCGCCGTCCGCCCCGTCCATAGCTCTCTAAGTCATCTAGGGAGCGGGCGGGTTCAAAGTTATCGATAATGTCCTCATTATCCTCACCCATGCTCATTTTAAGTAGGGCAGCAGCCAAATCCAGCGTTGTATAGTCCTCCTCCATTAGCTTCTGCTCAATTACATTTACCATAGTGCTTAAATCTGTGGTTTCTAACAGTTCCCGCACCTGATCCAGGGTTTTTTCCACCTTGATATCCGTGATATCATCTAGGGAGGGTATTGCCTGAGGGATTATCTTTGTCTTGCAGTAACGCTGAATCTCCCGAAGCTTATAAACCTCCTTCCCCACAACTAAGCTAAAGGCCTTCCCTACTCTTCCTGCCCTACCGGTTCGTCCGATACGATGTACATAGTATTCGTCATCCTGAGGAATATCATAGTTAAAAACTGCCTCTACGTCATCTACGTCTATGCCTCTGGCCGCCACATCTGTCGCCACCAGAATCTCCGTACGGCCATTGCGGAAACCGTTCATTACCCGGTCTCTCTGCTCCTGCTTCAGATCCCCGTGAAGCCCCTCGGCAAAGTATCCTCTTCCCTGAAGCGCCTGCACCAGCTCATCTACACCCTTTTTCGTGTTGCAGAATACCACGGAAAGTTTTGGCGAGTATAAATCCATCAGGCGGCAGAGAACCTCCACTTTATTTTTCGGCTTTACCTCATAATAGTACTGTGTCACCTCGGGTACAGTCAGCTCTTTCTTCACCACCCGGACCATTACCGGATCTTTCTGGAATTTTCTGGCAATCTCTGCAATAGCAGAGGGCATGGTAGCTGAAAACATCACCGTCTGCCGCTCCTCTGGAAGCTGGCTCAGGATAGTCTCCATGTCCTCCAGAAATCCCATATTCAGCATCTCGTCTGCCTCGTCCAACACTACGGTGTGAACCTGGTCAACCCGGATAGTTTTCCGGCGCATGTGATCCATCACTCGCCCCGGCGTGCCGATCACCACCTGGGTTCCTTCCTTTAACGCACGGATCTGCCGCACGATATCCTGACCGCCGTACACCGGAAGCACCTTGATTCCGTGCATAAATTTTGCCAGGTGGCGGATTTCCTCTGCCACCTGGATCGCCAGCTCCCTGGTTGGAAGGAGGACAATGGCTTGGAGCTTTCGGTTATCCCTATCGATCTTCTGCAGCAGAGGAATCCCAAAGGCCGCTGTCTTTCCTGTACCGGTCTGAGCCTGTCCGATCATGTCACACCCCTCCAGCTGCGCCGGAATCGCCTGAGCTTGTATCGGAGAAGCCGCTTCAAATCCCATATCTGCAACTGCCCGCAGGATCGCATCATTTAATTGTAGCTCTTCAAAACGAATCGTTTCCATATATTATATCCTTTTCACAAAAAAGCGAGAGGACGATACGCGCATAGGGCTTTTTATCCTCTCGTTACACACTAAACAGCCTGATAAATATAACAGAAAATATATCTAAAGTCAAGTAATTTTCTTTTTTCTGTAATTCCCTCCAAAATTTAGAATACTTTTAGAAACATCATGTGCGTTTTATGGTATAATTTTTTAAATAAATATGCGGACCTATCTGCCACCAATCATATCACTTCAACGCAGCAGGAGGCTCAGACTATGAAATTAAAGACTCGCTTGGCAACCGCTTTTCTGGCCATTACGATTGTACCATTATTTCTGATATTCATGTGCATCCTTGCACTTTCCAATTATCAGTCCCATTCCTTTTCCAAGGCATACGGCTTAAATGAACAGGTAGAGCTATTAAATAACAATTCCATGCAGATTTTTAATCGCCTGACCCAAAAGGCACAGGAGAGCATTCGTCAGAATCTATCCTCCCACCCGGAAAATTTCGAGAATCCGGAATATCTGTCCCAGCTGAATGAGCAGCTACAAACTCACTACTCCTACTTGATTGTCCGCAAAGGAACGGAACTGATTTATGTAGGAGAAGAAAATCTGTCGGAAACGGATGAGGCGTTTTACGAGATGCTGCCGGAATATGCCATTCTGGATTCCAGCCTAGCTGGAGGAATCTATTTGGATGGTGACAGTCAGCACTTGATTAAGCAAATGGATTTTCTTTTTCCCGACCAGACCGAGGGTTCGGTATTTATTGTATCCCGTGTGGATAATTTTGTTCCAGAAGTAAAGTCTATGGTTACGGAAATGTTTGCTGCTGGCATCACCATTCTGGTTGCCGCTGGTATGCTCCTGACCATGTGGATTTACCGTTCCATCTTAAAGCCATTGGAAAAGCTCCAAGAAGCCACCAAGAATATCCGTGACGGAAATCTGGAATTTACTTTAGAGGTGGAAAGTGATGATGAGATCGGATGTCTCTGCCAGGATTTTGAAGAGATGCGTATTCGCCTAAAGGAGTCTCAGGAAGAAAAAGTGCAGTATGATCGGGAGAACAAGGAATTGATCAGTAATATCGCCCACGACTTAAAGACCCCTATCACTGCCATCAAGGGCTATGCCGAGGGCATTATGGACGGGGTAGCCTTTTCCCCGGAGCGGCTAGATAAATACATCCGCACCATCTATAATAAGGCCAATGACATGGATCGGCTTATTGATGAGCTTACCTTCTATTCCAAGATTGATACCAATAAGATTCCCTACACCTACAGTAAAATAAATGTCTCCCAGTATTTTAAAGACTGCATTGACGAGGTTGGGCTTGATATGGATGCCAAGGGAATCGAATTGGGATATTTTAACTATGTAGATGAAGATGTGGTAGTCATCGCAGATGCAGAACAGATGAAGCGTGTGATCAACAACATTATCGGCAACTCCGTAAAATATCTTGACAAAAAGAAAGGGATTATCAATATCCGTATTAAGGATGTGGGCGATTTCATTGAAGTGGAGATTGAGGATAATGGAAAAGGGATCTCCCCCAAGGATCTTCCCAATATCTTCGACCGCTTTTACCGGGCCGATTCGTCGCGCAATTCATCCAAGGGTGGCAGCGGTATCGGCCTTTCTATTGTAAGAAAAATTATTGAAGACCACGGGGGAAGAATCTGGGCCACCAGCAAGGAGCAAATCGGCACGGAAATCCACTTTGTTCTTAGAAAATATCAGGAGGTTATACAAGAATGAGCAGAATATTCATTATCGAAGACGAGGAGACCATCGCCGAGCTGGAGAAGGATTATCTGGAGTTAAGCGGCTTTGAGGTGGAAATCGAAAATGATGGCTCTGTAGGGCTGGAGCGTTCCTTAAGGGAGGACTTTGACCTTTTTATCCTGGACCTGATGCTTCCGGGGATCGATGGATTCGAGATCTGCCGTCGTATCCGTGAGGTGAAAAATACGCCAATTTTAATGGTGTCAGCAAAGAAAGAGGATATCGATAAGATCCGTGGCTTAGGCTTAGGCGCTGACGACTATATCACCAAGCCCTTCAGCCCCAGTGAGCTGGTCGCCCGGGTGAAGGCCCATCTTGCCCGGTACGAGCGCTTGATCGGAAGCGGTATGCCAGCTAATGACGTAATTGAAATCCGTGGATTGAAGATCGACAAGACAGCCCGCCGTGTTTGGATTAACGGGGAAGAGAAAAACTTCACTACCAAGGAATTTGACCTTTTAACCTTTCTCGCGCAGAATCCTAACCATGTTTACACCAAAGAGGAACTGTTCCAGAAAATCTGGGATATGGAGTCCATCGGGGATATCGCCACAGTAACTGTACATATTAAAAAAATCCGGGAAAAAATCGAATTTAACACGGCAAAGCCACAGTATATCGAAACCATCTGGGGCGTCGGATATCGGTTTAAGGTATAAACGGCGGGGCATCTTCCAGGATTTCTCAGCACAATAGCCTAAATGTCACGAATCATACGTTGACAATTCATCGCTTTTTTGATATTCTGATGGTGATTGCGCATTTTTTCAACAAATTTCGACGCGGTCAATTTACTTTTCCGCAACTTTTTCCTTTGATTGAAATGGAGGTTATTACCATGAATATGGAAAGCTTAGAGAAGACCTGTCGGGCTGTCCGCCGTGATATCATTAATTTAACGGCCGATGCCGCTTCCGGCCATCCAGGAGGCTCTTTATCCTCTGTCGAGATTATGGTATCATTATTCTTTGACAAGATGAACATCGATCCTGCCAATCCCCAAATGGAAGACCGAGATCGTTTTGTATTATCGAAAGGGCATGCTGCACCGGGTTTATATGGCGTTCTAGCAGAGAGAGGATTTTTCGGCAAAGAGGAGTTTAAAAGCTTCCGCCAAATTAATGGGATCCTGCAGGGACATCCGGATTCCAGAAAATGCCCCGGAGTTGACGCTTCTACTGGTTCCCTGGGACAGGGGATTTCCATCGCGGTAGGAATGGCTCTGGGCGCTAGGCTGGATGGTAACGGCGCACATATCTATACACTTCTTGGGGATGGCGAGCTTCAAGAGGGCCAGGTATGGGAGGCGGCCATGGCTGCCACTCACTATAAGCTGGATAATCTCACGGTTATCATTGATCACAATGGTCTGCAGATTGACGGCTCCAATGACGAGGTGATGAGCCTAGGAAGCATTAAGGATAAATTTACTGCATTCGGTTTCCAGGTTATTGAGGTTGCCGACGGAAATGATTTGCAGCAGATCCACGATGCCCTGGGTATTCTTGTTTCCGGAAAGCCTAAATGCATTTTGGCCCACACCTTAAAGGGGAAAGGAGTCTCCTATATGGAGAACCAGGTGGGCTGGCACGGAAAGGGCCCAAATGAGGAAGAGCGTCAGATGGCGTTAAAAGAATTGGAGGACTGATCATGAGTGAGAAGAAAGCGATTCGAGTTGCCTATGGCGAAGCATTAGCCGAGCTTGGCGCAGTAAATAATAAAATTGTAGCCCTGGACGCGGACCTGTCCCACTCCACCATGACCCATAAGTTTGCAGATAAATTTCCGGACCGTTTCTTTAATGCCGGAATCGCAGAGGCAAATATGGTCGATATGGCTGCAGGGCTGGCATCCATGGGATATATTCCTTTTGTCAGCACCTTCGCCATCTTCGGCACTGGCCGCGCCTACGATCAGGTACGAAACGGCTGTGCTTACAGCGGGCTGAATGTAAAGTTTGCCATGTCCCACGCCGGCGTCACCTTAGGTGAAGACGGCGGCACCCATCAGGCAATCGAAGATATCGCCCTAATGCGGGTTATCCCGGGCATGACGGTGATCGTCCCTTGTGATGCTAATGAAACGAAGCGGGCGGTAAAAGCGATGACAGAGGCTAACGGCCCCATGTACCTGCGTATGGCCAGAATGCCATCCCCAGTTCTGGACATAGATATGCCATTTGAAATCGGCAAGGCAAATGTGCTGCGCGACGGAAGCGACGCAGTTATCTTTGCCTGTGGCATCATGGTCGAGTCTGCCTTGACCGCGGCTGCCTCTTTGGCGTCCGATGGGCTCTCTACTGCTGTGGTAAATGTCCATACCATCAAGCCCTTAGATGAAGAAACCCTCTTAACCTATGCGCAGAAATGCAAAAAGGTGGTTACCGTGGAAGAACACTCGGTTATCGGCGGTTTAGGCGACGCAGTTGCCTCTGCCTTACTTGGGCACGGAGATTTTAAGTTTAAAAAGCTTGGCGTCCAGGATCGTTTCGGCCAGTCTGGAAAGCCTTTTGACCTGTTGGAAGAATATGGAATTACCACAGAGGATATTGTTACAGCGGTGAAGGCGCTGTAATATCCCCGCAGAGATCATCTGTTATAACATCTAAGATCATAAGTAAAAGAAACGCGTCAGGAAGTGTCTTTTCTTCTCTTGGCGCGTTTTTCTCTTCAATATTTTTATGGTTCTGTCCAAAGCTGCAGGGAATTATGGTCTTCTGTGCTGTCTTTCAGCATCTTATTCATCTCCTCCCATTCTACGCTGTCTGGTAAATACCTCATCCAGTTTTGATACGCGGTTGTTTCCCGCACTTCCTTTCGGTCAATCTTCATCCCTGCGCAGTATTCTGCATAAATTGATGCATAAAGCTGCGCCATGTTCTCACTCACCGTATCTGGTATCGAAGCAGCCTTACTTAATATCTGTTTCTTAATTAACTCCTGTATATATGTCTCTTTAAATGCATCAAAATCCAGTAAATTCCCATCCTCCTGTCCAGTTCTCTCTGCCCATCCGCTTACATCTACCTGTCTAGTTTCATAGGAGAGCGCTCCGCCTTCCTCCCAAGACATAATCCCATACTGGCAAGGCGGTATACTGACAGCATCGCTCACAATCTCATAAATCCCGTATCCCTTTTCTCCCGGCTCAGTTTTATGCTTTTGTATCCTTTGCAAGTGCAAATGGCCACTTATATACAGTGGAATCTGATAATCCTCCAACATCCCGGCAACCGTATCGCTATTCTCCAATACACACATAGTAGTAAAGAGTCGACTCTCCTGGAGCAAATTGTGGTGTCCAGATACGATCACCTGCGCTCCCGCTGTTCTGGCCTTTTCCAGATTTTCTTCCATCCATTTGAGCGTTTCTGGACGCACTGCCCCCTCCACCAAGTTAACTGGTTCATATTGTGCCGTATCCAGCAGCATAAGCCAAATTTTCTCACGCAGTGGGTAGAGATAACTAAAGGAAACTTCATCCCGGCTGATAGCTTGATTCCATCCAAAATCCTGATAAAGCTCTATAAATTCCTGAAAGGATACTGGCGATGCTGGTTCTGCCTGCTCTCCAAAGTACACCCGACCCCAATGATTATTGATATCATGGTTTCCTGGAATAATCAATACTGGTATCCCTGCCTCGGTAAGCCGATGTAGCTTCCCAGCCAGCTCCTGATGATTGATCCGCTCCCCATTCATTGTGATATCGCCAGTAAGCAGGAAAGCATCCGGACGGCTCTGAATTATCTCGTCAATCAATGCGTCCAAAAGCTGCGGCAAGTAGGTAATTACTTTTCCATCGCTCACTGCTACAAATTCTTCGTACGCAGCTCCGTAATCCGTCGCTATGGCAGACTGATAATGGAGATCCGAGGCAATATAAAGAACTGGCGCCTCTTCCAGTCCGCAGGAAGGCAGCTTTTCCCAAGAAATCGTCGGTTCCCTCTCTATTACTTCTGTAACCTCCGCCTCTTCTGGTGTTAGCTTATCCTCTTTGTTCTTCCAATGCTTTCTCTCAATACTCCCGCGCCATTTCAGCCTTTTTCTTCTCCCTTCCCCCATCCGCCTCCAACCCTCTCCGCCAAGAGGAGTGCACTCCTCTTGGGCAAACTCCTGCTCTTGATGAGCATTGATAAAGGATAACACTCCTATAGCTCCTGTTAGAAAGCATATCCACATTAGCCCGGTCAAAATCCAATACTGCTGTTTCTTCAATGATGTCCCTCTTCTGTAAAAATATATTCTCAAATGCCACCTCTCAACATCGGATACAGAGAAGCTTTGTGGGTACAAAGAACAGACGCAGCAAAATCACAGAATTCTGCTGCGCCCATTTTTATCTTTTTCAACCTTTACTGGCTGGCTATTCGCAAAATACGATCTCCCCGGTGGTCTCGTCCATGCTGTCCACTATGGCCAAAGACTCCACACGGATCCCCTGAGCCCGCAGCGTTTGTCCGCCAATCTGGAAGCCCTTCTCAATCACAATTCCAGCTCCCACCAGCTCTGCCCCAGAATCCTTCACCAACCTAGCTAAACCCTCCAGGGCCTTACCGTTTGCCAGGAAATCATCAATTAAAAGGACTTTATCGCCCTTCCCCAAAAACTCCTTGGAGACGATCACATCATAGATCCTGCCATGTGTGTAGGACTCTACCTTTGTAGTGTACACCTCTCCGGAAATATTCTTCGTCTGCGTTTTCTTGGCAAATACCACTGGTACGCGAAAGCTCTGAGCCACCACACAGGCAATCCCGATTCCGGAAGCCTCGATGGTCAAAATCTTATTGATCTCTACATCGGAAAAGCGACGTCTAAACTCCTGCCCCATGGCCTCAAACAGCTGAATGTCCATCTGATGATTTAAAAAGCTATCCACCTTTAACACATTTCCTGCCCGGATAATGCCATCCCTCCGGATTCTGTCCTTCAGCTCCTTCATAGGTTCCCTCCCTGATTCTTATCTTTTGGAAATTTTGCTCGCCCACGCCTATGACTACTGAGAAATATTCGCGTTTTCAATCAAAAAGTCAATAATCATTACATTCCTAGCCGCATCCTCCACAGCCTCCTGACCATAGGTTTGGACCAATTCATCCGGGCTTTCCAGCCCATAGGCTTCTGCCACCTTTTGTCTGGAGTGGTCATCTACCTGAAGCCCTTCTTCTGCAGCAATGGCAGCAGTCATCAGAGACACCTGGATGCTTTTCTCGATATCCTCCCGCATGAACTTCTTAAACTCATCCTCGCTCATGCCAAACATCGCCACATAATCGGACAGGCTCATCTCACTTTGCTCCAGCGCAGCTTCCATTTGCTCCATCTGAATCTTGAACTCAGCGTCCACCCGCTCCTCCAGGCCTTCAAAGCTGCAGGAGGCCAGCGCCAGCTCCATCACGTCATTCTGAAGTTGAATCTCTGCATTTTCCTTTGCGCTATCCTCCAGATTCTTCCTCACTTCTGCCTGGTACTCCTCCACCGTCTTTGCCGTGTTGGAAACCTTTTTGACAAATTCATCGGTCAGCTCCGCATCTTTCTTTTCCTGGATGGCGTTCACAGTAACATCAAACACAACTGCCTGTCCTGCCAGTTCCTTATTCCCATAGTTTTCCGGAAAAGTTAAATTCAAACTCAGTTCGTCTCCCACGCTAGCGCCTACCAGGCCATCCTCAAAGCCGTCGATAAAGCTGTGGGAACCCAGCTCCAGATCATAACCATCTGCAGTTCCTCCGGCAAAGGCCTCTCCGTCCTTCATGCCAACATAATCGATATTCACCACATCGCCCTCCTGGGCCGGGCGGTCTGTGATCTCCACCATATCCGGATTGGCGCTGAGCACAAAGCTGATCTGCTGCTCTATCTGCTCATCGGTTATCGTGGTATCTGCAGAGGTGACAGATAGTCCTTTATATTCTCCTAAAGTAACCGATCCCTCCTCCGGCATCTGGCTCTCTGCTGCAGTAGTCTCTGTCAAAGCGGCGCTGGTCTCCTCTTCACCCTTTTTTGTACAACCTGCAAGCAGCATTGTGGCAGCAGCTGCACATAAACTGAATCTTATTAAATTTTTCATCATCTCTTAATCCTGTTCCTTTGCTAAAATGTTGTCAGAAAATTATATCACAGGAATACGAGAAAAAAAAGCATTTCCATAAAATTCATAAAAATTTAAGTTAATACTGGAAAAGGGACAGTGGGCTTCATCACTTATAAAATGCCTTAAATGCGCGGTAGGTATTCCACACGTCCAGCTTCGAGGACAGCTCAAAAGGAGCGTGCATCGATAAAATCGGTACTCCCAAATCCACAGTGTCCACATCCATGTGAGCAACATACTGGGCGATGGTTCCGCCGCCCCCTTCATCCACCTTTCCCAACTCTCCAGCCTGCCAATAAACTCCTTCTTTTTCCAAAATGCTGATTACCTTTGCCAGAAGCTCTGCGCTGGCATCGTTAGAAGAAGCCTTGCCCCTGGCGCCGGTGTACTTGGTCAACACACAACCACGGTTAATGTAGCAGGAATTCTGACTCTCAAAAACATCGGAAAAGGTAGGGTCAAACGCTGCATTTACATCAGAGGATAGACAGGTAGAATTCCTCAGTATCTTTCGCGCAGAAACACCTGCCAAATCCGCCAGATCCTCAATATAGTGAAGGACATAATCTGAGTTTAGCCCGGTATTTCCCACAGAACCGATTTCCTCCTTGTCGGTCAGAATGGTCACTGTGGTGTAGGTGGGCGACTTGCTGTCTATCTCCGCCATCAGTGCTGTGTAGGCACAGATCCTGTCGTCCTGGCCATATGCGCCGATCATACTGCGATCCAGTCCTACATCTGAGGCCAAAAAGGCCGGAACCATCTCGATTTCTGCCCGGTAAAAGTCAGCTTCTGTGATCCCATACTGTTCATTCAAAAGGTGGAGTGCCAGAAGCTTCACCGGCTCCTTAACTTCCTCATCCTGGAAAGGGAGGGAGCCTACCACAATATTCAGCTCTTCTCCCTTGAGTCCATCCTTTAATGGCCGTTCATTCTGCTTTCCTGACAGATGAGGGAGCAGATCAGTGATGGAAAATACCGGCTCACCTGGTTTTTCACCGATACAGATCTCAGCTACTGTCCCATCCTTTTTATATACCACGCCATGCATAGCCAAGGGAATCGCTCCCCACTGATATTTACGAATTCCACCATAATAGTGAGTTTTAAAAAACGCCATATCGTTCTTTTCATATAAAGGGTTTACCTTTAAGTCCAGTCTGGGAGAATCGATATGCGCTCCATTGATCCGTAATCCCTTTTCCATTGGCATACTGCCGAACGTTGTGGCGATCAACGCCTTTTTACGATTTACATAATATACCTTATCCCCTGGCTCATATTTCTCCTTATCCTGAAATGGACGGTATCCATGCTTTTCCAAAAGTTTCACCGCATAAGCGACACATTCCCGTTCGGTCTTCCCTGCATCCAGAAATTTTTTATATCCCTCACAGAATTTCTGGGCCTTGCTCTCCTGCTTCGGGGCCTCTTTTGCTATATTCGGGGCGCTCCAGGTAAGTTTTTCTGCTAACTCCTGGCCCTTTGATTTCTTTGCCATCTTTATCCTCCGTCCTTCTTCCTGATTTTCCAAGGTATTCTTCTCTATTGATTTGATCCATTGCCTTACAACTCATGCCTTGCCAGACGTCCCCGGCTGGCCCCATGCTTTTCCATCAACCCTTTTATGAAAACAGCTGCGCGCTGTCCAGGCTTAAGGTAAACGGGCCGTCATTGACCAGGGATACCTTCATATCCGCGCCAAACTGCCCATTCTTCACCACTGGAAGCCGCTTCCCAAATCCCTCTACCATATATTCATAAAGTGCTTTGGCCATCTCTGGCTGTCCTGCATCGGAAAAACCAGGCCGGTTCCCTTTGCGGCAGTCTGCATACAGGGTAAACTGGCTAATGACCAACACTTGGCCGTCCACATCAGCCAAAGCCAAATTGGTTTTTCCATTTTCATCCTCAAAGATCCGTAACTTACAGATCTTATCCATCATGCGATCCGCTGTTTTCTCATCATCTTGGGAGGAAATCCCCACCAGAAGCAGAAAGCCCCTTCCAATGCGTCCCAGTTCCTCTCCTTCTACTGTAACCGCTGCCTCCAAAACTCTCTGCAGCACTACTCTCATCTCTTTTCCTCCTTATATGCCAGCTGTCCGCTTATACTCTCTGCTTATGGCTAACAGCGCCTCATTTAAGGAATACATCTTATTGTCCAGCATGTCTACCATATCCGCGCAGCTTTTCAAGTCCTTTAACAGCGCTTCTGGGGCGTCCCCCTCGAATTTATATGCGATCTTATGCTCCAGGCTGGCCCAAAAATCCATGCCAACTGATCGGATTTGCACTTCCACCTTAACATCTCTCCGGCAGTTACTTAAAAAAATAGGAACCGACACTACCATATGGTAGCTTTTATAGCCGTTAGGCTTGGGATTCTTAATATAATCTTTAACATAGAGAACGGTAATGTCCTCCTGCCTTCCGAAGGTATCCGCAATCTGGTAGATATCTGAGGTAAAGGAACAGATAATCCTCACACCAGCGATGTCACTCAATTTTGTATTCATGTTGTCAATCGTCACTTCATATCCATCCTGCTGCAGCTTACGGACAATGCTGTCCGCTGTCTTCAAACGGGATTTGATATGTTCAATCGGATTATACTGATACCGATGGACAAACTCATCATTCATTATTTTTGCCTTTAGGGTCATCTTCTTCAAGGCAGAATCATAAAGAAACATGGTCTCTTCCCATCGGTCCACTTCCTCTTGACTCTTCAGGATGTTTTTCAACGTTGTTTCTCTCCTTACTGCAATTTTAATCCCTTTAATAAAGCACCCAGTCCTGTAGTAGCCGCTCCACTTTCCTTATAATCAAAAATCTCCTCGGGCTCATCCTCTGTCTGGATGGCTTTTATAGACAAACCGATCCTTCCGTTTTCAGCGGAAAGGATCTTTACCTTCACGGTTTGTCCCTCCTTCAGCACTGCTCCCGGATGCTTGATTCGCTGATTGCTGATCTGGGAAATATGAAGGAGTCCGGTTAAGCCATTCTCCAGTGTTACAAACGCGCCGTAATCTTTCAGGGTTTCCACCGTTCCCTCTACCACAGAACCAACCTGGCACCTGGCTACCTTTTTCCTGTTTTCGTCTGCCAGCTTTTCTCTGGCCACCTCCCGGCCGGAAAGCACCAGACGCTTATTTTCTTCCTCTGCGGTTATGACTGTAACCTCCAGGGATCTCCCGTTCCACTCCTCTAAGTTTTCCACATATTCCGCCGCCAGCTTGGACGCAGGGATAAAACCTCGTATCCCCTCCAGATACGCCACTGCTCCGCTTTTTACGATCTCGGCGATCTTCACCCGGACTACCGTCCGCTCTTCCATCATCTTCTTCAGCTTATCCCAAGCCAAAATATCATTAGCATCCTTTTTCGAAAGAACAATATTCCCTTCTCCATCATCCGTTTTTATCACCGTCGCCGTGATCTCATCCCCGGGATGGATCTCTTCCTTCAGCTGGAAATCGGGATCATTAGACAGGTCATCCTTTGCAATGATTCCTTCTGCGTAATATTTTAAATCCAGAATTACCCGCTCCTCATCCACACTGATTACCGTTCCGGTGAGAATATCCCCCTCCCGCACCTTTTTAAATGAAGCCTCTAGCTCCGCCTCATAGTCTGCCATGGACTCTGGCCCATGCTGCTGATTGAGCTCTTCTGGTACATTCTGATCAATGATTTCTTTCAAATTTTCCAAATTTTTCATTTCCCGTTCCATATAATTGCACTTCCTTTCCTGTGTCCTGATATATATAGAAATTATATCATAATATTCCCAAAAGGAAAAGTGCAAACTATCTTGACATTTCTTTCTTTTTTCGCTATACTATAAATGATAATTATTATTAATATCATTATAGAAGGAGCGGATATGAAAACACGAAAGTACAGCCGTCAGCGAGAATCCATAAAAAGCTGTCTTGCCGGACGATGCGACCATCCCACAGCCGATGCCCTATATGCTAGCATCCGCGAAGAATTTCCAAATATCAGCTTGGGAACCGTATACCGGAATTTAAATCTTTTAGTGGAGCTGGGCGAGGCACAAAAGTTAAATTTCGGCGATGGTGCGGATCATTTTGACAGCAAAATTCTTCCACATTACCACTTTTTCTGTACTTGCTGCCACCAGGTCAGCGATCTTTCTATGGGGCCTTTTGAAGAGATGAATGCCCTAGCCCAACGATATCACGAAGGGACGATTCAAGGGCACGCTACTACTTTCTACGGCATATGCCCTGCATGCTGCAAAAATAATGAACCGTTGCAGCAATAAAAATTTTCAATAAATCAGCATAAACCTCTTGACAGAAAGATAGGGATGTGATAATATAGTATCAGTAATCATTATTGTTTTAAGATTACCGACCAGATATCTTATGGAACAAGCAATATAAATTCATAAAAGAAAAGGAGAAACAAACATGAAAAAATGGGTATGTACAGTATGTGGCTATATTTATGAAGGTGAGAATGCTCCCGAGGTATGTCCAGTATGTAAGGTAGGCGCTGACAAGTTTAAATTGCAGGAAGAGGGATTAACTTGGGCATGCCAGCACGAAATCGGCGTAGGCAAGGCTGAGGGTGTCTCTGAGGATATTATTGCTGATTTAAGAGCAAACTTTGAGGGTGAGTGCTCTGAAGTTGGTATGTATTTAGCAATGTCCCGTCAGGCCTTCCGCGAGGGATATCCGGAGATCGGCGAGTATTATAAGACCGCTGCTTTCGAAGAAGCAGAGCATGCAGCAAAGTTTGCCGAGCTGTTAGGCGAGGTTGTTACCACCAGCACCAAGAAGAATCTGGAATTGCGTGTTGCTGCTGAGAACGGCGCTACCGCTGGTAAGTTAGATCTAGCTGGCCGTGCAAAGAAGGCAAATCTGGATGCGATCCATGACACTGTTCATGAGATGGCAAAGGATGAGGCAAGACATGGCTGTGCATTCCAGGGGCTGTTAAAGAGATATTTCGGCTAATATGGCTGTCTAAGCTTTTTTCAAATGTTTCATGTTATGAATACACAGAGCAGGCACTATGCCTGCTCTTTTTGTCTAATGTACTGACCACCTGACACGCGGACGAATTCCTTGCCTGGATTTCTATCCGCCTTGCAGACTGAGCATTCATTCTGCGCAATTCCTCAGAGTGCTCGGTGGCCAGCACACTGGTAGAAACGTCTGAGAACATTCCTTTCTCGTGAAAAATTATCACTATTTCAAAAAAAATTTGTAAACTTCTTTTTCTTGTGATACCATAGATCATATCAGATTATGTGCCCGACCATATATCACAACAAATTTTTACATCAGGAGGAATCCGATCATGAAACTAGTTACCTACCAGTTGGAACGTTTTTCCGCTTCTCTTGGCATAATGAATCACGAAGAAACCTGGATTTACCCGTTAAAATCCTTTGAGATCGAATATGATACCATGGAAGCTTTAATCCGGGAAATCAGCGAAGGAGAAATGCAGCGGCTAGAATACGCCGCCTCGCGAAGCCCAGACGCTGTTCCCGGAGCTGTTCCCATGGCAGATGCCAAGCTCCTAGCCCCGATTCCCCACCCCAAACAGGATATTATCTGTCTGGGAATCAATTACATGGCGCATGCAGAGGAATCTGCCCGATTTAAGCAGGAAGACTTTGACGGTCAGCGCCCCCATGCGGTATATTTCTCCAAGCGGGCTAATGAAGCGGTAAATCCCGGCGGCTTTATCCCCAGCTATTCCCATATCACAGACAGCCTGGACTATGAGGCAGAGCTGGCAGTTATTATCGGAAAGGAAGCAAGGGATGTCCCGGTGGACCAGGTGCGAAACTATATTTTTGGCTATACAATTATCAATGATGTCAGCGCCAGAGATTTGCAGAACCGGCACTCCCAGTGGTATTTCGGAAAAAGTCTGGACGGTTTTCTTCCTATGGGGCCGTGTATTGTGACTGCAGCCTCTCTTCCTTACCCGCCCAGCCTTTCCATTCGCTCTCTGGTAAATGGGGAGCTCCGCCAGGACAGCAATACCTCTCTTTTAATCTTTGGAATCAGCCAAGTGGTAAGCGAGCTTTCCAGAGGTATTACCTTAAAGCCTGGCACGATTATCTCCACTGGTACGCCAGCCGGTGTTGGAATGGGTTTTCATCCTCCCAGATTTTTAAAACCTGGCGATCAAGTGGATTGCATCATTGAAGGAATTGGCACCCTCTCCAATACAATAAAATAGTATGGATGTGCCTGCTACATCATCCCTGCTGCCCAGGGAAGGGCCAGGCTCACTGCCGGAATATAGGTAACCAGCAAAAGCCCCCCTAAAATCGCCCCATAATACATCAGCATGTAAGGCATCACTTGGGAAAGTGATGTCTTTCCTACTTTGATCGCCACAAACAAGGTGTTCCCTACTGGCGGGGTGATGTTCCCAATGCAAAGATTATACACCAAAATCAGCCCAAACTGTACAGCGCTCATGCCAAAGGCTTTTACCACCGGCAGGAATAAGGGCGTAAAAATTAAAATTGCCGGAGTAACATCCATAAAGGTCCCCGCCACCAAAAGAATCAGGTTCATGATCAGAAGAATAATCATTCGGCTGTCTGTCAGCCCCAACAAAGCCTCCGATATCGCCTGAGGGATCTGGGTAAATGCCATCACCCAGCCCAGGATATTGGACACGCCGATGAGAAACACGATCATACCGCTCATCTTGGCACTGTCTACCACAATTCTCCAAAATCCCTTTAACGTAATATTATGGTAGCAGATTCCTAAAATTAGCGCATAAACTACCGCAATCGCAGAGCCTTCTGTAGCAGTAAAAATTCCCGCGATAATTCCGCCGATTACCACCACAATCAAAGAAAGGGACGGAAACGCCCTAAGTGTAGACATAGCCAAATTTTTCCATCTTTTTTCTTCTTTTACTCCGTGATAGCCTTTCTTTTTTGCAATGATGACCGCTACTATAATACAGCAAGTCGCCCATAATATCCCCGGCAAATACCCAGCCAAAAAGAGAGCTGCCACCGATGTTCCTCCTGACACAAGAGAGTAGGTAATCAGTGCGTTGGAGGGAGGGATCAACAGACCAGATGGCGCTGAGGCCCCATTAGTAGCCGCACAGAGCGCCAAGTCATATCCCTGCTCTTCCTCGCCTTCCTGTACCATACTACCCACCGCGGCGGCGGCGGCAGCAGCAGAACCAGATATGGCGCCAAAAAGTGCGTTCGCCCCCACATTGGTCACTAAGAGCGCGCCGGGAAGCCTGCCTAATATTGCCACCACAAAATCCACTAGGCGCTTAGCAATCCCTCCCTGGTTCATCAGATTCCCTGCTAGAACGAAAAATGGAATTGCGGTAAGGCTAAACTTACTCATTCCCACAAATATGCGTTGAGCTGCTGTGAGCACCGATACATCCAAAGGAACCGTCTGCAAAATCGCTGCCAATGCAGCGATACCAATGGAATAGGAGATAGGAATCCCCACAGCCAGAAGCCCCACTAGAACTATCAGAATAATGACTAATGACGATATCGCCATCCTCTACACCTCCTTCCTTTTCCTATCTCCCTTCTCCATCCCGCCCGGAAGCAGGGGGATTCTTCCCTGAATAATATCCCACATATTCGCAGCCGTAAATAACATATTCAGCGCGCCACACAGAGGCAGCACTACATAAAACACTCCAATAGCAATCCCGAGGGAAGAGGTCATCTGCCCCATAGCAAGGCTGGTAATCTGCGCACCGCCATAGAGCAGGATAACCATAGAAAAGACAAAGGCTACCGCTTCAGAAAGAATAGAAAAACCCTTTCTCATCCCCGCAGGCATCCGCTCCACCAAAGCTGGAATGTTCATATGCCCCCGCTCGCTGGTAATCAAGCTGGCTCCCATAAGTGCCATCCAAGCGAAAAGGTAGGATACAAGCTCCTCTGACCAGGAGGACGGATTTCTCAGCATATATCTTGTCAATACCTGCCAACAGGTGAGAACTACCATCGCCAGGAAGCTCCCCCCTGCCAAAATATTTAGTATTCTCACCGCTCCTTTTCGAAATTCACTCATATTTTCCTCCTATTCTATCTCCGCCAGCTTGCTCTCTGAACATGCCTTTTCCAATGACGGATATGCTTCATTATATTTCTGAATGGCGTCATAAATGGGCTTTAGCCTTGGATTCCCTTTCAGCACCCGTTCATGAAGGGGGCGGCAGGCTTCCACAAAGGGCCTTTGCTCTGGATAGATAAACTCAACCTGCTGTTCCCTGACGGCACGCTCTTTGGCCTGTTCAACCGCCTTCACCCATTCCTTCCGTTCTACCTGATTCACCAAAGCAAAGCCTTCCTCAAAGATCTCCCGTGCCTCCTTGGGCATTTCCTCCATCAGTACCTGGTTCCCAATCAGGATATCCGGCACCATCTGATGCATATCATAGGAGTAAAACTTGCACACATCCCCGTGCCCATTATCTGTCAATGCCATTTCATTATTCTCCGCCCCGTCGATTATACCGGACTGGAGCGCCGTATATACGTCTCCGAATCCCATAGGTGTCGCTGACCCGCCCAGCAAACGCATCATTTCAATATTGGTGGGGGATTGCTGTACCCGGATTTTCATTCCCTTTAGATCAGAAGGTTGTTCTACAGGGGTGTCCAATGTGTAAAAATTTCTGGTTCCGGCATCCAGCCAGGTCACCGCTATAAACCCAGCCTTTTCCGTGGAGCCAAAAATGGGGTCGGTTATTTGCCGATCATCCATCACATGATGATACGCCTCCTGGCTGGCGAAGAGATAGGGAAGATTAAAAATCTCGTAGTCCTTACTGAACGTTTCCAAAATTGCATTACTGGCTACACAAAAATCAATGGCCCCAGTCTGAGTCAGCTGCACCATATCTGTCTGAGAGCCTAGAAGCTCACTGGGATACACCTGAACAATATACCGTCCAGCCAAACGTTCATGAATGTAATTCTGAAAGGCGGTAAGAGCGATATGAATCGGATGATTAACTGACTGGTTGTGGCCAATCCGAATGATTCTCGCCTCCTGCTTTCCAGAGCATCCCCACAACCCTCCGCAAATAATGATCAACAACCATAGCCGGACAAAAGACTTGCTGAAACCTCTGTTCATGGATAGACCCTCCTTATCTTCAAACAAATCCTGTCCTTTAGTATCGCAGATTATCCCGGGGCTATGCATACTTTTAAAATAAAGAGCCCGGTAAAAACCGGACTCTTCCATAAAATAGGATTCTCAGCCGCTATGTACGACCTTCCCGCAATATTTTCTGCGCCTGAATGATGATAGTTGGTAGCAGTGCACAGATAAACACTGCCCCAATCTCTGTCAGCCTTAGATCCGATGCCGCAAATAAAACCTGAAGCCCCGGCACAAAGAGCACCGCTGCCAAAAGGAGCAGACCTGCTTCAAAGGCCATGACGCTGTACAAATTGCTCTGAAGACCCAGGCGAAGGATGGAATGGGCGCTCCGGCAGTTAAAACCATGAAATAGCCGTGCCAGGGTAAGGGTGGTAAACGCCATGGTTGCCGCCACCGATTCCCCATTCCGGGCCAGGCCACCTCCAAGGCCGAGCCCAGGCCCGGCTCCACTCTCCAGTCCCATGTGGAAAGCCGCCATGGTGCAGAGAGCGATCAAAATCCCCTGTACCAAAAGATCCTTGATAAAATTTAAGTTTAAGATCCCCTCTCTTCCATCCCTGGGGCGTTGCTTTAGCAAACTCTCCTCTGCTGGTTCCATGCCAATAGCCAAGGCCGGCAGGGAATCCGTCACAAGATTAATAAAGAGGAGATGGACCGGAAAGAAGGGCATGGGCAGCTGCCGCAGGGAGGTATAGAGCACACAGAAAATCCCGGCCATGTTTCCTGACAGGAGAAATCCGATTGCATTTTTAATATTCCGGTATACGTTACGGCCATTGGATACCGCCTTGATAATGGTCGCAAAATTGTCATCTGCAAGAATCATATCTGCAGCATCCTTGGAAACTTCGGTGCCAGTACGGCCCATAGCAATGCCAATATCCGCGCGCTTCAGCGCCGGCGCATCATTTACCCCATCGCCAGTCATGGCCGTAATCTTCCCTTTCCTCTGCCAAGCCTCCACGATCCGCAGCTTATGCTCCGGAGACACCCTTGCATACACGGAAATCTGTTCCAGGCTCTGATTAAGCTCCTGGTCATCCATTCGCTCCAACTGGGGCCCGGTGACGGTTATCCCTCCCTGCTCCAGAATCCCTGCCTTTCTGGCGATTGCTGAAGCTGTCGCCGGATGATCTCCTGTGATCATCACCGGCCGGATCCCTGCTTCCTTTGCAGCCAAAACTGCCCCCCTGGTCTCCGGGCGAAGAGGGTCCCGCAGGGCAATCATCCCGGTCAATACCAGATCCTTTTCCCAGCCGTGCATACGGTAATCCCCGTCCTTCCGGAAGGCCAGGGCCAATACCCGCATTCCTTCACGACTCCACTGATCATTCTGCTCCTGAAACCGCCTCCTATCCTCTCCGGTTATTTCCCGCGGCCCGCCTCTTGCACAAACTCGGCTACAGCAGCTAAGGATCGACTCCAGTCCGCCTTTCGCATAGATAATCTCTCCCCCCTGCCGTAAATCCTCGCAGCACACGCTCATCCGTTTCCGACCAGAGTCAAATGGGTTCTCTCCCTTCCGCCGATATCGATTCCTAATCTGCTGGCTGTTCTCCTCCATCCCCAGCTCTGCCTCTGCACCGGTGAGCAGCGCAAGCTCCGTAGGTTCTCCTGATCCGTCCTTAGCATTATTCGCTAAAACAGCAGCTTCCCACAAACGTCTACGGCTTTCACTTATCGGTTCTCTTATCGCCTCTCCCAGAACCCATCGTTGAAAATCACAGTAGATCTCCTCTGCCTCCATCCGGTTCTGGGTCAAGGTTCCTGTTTTATCGGTACAGATCACCGATACACATCCCAGGCTCTCCACCGCTTTTAAATCCTTGATAATCGCCTGTTCCGCTGCCATCTTCTGCGTTCCCATAGCCTGCACAATGGTAACGATAGAGCCCAGCGCCTCCGGTATAGCCGCCACAGCCAGAGCCACGGCAAACATCACTGCCTCTAAGAGAGGCTTTCCCCGGTATGTATCCAGCCAAAATACTACCACACAAATCGCCAAAATTCCCGTTGCCAGCTTTCCGGAGAATTTCTCCAGACTAAGTTCCAAAGGTGTCCGCTTCTCCTTGGTTTCATTCATCAGCGCCGCAATCCTACCGATCTCCGTATCCATTCCAGTAGCCGTAACTATGCAGGCGCCTCTGCCTCCAGTAATTAGCGAACCGGAGAAAATCATATTGCTCTGAGACGCCAAGGGCACCTCCCCGCCCTTTACTACAGCCGGAGATTTTTCCACCTCCGCTGATTCGCCGGTAAGAGAGCTCTCATTGACCCGCAGCCGCGCTGACTCCAAAATCCTCCCATCTGCCGCTGCCAGGTCGCCAGCCTCCACAATCAGAATATCTCCAGGCACCACATCTTCCGCCGGGATACTTTCCTCTCGCCCCCTCCTAAGAACTCTGGCCTCCGGTGCAGAAAGCGCCTTCAGGCTTTCTAAGGATTTTTCTGCCTTCTGATGTTCGATAGTCCCCAGCACCGCATTTAAAAGAAGCACCGCGCCAATCACTATAGAACTTTCCTCATTATCGGTAAGTGCAGAAACCACTGCAGCAGTAATTAAAATCCACACCAGCAGATCCTGGAACTGCATAAAGAACACTTGCCACCAGGCTTTCTTTTTCCTCTCTTGTATCTGATTTTTTCCATACCGTTTCCGGCGCTTCGCAGCCTCCTTCTCCGAAAGCCCCTCCCGACAGCTTTCCATCTGATCCAAAGCCTGACCGGCAGACATCCGAAACCATTCCATAACAGCACCGCCTTTGGGATAATCCTCATCCTTCCTGTAATATATTAATAAGATTTCGTGTTCAGAACGGGATTTTTGTGGTAGAATAAAAGAAGTGTGCGGTTCATGAATGACAGGGGGAGACTTCCCTCTCTTTTGAATTTGCTATTTTATTGAGTCACTGGTAGGACGTGAAAGCCTAAAGAATCGCAGGCTGACTTAAGGTGCAGGCGCAAATCGGCAAAAAGTAACGCCCATGGCAGGCAGGTTCAAGGCGTCACCCCGCTCTCGCTCCGCCGAAAGCGCAGCGGTGCGTAAGACGCGTGAACTACCGCATCTACATCCCAAGGAATCCTCCCAGGCGTTGCCTGGATCCCTCCTTCGGATAACCAGACACCGGCGGTTTCGGAGGGGATTCCTTTTTGAATCCTGCCTGCCATGGGCTGTCATCTCGTGGGG
>CATJIO010000072.1 GCA_949740725.1 uncultured Lachnospiraceae bacterium | reverse complement strand
TTGGTCTTTATCACATCGACGTAATTCTACCACATGTTGAAGAGAAATGCTACTGATTTTTTTCGCTTTTTTTGTGAAATTAGGGTTTTGCAGGATAAACGTGGAAAAGATTTGGCCATTTGTGGTCAGATTCATGGTCAAAATCTCAAGAAAATTTTCATTTTTATTTATGTTTTTTCCGCTAGCCAGTGTGCTGACACATTTACTATCAGCTATATGACGCAGAATAAATTTTCAGTCTGCAAAGCGGTGGAGGGAGGAGACGCGGTGGCATCGCTGACCGGCAACAACGTAGCAGATGGAACCTCTGGCAAGTCATTTGACGAAATGTAACTAGAGCGAAGGTATTGTAGCTTCTTTTGTGGTCAGATTCGTGGTCGGAAAATCGAAAAAGTTTATATTTTTAGCGTCTTTATTTGCATCTTTCGCAGAAGTAGGAAATCTGCGAAAGGCCTGAATCGGGAATGATCTGGAACCAGAAATGTTTGAAAGAGAATAGGACTTTGTCGAGCTGCGTATTGTCGCGTGCTGTTAGATTACTAGTTTTCTGGCACAACATATCGCAGGATTTTCTTCCTTCTATTAACTACAAATAATAAAATATTATTTAGATTAAATATTAAAATCGGGGAAATTGTGAGAAAAGAAAATGTCAGCAATCAGAAGGGAGGGAGTTTCAAATGATGCTTCATGGGAAGCTGGAGTTGCAAAATCTGATCGACGGATTTATTCATACCCAGGCGGGCAGCCGGAAGCTGGACGAGCGCACGGCTAAGGCATACCGGCTGGATTTAGAACTTTACTTCCGGTGGATGGAGGAAGAAGATAAGGCGCCGTTATTGCTGGATGATGGGATGAAGAAAGGAAAAGACGGCGCTTTGCAAGTACCTAAATATGACTGGGAGAAAAGTATGGAAACGTATCTGCATTATCTGTCCGAGGAAAAGGGGCTCCGTTTTTCCACTGTGTGCCGGAGGCATCTGGTATTCGGCTATTTTTTGACATATCTGAAGGCAGTGGGGATGATAGAGGAATTTCGTTCCCTGGAGCTGCCAGAACGAATGCGGGAAGCCTCAGTGGATACGCTGCTGACCAAGGATGAGGTGGACGCCTTCTTTCAGGCAATTAACCGGGAGTATACAGAATTAGACAGTGATTTCCGCAAGCGGGTCTGCCTTCGGGATCAGGTGATGATGGAGCTGCTTTTTTATCATAAGATCGAGATCAGTGAATTGTTGCGGATGGAAGTGTCGGATTATAACCGGAAGACGGCGGTGCTGACGATACAGAGGAAGAGAGAGAAGAACCGGGCAGTCTACTTATTCAATCGGACACTTCAAAGAAGGATGGAAGAGTGGCTGGGGGAACATGAATATTTTGAACATTGGGACTTATATTGCAGTCGAATGTTCCTCTCGAAGTTAGGGAAACCCCTCTCGATGAAGATGGTAACCAATATTTTTGATAAATATCGGGTGCTGGCGGGGATCCAAAAGGGATGTACACCTAAGGACTTGAAGAACAGCTTGGGAAGATATGCGGAGGAAGTGGTTAGGGGGATGGGGTAATGACTGGAAAGTTCTGTAAAATATTTAAAATGGATATAGAGTAGATGTGAGCTGATAATCATGAAGAAATAATGAGGAGCTGCATGGGACGTGTTCTTGACAAAACAAAAATTCCAATATGTACAATTTTGGGTGTGAATATAGCTGCGATAAATATAGATTGGCTATTAAGTTTTACCAAACAAAATATCAAGTTACTTTCTGGAGATTATATGTGCGTTTCTAATGTACATACTATAGTGACTGCGTATGAAAACGATACATACAGGGCTATTCAGAATGGCGGCATTATGGCAATTCCTGATGGTGGCCCCTTATCTTCTGTTGGCCATAAACGTGGGTTTAAGGAGATGAGTCGTACTACTGGGCCTTCATATATGGAAGAGATTATGAAGATATCCGTAAAAAATGGATACAAGCATTTTTTTTATGGTTCTACCCAAGGAACACTGGATAAATTAAAAAATGTTTTAGAAAAAGAATATCCAGATATCCAGATTGTCGGAATGTATGATCCGCCATTCAGAACAATGACAGATGAAGAAGACAAGGAGATTATTGAAAAAATAAATAAAGCTGCTCCTGACTTTCTTTGGGTTGGATTGGGAGCTCCAAAGCAGGAAAAGTGGATGGCAGCCCATCAGTGGAAGGTAAAAGGATTCATGGTTGGAGTCGGAGCTGGATTTGACTATTTGGCTGGAAACATCAAACGCGCGCCGCAATGGATGCAAAAAGTTAATCTTGAATGGGCTTATCGATTAAAGCAGGAACCACTAAGGTTAATCAACAGGTACTGGCATACGAATACAAGATTCATTTGGTATGTGTACATTAGAAGAAAGTAAGGCAAGTGGACAATGAGGATCAAAATAAGATTATCATTTAATTGCATTTTACAGTATGTGCTCATGTACTTATTTTTTATCAGTCATGATGCTGCAATTTATAGAGAAAATACTATGATTTTTCGTATTGGCATAATTTCATTTTGTATAAGCATGATTATGTCTGAAAGATTAAGAAGGCTATCACGGGACTATGTATTGTTTATAGCAATGGTATCATTTTACTTGTTATTAAGAGGAGAACAAAAACTATGGCTAAATTATTTTGAGTACATTTTATTGATTTATACCACTTACACAATAAACGAGAAAATGTTTTGCGAGCGCTTTGTAAGGATGACTATGTTTTTTACATATATTAGTTTAGTATTTTATGTAGTTGGATTGATTGCTCCTAATTTACTGAGCCATATACCAGAAAATAAAGTGGCATGGTCAAGATGGGGACAAGAATACTATATGCAAGGTCGATTTTTATATACAGTACGTAGACTAGAATTGGAAAGAAATAACTCAATTTTTACAGAGCCTGGCCTATTCCAAATGTTTTTAAACAGCGCATTATTTATTATACTATTTATGAGAGAATCACTAGCAAATATCAATGATAAAAAGATAAATAGATATATTTTTATGCTTATGATTGCGATAATAACAACCGGTTCCACAACAGGATATTTAGCTTGTGGGATGATAATATGTACCTTTGTAATTAATCATAAAGCAGTAATCAAACAAGAGACTAATAGAATACGAATTAAAAAAATATTTAATTTAGTGACAGGAATCTCGATAACTCTTTTATTTATACTATTTGCTGATTATGGCATTAATCAAGAAAACAGTTTATTAAACAAATTTTTTATCACGAAAATATTGGAGGTGTTTTCCGATGGAACATCAGGTCATGCCAGGGCGAGCAAAATGGCTATTTGCATGACTATTTTGAAAGAATATCCATTAGGGGCAGGTGAAAGCTATGTGTCTGCTATTTTGAAAATGCTGGATGATGGCGCTAATGGAGGCATGTTAATTCATTCTTTTGCAAGTATTGGCTTAGTACCTGTTTTGCTTATCCTTTATCCTTACTTTAAAAACATGTTAAAATCTTATGTACCATATTTAAATAAATTATTGATCCTTGCGATATATTTGAATACAGTACTTGCTCAGTCCAGATTATTATATCCGGCATTGCTTATCTTGCCACTTATTTATGGAAAGTATTGTTTAAATATAGGACGAAAAATGGAGTTGAAAAATGAATAAAATAATCAGCATTTCAATAGCAGCATATAACGTTGAAAAAAGTATAAATGAAACTTTAGATTCTTTTGTGATTCCAGAAATTATGAATGACATTGAGGTTATTATTGTCAATGACGGCTCAACAGATAATACCAGTCAAATAGCACACAATTTTTCAAAAAAATATCCAGATACCTTTATTGTAATCGATAAGATAAATGGCGGGTACGGATCCACCATTAATGTAGCTTCACAAGAGGCGCACGGAAAATATTTTAAGACTGTGGATGGAGATGATTGGGTAGAACGTAAGGGGTTCATAGAACTTGTAAACTATTTAAAAAAAATTTCGGATGATGTTGTTGTGACAAACTATTGGAGAGTCAATGACAAAACGAAAAAGAAAATTCCTACAATATTTAAATGTTCTGAGTACAAAAAAACATATTCGTTTGAAGAAGCGTATGACAATCAGAAGTTGTTTATGCAAGCTTTAGCGATAAAAACAAGTATATTGAAGAATATAAAGATCGATATTACAGAACATTGCTTTTATACAGATATAGAGTACATTTTAACGGTAGTTCCATATCTAAAAACGATTTCGTTTTTAGACACCTATGTTTATATGTATAGAGTTGCGGTAAATGAGCAGAGCATGAGTGTTGCGGGAAAACGTAAGCATATAGATGAGCAACTTAAGGTGTACCGAAAAATGACATCATATTATAACATGGTTAGAAATGACTTAGATGACGGGAAATGTAAGTTTTTTCTTACCATTTTATCAGAAATGTATAAAAGTCATATAACCGCTATTTTAAGCCTGAAAATTTCCATTCAGTCAAAACAACGAATGCTTGATATAGAACATTATACAAGAGATATGGTCCGAGAAGTTTTTGACGAGACGAATAAATATAAAACGATTCGTATACTTCGCTCAACGGACTACATGGCATATGCATTAGGGAGTGTTGCTTACAAAATATATCAAAAGTTTTTGGCGATATCTGGGAGATGAATATATATGAAACTGAGTATTATTACCGTATGCTTTAATGCAGAAAAGACGATTAGAAGATGTGTCAGCTCTGTGTTGGAGGTAAAAAATGTTGATTATGAGTACTTAATCGTGGATGGAAAATCAACAGACTCAACGGTAGAGATTGCTGAACAATTTGTTCCCATGTTTCAGAAGAAGGGGGTGCCATATCAAATCATTTCGGAAAAAGATTCCGGAATATATAATGCAATGAATAAGGCAATAGAAAGGAGCAACGGGGATTGGATTATCTATTTGAATTCGGACGATTACTTTTTTTCTCCAAACAGCTTAAATCTTTTTATGAATGACGATACATGTGATTTGTACGATGTCATCTATGGGGATGTAATGGTTCTCTCTGACGGAAAAGTGAGTTTGCAAAAACCTAGAGATATAGAACGTCTGAAAAGTGGGACTGAAATGCCATTTTGTCATCAATCCACATTTACAAAGAAAGCTGCATTACTGAAATACCCATTTGATGAAAGATATCAAATTATAGCAGATATTGATTCTTATTTACGGATGTACGAAGCTGGACTTAAATTTAAATACATTCCAGAATGCATTTCGGTATTTTCTAATGATGGAGTTTCTCAAACCCATCGAATTGAAAGCATTATCGAAGGAAAAAAATTACTAAAAAGTCATAAATGCTACACTTTGACAAGAGTATTCGATTTAAATATTCATTTAATCTGGTATAGAGTTAAAAAAGTTATTGAACTCCAATCCTGCTTTCATCGAAAATTAAAAGATGCGTCTAATATTTAATATATATTTGGGAAGAAGTTAGCTGATTTAAGAAAAATAAAAATATTTAGTAGAAGAAAGAAAAAATGAAGAAAATACTAATTGATGCAACGGGATCTGATAATTGGATAGGTGGATTATATTATAAGAAAAATATACTTTTTTCTATATTGAGTAATGATAAGATAATGAGTTTATATCAAGTTTTAGTCATAACAGATGTGGATGTTAATGACTTTGATGAGTTTTCTGATGATGTTGAATTAATAAAAATGAGACGAAAATGTAGGAGAGGGAAAATTCTGTTTATATCAAAGTTAAAAAAGGTAGAATATTATTTTCCATATTTTACAAGTTATAGTAATGGTGAGAATATATTTAGATTATTTAAAATTAAACTTATTAACTGGATACCAGATTTTCAGCATAAATATTTTCCGGAATTTTTTTTAAACGGGGAAATTTGCTCAAGAGATAAACAGTACGAAAAGATTGTGAACAGTAAAGCGCCATTAGTCTTAAGCAGTTATAGTAGTAAAGCTGACTTGAAAAAATTTTATGGTGATAAAGAAAATGTGTTTGTAGTTCCTTTTGTGTCATATATTGAAAAAAACGTCAGGATAATTGATGATGCATATGAATGTGCTATTTTAGAAAAAAATAAATTAGATCATACAAAATATATTTGTGTGATGAATCAATTTTGGCAGCATAAAAACCATATTGTTATTTTAGAAGCGATGGAAAAATACTATAAAAGCTGTCCAAACAGTAAATATAAATTTGTCTTTACAGGAAAAATAGAAGATTATAGGGCGCCTGGATACATTGAAGTTTTGAAAGAAATGTTTGAAAAGCCGATTATAAAGAAGAACTCAAGTTTACTTGGATTTATTAACCGCGAAGAACAAATTGTTATTATGAAGAATGCAGAATATGTCATCCAGCCTTCACTTTTTGAAGGATGGGGTACTGTTGTTGAAGATGCTAAGGTTTTAGATAAGACGATTCTTCTTTCTGACATACCAGTTCATCGTGAACAAAAGAATGAAAAGTGTATTCTTTTTGATCCCTATGATTCAGAAAAATTGGCTAAGTTAATAGAAGCAGAAAATCAAAAGGAGCATTTTTGTGATCTTGAAAAAGGTATAGCCGATATGCGGTTGAGGGCAAAAGAATATTCTAGAGGATTTCAAGCATTATTAGGGTGCTGATATTGGAACAGATCATTAAATGAAATAAAATAGGAAATAAAAATGAAAATTATATCCCTTTTAAGAAAAATATACAAAGTTAAATATATGAAAAGTATTTTATCCTATTTAGAATTAGCAAATGATTCTATATATGGTAATTCATTTTATGTAGAGATAAGAAAACCGAAAGAAGGATACAAATTTCTAAAAATTGGCCATCATAGTATAATTGATGGGCAATTTATTTTTGAAAAGGATTCTGGGTATATTGAGATTGGAAATAGAGTTCACATAGGTAGTAGTCAATTTATTTCAGTCAATGAAATAAAAATTGGAAATGATGTCACTATTGCATGGGACTGTCTTTTTTATGATCATAATTCACATTCCATCGAATGGATGGAAAGGCGATTTGATACAGAGAGAGAATACGAAGATTTTTGTAGCACTGGGGATATGTTGAAGAATAAGAATTGGGAAGTTGTCAAGAGCAGGCCAATAGTAATAAAAGATAAGGCCTGGATTGGCGTAGGATGTAAAGTACTTAAGGGAATAATCATTGGCGAAGGTGCCATAATTGGCGCGGGAAGTGTTGTTACGCGTGATGTGCCAGACTGGACAGTTGTTGGCGGAAATCCTGCAGTTGTGATAAAGAATCTTAGAAAAGGTGAAAATGGAGATGAATAGTGTCCTTTCAAAAATATTGTCTCGTATTTATTTATTGTTTCAGCGGGGATACTATGAAAATTATGAGAATGGTGTCCGGAAGAATCAATTAATACAAATAGGAAAAAATGTAAAGCTGATTCATGGAATGAAAATATCGGCTTATGAAAACTGCAAGATTACCATTGCTGATAATTCTTGGTTTGCAGGAAACATAATCGCTTTCCCACACAATAAAGAGTGCATTGTCCATATAGGAAAAGATTGCTACATAGGTGATATGTCAAGGCTATGGGCAGCAAAAAAAATTATGATAGGTGATAGGGTTCTGATAGCACATAATGTAAATATTTTTGATACCACAACCCATCCAATAGATAAAAAAGTACGATACGAACATGAGTGTGTTGTTAAACAATTTGGTATGCCAAGAGATAAATACCAATCTATAGGTGAGGATCCAGTAGAAATTGGTGATGATGTTTGGATTGGATGCAATTCTATCATAATGAAAGGCGTTCACATTGGAGATGGCGCCATTATTGCAGCGGGAAGTATAGTTACAAAAAATATTCCCGCTCATGTTTTGGTTGCCGGTAATCCAGCACGTATAATGAAGAGATTGGAGTGACAAAAGAAAAATGGTAAAGCTATTGAGGCTAATTCAGGAATTAAAGTACGATGCTTTAAAGAGAAGTATGCTTTTGAGCACGTTGTGTAAACCATTGGGATTACTGATTTCTTTTTTATATACCCCAGTACTATTAGCTTATTTAGGAGAGGAGTCATATGGTATTTGGTCAACAATACTATCAATTATAAGCTGGATAAATTATTTTGACATCGGGATTGGTCTGGGACTTAGAAATTCTTTGACAAAATATATTGCTATAGATGATAGGAATAAAGTCCAAAAGTTAATTTCGACAGGTTACGTAGCTATAACTGTAATTTCGGGTGTAACGCTTATGGCGGGGACAGTTTTTATTTTTAATGCCAATATCGGAATGATTTTTAATACAAGAATAGATGTGCGCTCTGCATTACTTGTTAGCTTTTGGTGTATTTGTATTAACTTTACCCTTAGTCTTTCGAAAATACAGCTATATGCGATTCAGCAGGCAGAGAAAGTAAGCCTTATGATAGTATTGACACAGCTAATTAATTTATTCGGCGTTTTAGTTTTGTATACATTCAGTAGAAATTGTCTTATGGGAGTCGCGGTGATTATTGGATTATCGGGCATTATAGTTAACCTTTTTTTTCTAAAGAAAGTTTGGAGGGAATATCCATTCCTTGTACCTAGTGCTAACCTGTTTTCCAGAAATGAGTTGAAAGAAATAAGTAATCTTGGGCTGAAATTCTTTTTTATTCAAATGGCTGCCTTGGTATTATATTCTACGGATAATTTAATTGTTATTCGGTTGTTTGGACCATCTTGTGTTACACCTTACCATACTTCATATACTGCATTTGGTATAGTCTATGGTGTATTTGGAGCGATGATATCGCCGCTATGGTCAAAGTATACTGTAGCAGTTCAGAGAAAAGATTATCAGTGGATAAGTAAAACTATTACAAATTTAGATAGAACATTGCCTTTGATTGGAATAGTGCTGATAGCCGGCACTTTTACGTTTACCTCTATTTCCGAAGTCTGGCTACATAAGAAATTAGATTATGAAACCGGTCTAATTGCATGCATGGCAACTTACTATTTTTTATCTGTATGGGGATCTATATACTCGACAGTTTTAAATGGAATGAGTAGAGTAAACATGCAATTAAGCTTGGGTATCGGTGCAGCGATACTAAACATTCCACTTTCATTATTTTTGGGAAGAAATTGTAAAATGGGATCCACAGGGGTATGCTTAGCCACTGTTATTTGCATGCTGATTATGAATATTCCGATTACAGTAGATACACATAGATATTTAAATAAAATGAGAAAGTATAGTGAAAATATTTAGGAATATGGAAAGAAGGACATAATGAAAAAAGTATTAATAACTGGTGCAGCGGGATTTATAGGAAGAAGCTTAGCACATTTATTTATGCAAAAAGGATATAGTGTACTTGGATGGGATCACAATGATAGTACAGAAGAATTTAGAATAAAGAAGGTCGATCTTATAAATAGAGAAGAGATAAAAAATGGATTTAAGGAGTTTATTCCTGATATCTTGTTCCATTGTGCGGGAAATGCTGATGTCGTTAAATCTGTTAAGAATCCTGAAACTGATTTTGAAGGAAATGTAGTGCTTACTCATAATATTTTATTTGTTATGCATGAATTGAATTTAAAAAATGTTAGATTTGTATTTCTCTCAAGCGCAGGGGTCTATGGAAATCCAATAAGTCTTCCAATAAAGGAAAATATGGCGCTGAACCCGCTTTCTCCCTATGCACTTCATAAAGTAGTGTGTGAGGAATTATGTAAATATTTTATTAATAATTATAACATGGATATAAAAATTGCTCGTATATTTTCTGCATATGGAAAAGGATTGAAAAGACAGATATTTTGGGATATGTATAAAAAATCCTGTGAAACAGGAATACTCGTAATGTTTGGAACAGGTAATGAAAGTAGAGACTATATCCATATTAGTGACGTAATCAATGCGCTGTTTTTGATTGCAACAACAGAATCTGATGATTGGATATATAATGTAGCAAATGGTGAAGAAGTGACTATTTGTGAGGTGGCGATACAATTTGCTAAGGCAGCAGGGATAGGGGAAAGTAATGTTAAATTTACTGGGATTATTCGTGAAGGAGATCCAATTAACTGGAAAGCGGATATATCAAGAATACAATCATTAGGATATAAAAAAACAGTAAAGTTTGATAAAGGCATAGAAGACTATTATGAGTGGATAAAGAATCAATAGTATTTCGATAAAAAGGAGGTTATCAGTCAAGGTAAACTTCACTACATTGAAAGAACCAATGGGTCATATCGAGTTAGTGCTTTTCTGTAAAAATCTGGGCAATTCATTTTTGGTTGAAAAAATGCTAAGATAGAGGTACGATAAATTACGGAACGGAATTAGACCATCTGCCATAAAGAGTCAGAAGAATTTATTTTTCCACATCACAAAAAACAGCTAACGCAGGACCTTAAATAAATGACAAATATATAGAATATAGAAGGAGTACGCTTGATGATGAAAAGGATAGGGATATTATGCGCCAGTGATATGGAGTTAGCGCCTTTTTTAACGCGGATCCCATTTTCTAAGGTTATCAAAGAGGCGATGTTGAGCTTTCACTCTGGGCATGAGATGGGAAGAGAGGTGGTGGCAGTTTACAGCGGAGTCTGCAAGGTAAATGCCGCGATCGCTGCCCAGCTGTTTGTTGATCGATTTCATGTGGACGCAATGATCAATGCCGGCACTGCCGGAGGGATGGATGAGAGGGTCCAGCTTTTTGATACCGTTATATCTGACCGGATGATTTACCATGATGTAGAAGAGGATATATTGACAGAGTTCCATCCATGGCTGAAGGAGAATTATTTTGAAGGGGATCGGGGGGCTGCTTGACGCTGCTAAAAGATATTGCCAGAAAACAGGCCATCCTGTTTTATTTGGAACCATGGTTACCGGTGAGCAGTTTATTGTAGATGAGAAAAGGGCTGAGGTGAATCGAAAGTATGCGCCCCTTTCTGTTGATATGGAGACCGTCAGCGCGGCCCATGTCTGCTATGTAAATCGTGTTCCATTTTTAAGCGCTTGAACGATTACCGACACAGCAGAGCACAAGGAAATAGAAAATTTTGAAGCAAACTGTGCGCTCGCTTCTGAGCGGGCAGCGGAGATCGTAATTGGGATGATAAAAGAACTGGGTGACGGAAAACACTAAGGGCGGCCCAGATCAGCAAATAGTTCCAGCAGTTCACGAAAAAAATAATGGCTCAGGCAGGAAAAGGAGATAGATTATGCAAAACAAACTAATTCTATATATTGCGATGTCTTTAGATGGATATATTGCTGAAAAAGATGGCAACATTAGTTTTTTAGATGAACCCCCAAGTCCTTCACCAGACCTTGGATATGAGGAATTCTACAATTCTTTGCAGGCGGTTATCCTTGGAGGGAAAACTTATCGTCAAATAAAAAATGAATTATCGCCGAATAAATGGCCCTACGAGGGAATGCCCTGTTATGTATGCACACGTCAGCAATCTCAATCTGATCCGAATGTTCAATTTACGTCTTTACCATCAGGGCGGCAAGTATTAGAGTTAATTTCTAAAAAACACTCAGGAAATATTTGGCTTATGGGTGGAGGAGAAATCATTCGTTGCTTTATGCGAGAGAATTTAATTGATGAGTATTACATTTACGTTATGCCAACTGTCCTTGGAAATGGAATCCCGCTTTTTCCCCCGGAATTTCCGAAGACTAATCTTAGTTTAAAAAGTTGCAAAAATATTGGGGGGATTGTTGAGCTAATTTACCAAAGAGGCACTTCCAAAACATGATAAAGCATTTCTGCAACGGCATGTACCTCTGGTCTGCTAATTGCTCCACCACACATATTGTGATTTTTGCGTTATATAATCATTTCAATGTATTTTCATCGAAAATCGTTCTTTCTTCTTTTTCCCGATTAAGCGTTAATTATATGGCCGGTTTCGCTGCCGGCCTCGGTGAGCAAGCGTTTGCACATGGGCATCCTTCCAAACAGGAGAGGCGAAAAAACTGCCCATAGCTAATCACGTCCAAAATATGGTAAAAAACACTATTTTTTTAAATAATTGTTAAAATGTAACATTTTTTCTCACATCCTGTGTGTTATAATTATACTATATAGCACAAAAATGGGGAAATTTGGAAATAAAATGTTTTAGGGAACAAGGTAAAGTTATACCTACCCCTTTTTCGTCACGTCTTTCTGGCTATGCCTGGGATGGCGCTGTGACGTTTTATGGAGATAAGGGAGTGGGGATTGCCGTCCCGATAGATTAACCGGAAATTTCCAACGAGCAGGAAGACAGAAGGGAGGGAAGTGGATGGAAAACCGGCCGTATACCGGATTTTATGCCAGCTTTCTGGGCGGATTTTCTCTGACTTACGGGGGAGAGGAAATAGTGATGTATAGAGCGCCAAGGAATATCGTGGAAAAAACTTGCGGAAATGGTGAGCGGGAGGAGTGAAGATCACAGGAAGCAGCACAATAACCTACGTCAACAGATGCGGACGCTGCGAAATCTGATGAAGCATTTACCGGGGCTTCCGGAGGGGAAGCTTGTGGTGGGAACGTCGAGGGGAATTTACTACTTCAGTCTGGATTATCCGGTGGAGACGGATACAGGGCGGATCGACCGGCTGTATCAGAAGATGCGGGATGTGACCGGCGGGGATGAGAGGAAGGAAATTCTTCAGGAAATCTGCCGGCTTTACACCGGGGAATTTCTGCCCGCTCTCCTTGGAGAGGAATGGGCCATAGTGGAGGGGGCAAGATATCAGTCCATTTACTTTTCCTGTGTGCAGGAACTTTGCGGGATATTTGAGAAAGAAGAGGCATATCCGGAACTTCTGGCTCTCTGTAATGAGGCAGGCCGGATCTATCCTTATAGCCAGTGGAACCAAATGCAGATCAAATATTTGATAAGACAGAGGCGATATGAGGAGTCGGTGAAGGCATTTGAGAAGACGGCAGAGGATTTAGAGGATTTATACGAAGGTCTTGGGAGGCATCCGCTTGAACTAACCTCATCACAGGAAGAAAGCCGCCTGCCCAACGGCGGGAGAGGACAGCCATATTACTGCTCTTATCCCAGCTTTGTGGATATTTACCGGGTGATTTCACGGATTATTGAGCGGAGCCAATCCCAGGCGGCGCTGCTGCTGTGCACCATAGCGGGGGAGGAGCCCATGGTCCGGGGAATGGAGAGGCTGAAGGCGAGGCTGGATCAGGTGCTGCGCAGCAGTGATATTTATACCCGCTATAGCGCCAACCAGTTTGTGGCGTTGCTCCCGGAGACTGGGGCAGAAGATGGCAGGAAGGTGGTGGAGCGCTTGAGGCGCAGACAGATGCCAGAGGAAACCTTAGAGGTGGATGTGGTATTTGACCTTTCGTATGTCTGATGGCGCAGCGCGCCTTCAGGGACAGAAGGATTGCTGGGGGAAGCAGGAAGTTTACGGTCAGCTGCACGGATGGCAGGGGGCCGAAAAGAGTATGGAAAGGAAGACAGATAGTGGATGGTAAGGGTACGTTTTTCATTCATGTGGTGGGTTGTCAAAATGCAACTTGGCAGGGAACCATTACATGGATAGAGGAGAAAGAGAAGCAATATTTTCGAAGCGCTTTAGAGATGATCAAGCTGATCGATGCGGCGATCGGAGAGAACCAGAGTAAAGATAGCAGCTCCGGAGATGAGCAAAGAAGCCAGGGGGATAAGAAATGAATCAAATGAAAAGACAAAAGGGAAGATCTCGCAAAAAGATTCCGGTTAACCGACGGCTTTTTTGGAAGAAAGCGACAGCAGGATTCCTGTCCTTTGCTATGGTTTTCAGCAATGTGGGAAATTCGGCGGCAGTTGCGCTGGCGAAGGAGGGCATAGCCAAGGAGGAGTTTCGGATTTACGGAAAGGATATCCAGGAAGCGGCAGAAAAAGCGCTGGAGCAAGGCAATGCATTGACGGAAGAGCTTGCCCTGGAGATAAGCGGGAAGGACAAAACGCTGGTGCGGCAGTATAAGGTGCTATTTCAGACAGACGGTTCTCTCTATGAGCTCTTTCCGGAAATAGATCGGGCTAAGGATGTGGATGGGATCGATTTGCGGGTGTTCCTCCGGGTAGAAGAGGATGCGGATCCGGAGAGCTATGTGCTTACCGGGGAGGAGAAGCTGCTGTTTCTGTATGTAAATTCTGGCGGCGATCCGGTGGCAGGGCGCTTGAATATCGATGGGTATGTTTCTGGTTACACCACCATAAAAGCTTATGATACTGTCTTCGGGGAGGAACTGCTAGATGAGCCAGAAATTGAGGAAGAGGGCGAGACCGGCGAAGACGAGGAAAATGCAGAAGGTGGAACCAGCGTGGGAAGCGGAAGCGACACCAGCACGGGAAGCAGTGTAGGAGGCAGCACAGATTCAGGAAGTGGAACCGGTACAGAGAGTGAAACGGATGGGGAAGCCGGAGCGGACAGGGAAAGTGAAACGGACGAGGAAGCCGAAGCGGACGCGGAAAGTGAATCGGATAAAGAAGCCGAGGACGATTCAGAAAAAGAGTCCAATATAGAGGCAGGATCCGAAGGGGATGCCAGCGATAAAGTGGATACCAATGAGCCAGAGGATCAGGATCCAGAACAAAGCGCAGACCAGGATGCAGGCGGCACAAAGGATGAGGCAGCCGGTGATGACAGCGGCGATGCCGATCCTGGCGGCCAGTCCACAGAAAAGGAAGGGACCCCAGATCATTCCCAGGATCAGTCATTCCGTGGGGATGAAGGCCAGGGTGAAGGGGCAAAGCCAGATACAAGCCTGGAGGGAGGATCGGATAGCGACGGTCCTGGCGCCGCCAGCGGCGATGCCTCGGACACGCCAGATGCGCAGGGAAGCCAGGACGAGGCAAAAGCGCCGGAGAATACAGAGATGGATAGCCCAGGGCAGGAACGGACTGTCCAAGAGGGCAGAGCGCCGGAACAGAATGACTCAGGAAGAAGTTCTTCTGGTGAAGGAGAGGCGGGAGCCCCAGAAGAGGCAGCGTCTGCTATTGGGATATCCTGGAATGAGATTGTCCGGGTAACCGAATCACTGGCATCCTCTTCCAACAGCGCGGCAGAAGATGAGAACGAAGCGAAAGAGGAGGAAAAGGATTCCTGGGAAGAAGGAGAAGGGGATCCCTTTGACGCAGAGGATGAGGCAGCGTTGGAGTCGAAGGAAGAGGAGGATCCCTTTAAAAAGGTAGGGAACTTAAGTGGCCGCACCTATAATCTGGTTGCACTGGATGACGAGGTGACGGTAAAGGCATTTGTGATCCCCTTTTCCAAGATTGGGCTGAGCCAGGAAGAGCTGGAAGAAGAGGGCCACGTGATCCGTTATGTGATCGACCCTCTGGGCTCTGCCAAGGTGGTGAAGGCCCCAAAGATGGTTAAGGATGAGGCGGATGTAGTATTTGGCGTAAAGCCTCAGGCCGGTTATGTTATCCAACAGGTGACAGCCAACGGAGAGGTGCTGGAGCCGGAGGAAACAGAGGATAAGGAGGCTACAGCTACCAGGGCAAAGGCCAGGGATAATACGGTTTACTATCAGATACCTTCAGTGACAGAGGCTCAGGAAGTGGAGATCACCTTGGAAGAGGAAGAAGAAAGGATGCATCCCGCATTTCTTCAGACCAGAAAGATCAATGGGGTGACCATCACCGTTTCAGCGGAGGAAGGGATCCTTCCCAGAGGTACAGAGCTGGAAGTGGAGGAAGTGACACAGGAGCTAAAAGAGGTTATCCGGGAAAAGATTGAAGAGGACCGGAGCAAGGCAGTGGGCGCTCTCTTTGTGTATGATATCAATCTGCTTTTAGAGGGGGAGAAGCTGGATAACAGCTGGTCGGAAAATGGCTATGTGCAGGTTTCCTTCTCCGGAAGCCGGATCCAGCAGGCCTTTGAAGATGGAGAGAGCATGGAAATCTATTCCGTGGATGACCGCCAGGCAGAGCCGTTAACGGTAGCTGCCGCAAAAGAAATCACGGCGGAGGATTTGCAGTTAGAGACCATTAAGCTGGAAGATGTAACAGAAAAGACGGTTAAAGAGGTTTCCTTTGACGCAGAACATTTTTCCCTTTATTCCCTTGCAGATGTAAAGGCTGCTGGAGATATTGTGGAGATTACCTTTGACCCGATTCCAGAGTTTGGCGGCCACTGGCTGGAGGACGGAGAGGAAATAAACGAAAAAAAGGTGGCGTTTACCTGTAAAACAGATAAGTACGGGAACAAGACTTACAAGATACAAAATTTGGAAGATTTTCCATCAGATCCAACTCTGGGAAGGGATGGGGTTAAGTTTGCCGGTTGGGTAGTGCAGGGAGACAAAAGTGGAGGCACGCCACAGATATTCAAGAATAATCAATCGACAATTACCGTATACAATAAAAATGGTCCTAACCGAGATTTTGTTCCAGTGATCCGCGCGGTTTATCAGGCAGATAATGTGGGATGGAATGAGATGCCCAAGTATCCGGACTATGATCAGTACACAGAAAACGGTTTCCCTACGGTAAACGGTTATCCCCAGGGAAGCGTATATGCGAATAAAGATGCGGAATGGATTGACTATGACGAGGGCATTGCAAAGATTGAAGTTAAGGCTGGCGGTGTACCGAAAAACGAAGGAGCCGATGTCATCATTGTATTGGATAAGTCCCTGAGTATGTCCCCGAGGTTTTATGCGAAGCAGAAAGATGAGAGAATGATTCCATCGAAACAAGCTACCTTAAGGATGGTAGACGCGTTGTTGGGCAATGCCGAGGACAATAACCGTGTGGGATTTTCTTCATTTTGCAGAACGCTTGGCCCGTATTCCGGCCTTCAGTCAACTGCATCACGGCAGAAGCTTGAAGATACTATCTATTCTGTTGACAGTGATGGATCAGGTACAAATTACGAAGTAGGATTAAAGAAGGCGCAGGAATTTATTAATTCCAGAAATACCGCCGCAGAGAAGAATCGCCGGACGTATGTGGTATTCTTGTCTGATGGGGAACCCAACAGGGGAGACTATAGCGGGGTAGTAGAGAATTTAAAACAGGCTGGAGTGATGATTTATACAGTATATATTAAAGGAAGCAGTACAGATAACAAGCCTGCAGAAAAGTTAAAAAAGATTGCCTCAAAAGACAAATATTATGAGGCTGCTGGCGCGGGAGGGGAATTCAATAACCGGATTAACCAAGTCCTGGAGGAAATCACAAATGACATCATTAGCGCCGGAAGAGAAGCATCTTTTACAGATGTGATTTCTGAGGAATACCAGCCCTTAAGCGCAGAGGAATTAAACAACCTGAATTTAACGAACTCTCCGGGGATTACCTTCACGAAAGATGAGGATAAGGATATTGCCAGGATCGATGTAGGCGCTATCACTGCTCCGGTAGACGACCCGAGAACGTACCATTTTTATGTGAAGCTGAAACCGGAGCATCTTTCTCAGTCGGACGAGTATTATACCAATGACGACATCACCCTTTCCTATATTGATGTCAACAATGAGCATAAGATAAAACCGGAGCACGAGATCGGCAAGCCGCTACTTCCCCGGAACGGGGGGGCAATCCGGATCGATTATTACCGGGTAAATAGCCAGGGAGAATATTTAGATGAAAACGGACAGGTAGTCGAAGGCAACTTAAAGAATAATGCGAAAATCGTGAGGACCATAGATTTTTCCAATATTCCATTACCGGAAGAGAGTACAGAGGCTGTATCTTACAAGGCTTATGCCGATCCTTCGGAGAAAGCAGGAGAAGAAGCGAAACATGAGGTGACTGGAAATGTGCCCGAGGGTTACATGCTGTACAGAGAAGGGAGCGAAACCGATGCTGGCGTGAAATGGGTAGAGCTGTCAGGGGCAGACCCAGTTCAGGTAGTCGAGTTTAAGGTAACCACCTTATATACCATAGAAAAGAAGAGCATCAGCAACCCACCAGATGGCCAGAAGGGCTACCGCACTGGAGATAAGATTACCTATGAGATCACCATTTACAACACTTCTCCGGCGGATCTTGGGAATATCGCTATCCGCGACGAGCTGAAGCTGTTGCGGGGCGGCCTGAAGACGGATGCCATGGGCAAGGTAGAATTAGTGGCTGACCACAGTGAAGGGGTTACCTATGATGAGGGGACAAGAACATTCACTGTTGATTCTGTTCTGGCAGGAAGGGAGAAAACATTCCAGTATACCTACGTCGTGGCGCAGGAAGATATCGGGAAAAGAATCGAAAATGTCGCTACCGTAGAAGGGATGTCTACCACGCCAGTATATGCGGAGACGGAAAATAAAAGGATCACAAAGCAGATTACGGATACGGAGAAGCTGCAGGATGACGGAACTTACGCTTATCATGTGGGAAATAAAATCAATTACAAGATTACGGTTGAGAACGTCAGCTCCGAGGAATTAACCAATCTGACCATCTCGGATTTCATGACCTATCCAGATGGTGCCCGGGTGGACAGTGAAAACATCGCGGTAAACAAGCTTCCTTTTGGCGTAAGCTGGAATGCTCAGCGTTGGGTGTTTGAGATTAAGTCGATTCCTTCAAGAGGAACGGTTACGATTACCTATACTTACACCGTAGACAAGGATGATTTTGGGAAGACGATTTACAACGTGGCGGCTCTGGACGGAGCAGAGACAGAGAAGACAACAGCAGTGATCACAGGCGCCCGGCTGGAGAAGCGTGTAGAGAATAAGAAAGAATGCTACCTCCCTGGGGATATCGTTACCTATCAGATTACGGTGACGAATACCAGCAGTGCTAAGTTAACGGATCTCAAGGTAAAAGATGAGATAAACGGAAAAGGGGAAATCATCGTTTCAAACAGCAGCGTATTCTCATGGGATAAAGAGAAAAAAGTCTTTACCATCCCAGAGCTGGCAGCAGGAAAGAGGGTGGTGATTACCTATAATTATAAAGTTGATCCCGATGACGTTGGAAGGCTGAAGAATCTCGCAACAATAGAAGGCTTCCCCAACCGATCCGAGGAAGATATCGTAGTGGGTAAGGTTGACCTGAAAAAAGAGATTGTCAATCAAGCGGAAAAGGAACCCTTCCAGGTAGGGGATGTTATCCAGTACAAGATCACCGTCGCCAATGTGGGTGAGGCAGATTTACAAGACATTGTAGTGGAGGATAAGATGACCGGCGCTGCCGGACCGATTGCTGGCGTGGTTCTTCCAGAGGGAATTACCCAGATATCCGCCAATACCTACCGGATCGACAATCTGCCGGAAGGCGGGGCGAAGGAGATCACTTACACCTATGAAGTACAGCCGGGGGATAAGGGAAAAACCATCGCCAATACAGCTAAGGTGAAGGATCAGGAAGCGACCACTACCACAGACGTCGCACAAGTGACGCTGCGTAAAACAGTCGCTAACCCCAAGCCGGAAGGAGAGGCATTCCAACCAGGAGAGACGGTAGAGTACAAGATTGAGGTTAAAAACGAGGGAACAAAGGAACTGAGGAATGTCGAAGTAAGAGATACCCTCAACGGAGCGGGTGGCATCCAGCTGACTTCACCGGCAGGCGTTACCTGGACAAGGGATACGCAGACCTTTACGATTGACCGCATCAAGCCAGGGGAAACATTTACCATTACGTATACATACCTTGTGCACGAGGATGATGCAGGAGAAACGGTCAGAAATGTGGCAATAGTCAACGGGGAAACCGACGAGAAAACGATCGAGGTAGGGAACCTTACCTTCCAGAAAACCATTACTAACCCGAGAGAAGGAGGAGAACCCTTCCAGGTAGGGGATACTATACAGTATCAGATTGTGGTAACGAATATGGGAAATGGGACAGTAACCGGTATCAAGATAAGGGATGACCTGATCAGCGGCGGATCAGACCGGGATATCACCAGAGATATCCAGTTCCTCCCCATGGCAGGGGTGGATTGGGATCCAGATAAAAAGGAATTTGCCATTGACCAACTAGCAGGCGGCCAGCAGATTGGGATCGAATACCGCTATCTGGTACAGCCTGAGGACGCGGGAAAGACAATTTCTAATACAGCGGTGATGAACGGAAAAGATCAGACCGTTGAGACGCTGATAGGGGAAATCCAGCTGTCTAAAACCGCACCCCTTTACAAAGACAATGGAGAAGAATTCCAGCCAGAGGATCGGATCCCGTACCGTATTACGGTGAAAAATGTAGGAAATGCCCCATTGACGAAGGTGAAGGTAAAGGATGCTCTGACTGTAGTTACTGGGGAAGAGGAAAACAAAGTAGAAGCGGCGGCGACGGGCGCGGTTATCCTGGATGAAGGGAATACCACATGGGGAGTCACCGGATCGTGGAGTGAGGAAGAACAGGCTTATCTCTATATCATTCCCGCATTAGAAGCAGGCCAGGAGGCGGTCATCGCTTACTGGTATGAGACAGTTCCGGAAGACGCGGGCAAGACGATCCGCAATGTGGCCTTATGCAGTGGGAAGCAGGAAGAAACCACAACTTCCCTGGGCAAGGTAGAAGTGACGAAGACGGTTGTAAATGAGAAAACGGATGAGGAAGGCGGTTTCCGCCCAGGCGATGTCATCCAGTATCAGATAAGGGTGAAGAACAGCGGAATAGTTCCCATCGCCGAGGTGGAAGTGACCGATACCATCACCACGGGAGATGAACAGCAGGCATCAGGAACGGTGACATGGGATGAGGAGAAGACCTCAGCCAAGGTCCGCTGGGATGAGGAGAAGCAGGTCTATGTGCTCTCTTCCTTAGAGGCCGGCGAGTCGGCGGAGATTTATTACTCCTATACGGTGGTTAATGAAGATGCAGGGAGGACGATCATCAATACAGCGGTGGCAAAGGGCTCAGAGGATACCACGACCACCACTATCGGTGAGCTGGAGCTGGAGAAGAGGCTTTTAAGCCAGCCTACTCACGGAGACATGTTTGCGGCAGGCGATAGGATCCTGTATGAAATTACGGTGAAAAATACAGGAGATACTATGCTTATCCAGGTTCCAGTAAAGGACATGATGGCCAATGGATCCAGTCAGATCCAGTATCCGGCGGCAGCGGGAAGTGATCCAGCGGAAGACATTGGACCAGCGGAAGGGGTTACCTGGGATGAGGAGAATAGGGTATTTACCATTGCCCGCATTCCTGTAGGGGAAACGGTCAGGATTGTCTACAGCTATACCCCAACAGAGGCGGATGAAGGGAAAACCATTACGAACCTGGCAACGGTGGACGGCAGGGAGACGCCAGCGGTCCCGATTGTGATTCAGAATAAAGATCTGTCCATTGTAAAAGAAATCCTTCAGTGGCAGGAAGGAAAAACCTATTCTGTTGGCGAGGTGATTCCTTACCAGATTACTGTGGCCAATACCGGAAATGCAGTCCTGAAGGATATCCTGGTTACTGACCAGATTGACGGAAAGGGCGAACTCCAGATCCAAGGCTTTGGGATCTTTGGCACTAACTTCCTGGCGCAGCATGCGGTGGAAGGGAACCAGGTGCGGATTCCTGAATTAAATCCAGGAGAAGAGGTAATAATCCGCTGCTTCTACAAAGTGAACTCTGCAGACAACGGCAGAACGGTGGTAAACCGGGCTACGGCAAAGGCAGAGGAGCTTGAGAAGGAGGATAAGGTTTCCGCCGAGATTAAGAAGGCGTACAATATTTATGTTAATCATGTGTTTGCCAATGGAGAAGAAGACCCCAATGTGAAGCTTCCAGAGGACTACGCTATCCTGGACAAGGAGCCTGGATATACCCAGTCCATCATTGGGGAGCAGGTGGAAGGATATACCTTATTCCCAAGAGGAGAGCAGAACATTGCTATTGTGGATCAGGATGTGGCGATTACCTTTGTCTACTACATGGACGCCATCGGAACGGATCCAAATCATCCGGACGGCATTCCGGATCGCTACCAAATTACCTTCCAGTACATCAGCGAAGACGATAATCGGGGTATTGTAGGAGGCGTGGTGAAGGAAGTACATACCATTTACCACCTTACCATTCATCCAGACGGTTTTTTGACCGTAGGGGAGATAAAGCCGGCAGTTCCCTCAGCAGAGGTGACGGTTGATGCCCAGGGCCAGTATTTATTCGCCCGCTGGACGGCAGAGGAAAGCAAAGAATTTGCCGATGTGGCGGAGATCCGAAGGACATCCTTTACGGAGAATATGGTATTTACCGCCCGGTTTAATCCGAGAAGCGGCGGCGGAAACGGAGGAGCCGGCGGAAGTGGAGGCAGCGGCGGTGGAAATGGTTCCACAAGCATCAGCAGAGTTGTGTCCGAGGGCAGCGACACAATCACCATTGATCCAGAGGCAGTTCCTTTGGCAATGCTTCCGGGAGGCAACGGAGATCCCAATGCCCTGACCAATATCGAGGATGAGGAGGTGCCTTTATTCGGCCTTCCCAGAACCGGCGATTACGGAATTCCTCTTAATGCCCTAATCGGCGCAATGATCCTTTCTCTGGCAGGAGCCATGGGAATCCTGTGGAAGCGGAAGGATGAGGAAAGATAACAAAATAAGGGAAGACAGCATAAACAATATGCGAAAAGGGAGGGCCCAGTCTGGAATTTCCAGGCTGGGCCCTCCCTTTTCGCACAGACCCTTTACATTACAGAATGCTAGCGCAAATTCACCTTAAAGATATACTTATCTCCCCGGATCACCGAATAAGTATACTCGGTGATGGAGGCCCCTTCGTAGCTGTACCGCTCTAAGAGGAGGCAGGGGATAGAATTGGAGATCTGGAGCAGTTCACGTTCCCGGCGCTCGGCCATGATGGGGCGGAAGGTTTCAACGGCGTGGTCAACATGAAAGTCATATTTTCTGGTTAAGTATTCATATAAGGATCCCTTACTTTTCAATAAATTCATGTCCAGCTGGTGGAAGCGCCCTTTAGGCAGCCAGGTGGTTTCCAGCATCAGAGGGTAGCTCTGGGCGGAACGGAGGCGGGCCAGTTTGTGAAATTGACTTTGGGCCGGATGGCCCAATTTTTGTGCCATAATGCGATCCAGGGAAACCAGATCATAGTCGATCAATTCATTGTGGATGAGGATATTATCATTTTTCAGCTCGTCAGTAAAGGAGTAAAATTTGCTGAGAGGCTGCTCGAATACCTGGGGCTGGACGAAGGAAGCATTTCCGTGGACCGTGTAAATGTAGCCGTCCTGCAGCAGCTTATTTAGCGCCAGGCGCACGGTGGTGCGGCTGACATGGTATTTGCTGCTGAGAAAGCGCTCTGAGGGAAGCTGGGAATTTTCCTTGTATTCCGGAGAAGCGATCAGGTCCCGCAGCTCATTATAAAGTTTCATGTATAAGGGAATATTTTGTCTCAAAAAGGAACCTCCTTTGCTACGATTCCCAGGCAGCGCCCTGCCCTGGGCAAGTGACAATTCCGATTTACGGCTTCGCAGCCCATGGCAACTGTTTATCTTTTTATTATAGCATTCTCCAGAAGCATGACAATTAGAAAAAGTTAATACCAGTTTGGCCACTGGTATCAGAAAAAATCCCATACCAGTGCAAAATTGGGCAAAAATACCAATAAATATTGAATAAAATAGATATTCATTATATAATATTGACAAAATAAAAGCGGTTAAGTGAAAGGGATGAGGGATATGGCTTTAGTAACCACCAGGGAAATGCTGGAGAATGCCCGACGAAACGGCTATGGGGTGGGCGCATTTAATGTGGAAAATATGGAGATGATAAAAGCTGTGCTGAGGGCGGCAAAGGAGATGGAGGCGGAGGTGATTTTGCAGACCACCCCCTCCACTATCCGGTACGGAGAACTGTCTTCTTTTACCGCTATGGCCTCTGCGGAGGCGGAGCGGCTCAAGGTGCAGGCGGCCCTCCATCTGGATCACGGGGATAGCTTTTCGCTTGCGTCCCAGGCACTGAGGCAAGGCTATACCTCCCTAATGATCGACGGATCGGGGTTAAGCTTTGAGGAGAATGTGAAAATAACCAGAAGGGTAGTGGAGATGGCCTCTCCAAACCAGATTCCGGTGGAAGCGGAGCTAGGGACTGTGGGGGGCAAGGAGGATGACCGGGAGTCAAGAGGAGGCCTTACGGATCCAACGGAAGCGAGCGTCTTTGTAAGCCAGACTGGCGTGGACTCTCTGGCGGTAGCCATCGGGACAGCTCATGGATTTTACCAGAGCGCGCCGAAGCTGGATCTGGATCGGCTGGAGGCCATACAGAAGGTGGTGGAGATCCCTCTGGTGCTTCATGGGGCTTCCGGTCTCAGCGACCAGGAGGTGCAGGAATGTGTACGCCGAGGTATCTGCAAGGTAAACTTCGCTACAGAGCTGCGGGTCGCCTACACCGACGGGGTGAAGGAGCTTTTGCGGGAGAAGCCCTCTGCATATGATCCGAAAGCTTATGGCGAGGCGGGGATCCGGCGGGTGCGGGAGGTGGTGAAGCGTAAGATCCAGATCTGCAGCGGCAGGTAAGACAAAGAGAAAAATGACCGAAGAGGAAAGAAAGGGATAGGGTTATGAACAGGAAAAAATTTACGTTTATCGGCGCAGGTTCCCTGGGCTTTACCAGAGAGCTGGTACGGGATATTTTCACCTTTGACGCGTTTAAGGATGCCTGGATCTGTTTGATGGATATCGATGAGAAGCGTCTGGAGTACTCGGCGAAGGGAATCCAGAAGGTGATCCAGAAGGGCGGATATCCGGCGAAACTGACCACCACCATGGATCGGGTGGAAGCATTAAAGGATGCGGATGGGGTGCTGATTACCATCCTCCAGGGAGGGGTGAATGTATGGCGCTCGGACATCGAGATCCCGGCAAAATACGGGGTTAATCTCTGTGTGGGGGATACCAGAGGGCCGGCGGGAGTATTCCGGTTTTTGCGGACAGCGCCGGTGATGTTGGATATCTGCCGGGATATTGAGCGGTACTGCCCCTCGGCGGTGGTGCTGAATTATACCAACCCCATGGCTATGCTGTGCCGGTATATGCAGGGGGAAAGCCCGGTGAATGTGACTGGCCTCTGCCACAGCGTCCAGGGGACGGCTGGCATGCTGGCCCGATGGATTGGGGCGGATATGGAGGATATCCAATATACCTGTGCCGGGATTAACCACACGGCTTTTTACCTGGATTACCGGTATCGGGGGAAAGACGCCTACCCGCTTATCCGGGAGGCCTTAAAGAGAGAAGAGATCTGGAATGAGGAACAGGTGCGGAATGAGATGTTTACCAAACTTCACTACTACCAGACAGAAAGCTCTGGTCATAATTCTGAGTATAATGCCTGGTTCCGGAAGCGGCCGGATCTCATCGAGAAATATTGCACCCACAGCACTGGGTGGAATCCCGGGGCCTACGGCTATATTTTGGACCGGTATCTGAACCGGGAGGAAACCTGGGCAACAGAGTATGAGGAATGGCTGGAGATGGGAGAGATTTCCCTGGAGCGAGGGAAGGAGTATGCGGCAAATATTTTTAACGCTATATTTGGAGATCATGAGCCATTTCACTTTAATGGAAATGTAAGGAACCGGGGATATCTCACCAATGTACTGGAAGGCGCGGGGGTGGAGGTGCCGGTGACCGCCTCAAAAGACGGGATTGTCCCGGAGAAGGTAGGAGATCTGCCTCTTCATTTGGCGGTGATGATTAATACCCTGGCCGGATGCGAGGAGCTGGCGGTCCAGGGCTGTGTGGAGGGGGACTGCTGGAAGATTTTCCATTCTATCCTCTTCGATCCCCTGACCTCGGCTGTGCTCAGCATGGAAGAGATCCGGGCTATGGTACAGGAAATGTTTGATGCAAACCGGGATTATCTGGGCTATTTCTCCTCCCTGGAGCTGAAATAACCCTGCCCGGCAAAGATAAGGAGGAAAAGGATATGAGAAAAAGGAAACGAATGCTGGCAATGGGACTGGTAATGGCGCTGACTGTGTCTGCCACATGGGGCTGTAGCTCTGGAGGAAGCGGAGGGAACACAGGGGGAGGAGGCAACGCTCCCACAGAGAAGGCAGATCAGGCAGGAGCCGGGACAGAGACTGGGCAGGATGAGCCATCTGAGGGGAAGACGGTGATCCGGTTCTGGGGACATCAGAATGAGGCGTGGCAGATCGCTTATGAGGAGATGATCGCAAAGTTCGAGGAAGCCTATCCAGAGTATGATGTGCAGTCGGAGTATTTCCCCTATGCGGACTACCAGACTAAGATCCAGACCTCGCTGATGGCCAAGGGCGATGGCGCGGATGTGTATGCTATGTGGGGCGGCTGGGCCCTGGATTTTGCCGGAACCGGCGCTCTTGCGGAGGTTCCGGAGCAGTATCAGGAAATCCTGAAAAATGATTTCTATGACCCGGCAGTGGCGGCTTACCGCTATGATGGGAAATATTACGGCGTACCCATGGAGTATAATCTGGAGTACGGCGGCATGCTGGTGAATAAACGGTTGTTTGATGAAGCGGGGCTGGCATATCCCACTACCTGGGAAGAGGTGGAGCAAGTGTCTGATCAGGTGTCAAAATCTAATGGCAATGTGATGGAAATGCGGGGCTTTGACTTTGTATCTGGAGACAGCTTACCTTTCCTTTGGCTGGGGATGATCCTTTCTCAGGGAGGCGAGTATCTGAAGGAAGACGGAAGCGTGGATTTTAACAGCGATATCGCGGTATCCACCATGGAAAAGCTGAGAAGTTATGTAGTGGATCGGAAGTGGACGAATATGGACACGCTGACGCAAGGAACCTCCGCATACCGGATGCTCTATGAAGGAAAGTCCTTTATGCATCCCATCGGCTGTTGGGCAGTGTCCAACGGGGAGGCAGCATACGGCTTATCCTACGGCGAGGATTATGATTATCTTCCCCTTCCCAAGCTGGGTGATGAGATCCGGTTTGCGGCGGAGACTGGATGGGGGCTGGCTGTGCCTAAGGACAGTAATCAAAAAGAGGGCGCCTGGAAGTTTGTGGAATTTTTCACTGAACCGGATAACCTGGCAGAATTTAATATCGCCTGTGCCCAGCTTCCCCCCAGGAAGAGCATGCTAGGAAATGAGGAATTTTTGGCGGCTATGCCCTATGCCCAGTGCCTGCTGGACATCTTGGAGGGCGGACAGTGGATTGGGCCTTATAATACAGAGACCTTTAAGGGGGAGATCAATGCCATGTTTGTCACCCTGTGTACCACCGATGAATACAGCTCAGTAGAACAGGCGCTGGCTCAGCTGACGGATACCATTAACCGGACAAAGCTCCAGTAAAGGGTAGGATATGGAGTGGATAGAAAGGAGAGGCGCAGATGAAAAGCAATAAATTTGTGGTGATCGTATTGCTGCCAATTTTTGTGCTGACGGGGATATTCCTCATCGCGCCCCTCTTTTACGGGTTGGGGGTTTCCCTCTTTGACTATAATCCAGTCAGGATGCGAAATCCCTTTATCGGATTGGAAAATTACCGGCAGCTGTTGTCTGATGCAGTATTTAAGAAGGCAGTAAGGAATACGCTGGTGTTTGTGACCGTCACGGTGGCGTTGAATATTGTATTTACTTTATTTATCTCCACCATCCTGGTGGATTTGCCCTGGAGAGGATGGAAAAATTTCTTCCGAACCATCTTTTTCATTCCATGTATTGCGCCGTTAGTTACCTCGGCGGTGGTCTGGAACAGGGGAATCCTGATTACCCAGGATGGGCTGATGAATGCTCTTCTGAAATTCCTGAGACTTCCCCCGGTGAATTGGCTGGGAGATCAGAAGATTGTCATGGCTTCTATTATCCTCTTTACCCTGTGGGCGGACTTTGGGTATAATACGGTGCTCTTTTGCTCCGGACTGGAGGGAATTCCCAGAGACTTTCTGGAGGCGGCGGAAATGGACGGGGCCAATGCCTTGTACAAGTTTATGAAAATCCGGTTGCCGCTGCTGGGGCGGACCTTTGTCTTCGTGGTGATGATGACCATCATCTCTTATTTTCAGATGATGGTGCAGTTTATGATACTGGTGGCAAAGGGCGGTGTGAATTATTCCGGCACCACCCTGGCCTACTATGTCTATAAAACCGGGTTTATCGACAAAAATATGGGGTACGCCTCAGCGGTGGCTACCATTTTATTTATCCTGATATTTGTGATGTCCATGATTCAACGGCGTCTGAATCGGGTAGACTGGGAGTACTGATTATGAAGAGACGGAAAATGATGGATAAGGCAAAGGTGGCGATATTGCTGGTATTCGCATGCTTTGTCCTGGTCCCCTATGTGTGGATGATCATGACCTCCTTGAAGACCAGCAAGGACTATCTGATGCATGCATCCTCTCTGTGGCCAAGGGCTTGGACGCTGGATGGCTACCGGAAGGTATTCGCCGGATCCCCCTTTATCCAATGGTTTATCAACAGCCTGCTGGTAACAGGAAGCGTGACAACCATTGTGATCATTACCAGCACACTATCCGGGTTTGTCTTCGCGAAATACCAGTTTCGGGGGAAAGAATTGTGGTTTGCAGTGATCTTAGCCACCATGATGGTGCCCTCGGAGGTTACGATGATTCCCAACTTTCTCATTATCTTGAAGTTGGGGCTGTACAATAAGCTGGCTGCCCTGATTATTCCCAAAATGGTGCGGATGTTCGGAGTGTTCCTTTGCCGGCAGGCCATCGAGGATATCCCAGATAGCCTGTGTGAGGCGGCAAAGATGGACGGGGCAGGGGATTTTATGATTTATTTCCGGATTATCCTGCCGAATCTGAAGCCCACCATTAGTTCCCTGGGGATTTTTACCGCCCTTGCGACCTGGAATGATTACCTGAATCCACTGATTATGTTAAATGACGTGGATCGGATGACACTGCCCATCGCGATGAATTATTTCGCAAACCAATACGTGGCGGATATGGGGGCCACCATGGCGGCGGCTACATTAATGACACTGCCGATGCTGATTTTATTCCTTTTGTTCCAGCGGAGGTTTATCGAGGGCTCTACCTTGAGCGGAATCAAATAGGGGGTTTTATGTATTATCTAGGGATAGACGGAGGGGGAAGCAAGACAGCTTTTCTTATGGTGGACAGACATGGAAAACCAGTGTGTAGGGGGACAACCAGTGGCTGCGCTTACCCGGAGCTGGGAATTACTGGCGCGGTGGAGGTGATCCGGGCACAGCTTCATCACATGCTTGAAGAGAGTGGGCTGAGGCCTGAACAGATCACCGGCGCGGCTGCCGGACTGCCCTGCTATGGAGAGGATCCAAAAGCCGACCTGGAGCTTTTGGCAGAGGTGAAGGGCCTGCTGCCAGGAGCCCGGTGGGGGATCTATAATGATGTGGAGCTGGGCTGGGCTGGTTCCCTGGGATTGCAGGCCGGGATCCATGTGGTGGCTGGCACCGGGGCCATCGTATACGGCAGAGACAGCCAAGGCCACAGCGCAAGGGCAAATGGGTGGCATGAGGATTTCTCGGACGAGGGATCCGGCTACTGGCTGGGGCTGCAGGCCCTGTCCCTGTTTGTAAAGGAGAAGGATGGGCGGCTTCCGCGCTCACCGCTCTACGAGACCATGAAAGAGGCGCTGGGAGAGACGGAGCAGGAAGCGTTTGTTCCCCTCTATGTAAAGAATTATCAGGGAAGGCGGAACCGAGTGGCTGCGCTCCAGCTGGCCCTCTTAAAGGCGGCAAAGCGGGGAGATGAGTATGCCCTGCAGCTTTATGACCGGGCGGCGGAAGAGCTGGCTGCCGGAGTGCGGGCGGTATCCTCGAAGCTGGAATTTCCCCAGGGAAAGCCGGTTCCAGTCTCCTACAGCGGCGGGATCTTCCAGGGAGGGGAGATTATCCGGGGGCCATTGGAACAGAGGCTGGAGGGGATGGGCTTTGTCTTACAGGAACCGTTGATGGATCCAGTTAGAGGCGGCGTTCTTTTGGCGGCATACCAGGTGGAGCCTGGGCTGGCGGATCGGATACGGGAATGGCTTGGAGAGAGCCAGATAAAGAAAATGGAGGAGAGATAAGTATGTTTTTGACCGAAAAAGAGATGATGGGGCAGCACATTGCCCTGGCGAAAACCTTTCAGTATTTTGTAGAAAGGAAGGGCGTGGTTGAGGAATTTTTCCGCCAGCACCAGGAGAGAAAGTTTTTATTTTTGGGCTGCGGCTCCAGCTATATGATTGCTAAGACCGGGCAGAGGAAGTTTGCCGCCTGCAAAGATACAGCGGCTAATGCGGTGGCCGGCGGCGATTATCTGGTGAATCAGGCCTTTTACGAGGAAACGGTCAAGGGCAGCATCGCTGTGGTGCTCTCCAGATCAGGGCAGACCACGGAGATCGTGGAGAGCGTTAAGGCCATCAAGGCATACGGTTGTCCGGTGATCTCCATATCGGCCAAAGCGGAGAATGATATCATGCCCTACAGCGATTTAAATCTCATCTTAGACTGGTGCTATGACCAGAGCGTCTCCCAGACCAGGACGGTGACTAACCTGTATATGGCGGTGCTTTTCCTGGCGGCTATCTATCAGGAAGATAATTATTTGATCGCAGACCTGTTCCGTGTGGTGTTGAACAATAAGGACTATAAGGAAGACAACCGGGAGCGGTTAAAGAAGATTGCGGCCAGAGAGTGGGACAATGTGGTGATTCTTGCCGATGGGCCAGCCATCGGCGTGGGTGAGGAGGGAGCCCTGGCGTTTACAGAGATCGCCATGGTTCCTGGGAAATGCTGCAATGTGCTGGATTACCGCCACGGCCCTATGGTGCTCAATGATGAGAAGACACTGTCTATTGTGCTCATGGGCCCTGGGGAAAATCAACTTCAGAAGGATATGCTGGAAGATTTAAAGTCAAGGCGGGGGATCTTGATTACCGTGTCCACGGAAAAGGAGAATATCTACGGGGCGGATGAGAATATTTACATCGGGGAAATCCGGGATTTCGGCGTCATGGGGATCCCATTCATCTTTATCATGCAGTGCCTGGCCTACGAGAAGGCTATCCTTTTGGGGACTAATCCAGACGCGCCGGTAGGGCTGGATGCATTTATAACCTTGTCATAAACATTCACGTCTGCGTGGACACAGCAGAGAACTTGTTGTCCGCGCAGACGTGAAATTTTTTTTAAGTATTCATTCTTCAAAAACCATTCTGTCCCGGGAAGGCCGGCTTGTTAAGCCAATGTATTTGTGATAAGATAATCCCATGTACAGCGCAATGAAAAGGAGAGAAGAGCGATGAAGAAACAATTATTGGCTTTATTACTGTCCTTCCAGCTGGCGGTTCCGCTCACCGGATGTGGCGGAGCTCTGCCAAAGGAGGAAATGGTGCAGAAGGGGCAGAGCTCTGAAGATGATAATGGGAACAATGTGGAGGAGATACGCGTCCAGGATGACTATTACGAATATATAAACCAGTATATTTTATCGAATATTCAGCTGAATGCCACGGACGCTCACTGGGACTGGTTCAGTGAGTTGGATGCCGCCATCAACGAAGAGATGGAGGAGCTCATCCGGGATCTGTCAGAGGATGACACGGTGTATGAGAGGGGCAGCAGTGAGCAGAAGATCAAAGATTTGTATGAATGCGTGTCCAATACACAAAACCGGGTGGAGGTGGGGCTGGGCCCGCTAAAGCCTTATCTGGATGGCATCCGGAATGCCAAAGATATCGGGGAATATGTAGATGCCCTGGCCCGCTTCAGCGGCGATCTGGGCTTCAGCAGTATTGTAGGCGGCTATAGTGTCATGCAGGACAAGGAAGATTCCAGTCAATACGCAGTTTATCTTTTGTATGCGGATCCCCTGATTGGAAAGGAATATGTAGAAGGGGAGAATACTCAGGAGTATGTGGAGATGTACATGGACTATGTAAAAGACATGCTGTGTACCTACGGTATGGAAGAAGCCCAAGCAGAGCAGTCTGCTGATTCCATCGAAGTGCTTCTGCGGGACATTTGCAGCGCTACATTGACAACGGAGCAGTATTATGACCCGTCTATGACTTACAATGTGTACACCAAGGAAATGTTACAGCAGCTATACACCAATGTGGATGTGGACCGCATGCTGAAGACTCTCCGCATTGACGGCCAGGATAAGTATATTGTGCTGGATGTGGAGCAGGCGAAAAAGATCAACACTCTGCTGGTGGAGGAGAATCTGGAGGCATTGAAGGATTACTCTACCTTTGTCCTGCTGAATGATATGGCTCAATACGGCGATCCTGCCTATGCCAGCCTTCATGAAAAAATGGAGAACATGCTATACGGCATTACTGAGGCATGGGGGGATGAGAAGAACTGGATGACGCTGACCCAGGATCTCCTTCCCTGGGACTTTGGGATGATTTATGTAGAGGATCATTTTTCACCGGAGGATAAGGAAGAGGTGGAAGGGATCATTGGCCAGATTCTGGAGGAATATGAGGCGATCATTATGAGGCAGGACTGGATGAGCCAAGAGACGAAGAAAAAGGCCATCCGTAAGCTGGAGACTATGGTGGTAAAGATCGGTTATCCGGATCAGTGGCCAGAGGCAAAGGATATGATGCAGGTGATCCCCGTCTCAGAGGGAGGCAGCCTGATGTCTAATTTTGTGAACAGCCTGGAGGTATCGGTGGAATATGAACGGGATAAGCTGGGCCAAGAGGTAGACAGAAGCGAGTGGGAGGACGTGCCCCAGACAGTTAATGCCTACTACGATCCTGCTAACAACGAAATTGTTTTTCCGGCGGCAATTCTCCAGGCGCCATTCTACGACAGGGAAAACAGCGATGGAGCTAATCTAGGCGGTATCGGCTATATTATCGCCCATGAGGTAAGCCATGCCTTTGATTCTACCGGAGCGCTGTATGACGAGTACGGCAATTATCAGGTGTGGTGGAGTGATGAGGAGATGGAGGCGTACCAGGAGCTTTCCCAGTCCATTGTGGACTATTACAACAATTATGAGGTGATGGGGAACAAGGTGAATGGGGAGATGACCTTGATGGAAAATATTGCTGACTTAGGCGCTATCACCTGCATTACCTCTATAATCGGAGATGATCAGAAAGGGTTGGATGAGGCATTTAGCCAAATGGCTTATAACTGGGCCAGTGTGGACACGGCCAGTTTTATGGTATACCTGATGAACGTAGATACCCATTCTCCCAATAAGGTCCGGGTGAACGCGGTGCTTAGCTCCTGCGATGCCTTTCACGAGATTTATGGGGTAAAGGAGGGCGATGGGATGTATGTGGCGCCAGAGGATCGAGTGGGGATATGGCGGTGAGAAGGCGCTGCCTTGAACGGAAAAGTGAATAGAACGAGTCAATAGAGGAAGCCCTCTGGAGGAACCGAAGGCGTAAAGAGCACGGTTTTCCGGGGGGCTTTTTTGCGTTCTGTACTGGAGGGTAGAAAATGCAGAGGAATGTGGGGCTTAGGGAGGATGGGGATTAAGTGGACATGCTCAGAAGAAAAATCTCAAAACCTATAGGTTTTGAGACCGGTTGGAGATTGGTAAAAATGCCTAAGAAAAAACGAGA